>NZ_RAWI01001188.1 GCF_003612125.1 Corallococcus praedator
GGGCCATGTCGTGGATCTTCACCGAGTTCGGCATGACCAAGGGCCGGATGCCGCCCGAGACGCCCCGGCCCGATGGCGCCGCGCCCCGCGTCAACATCC
Source organism: Corallococcus praedator (assembly GCF_003612125.1). GTDB lineage: Bacteria > Myxococcota > Myxococcia > Myxococcales > Myxococcaceae > Corallococcus > Corallococcus praedator. The sequence continues at coordinate 100 of NZ_RAWI01001188.1, forward strand.
TCGGGCCGATGTACGGGGCGTTCAACATGCCCTCGGACCTCGCCGAGATCCGCCGCCTAATCGAGGGCATCGGCGCCGAGGTGAACATGGTGATGCCGCTCGGCGCCCACGTGGCCGAGATGCGCCACCTCGTGAACGCCGACGCCAACGTCTGCCTCTACCGCGAGTTCGGACGCGGCCTCGCGGAGATCCTGGGCAAGCCCTACCTCCAGGCGCCCATCGGCATCGCCTCGACGACGGCCTTCCTGCGCTCGCTGGGCGGCCTCCTCGGGCTCGACCCCGAGCCCTTCATCCAGCGCGAGAAGCACTCGACGATCAAGCC
>NZ_RAWI01001189.1 GCF_003612125.1 Corallococcus praedator
GTGCTGGACTGCGTGGCCTCCGGCGCGATGTGGGTGGACATGCGCGCCACCGGCGTGGACGTGCTCATCAGCGCGCCCCAGAAGGGCTGGAGCGGCTCGCCGTGCTGCGCCATGGTGATGCTCAGCGAGCGTGCACGCGCGGCCATCGACGGCACGCAAAGCTCCAGCTTCTCGTGCGACCTCAAGAAGTGGATGCAGATCGCAGAGGGTTACGAAAAGGGCCAGCACGCCTACCACACCACCATGCCCACCGATGCCCTGGTGCAGCTGCGAGACGTGATGCTGGAAACGCGCGACTACGGTTTCGAGAAGGTGCGCGCCGAACAAATCGCGCTGGGCGCCAAGGTGCGCACGCTGCTCGAATCGCGCGGCCTGCCCAGCGTGGCGGCCGAGGGCTACAAGGCGCCCGGCGTGGTGGTG
>NZ_RAWI01001190.1 GCF_003612125.1 Corallococcus praedator
GCCTGGGGTGACGCCGCCGACGATGTTGGTGCCGGAGGTCAGCATCCGTTGGGTGTGCTTACGGCCCTCGGAGCCGGTCATGCCCTGGACGATGACCTTGGACTCGTTGTTCAGAAAGATCGCCATGTCAGTTCGCCCCTCAGCCTGCGGCCAGCTCGGCGGCCCGGCGGGCCGCTCCGTCCATCGTGTCCACCTGTTCCAGTCCCGGGAGGGCGGCGTCGGTGAGGATCTGACGCCCCAGCTCGGCGTTGTTGCCGTCCAGCCGGACGACCAGCGGGATGTCCACGTGCTCGCCCTTGGCCCCCAGCAGCTCGAACGCCTGGACGATGCCGTTGGCCACCGCGTCGCAAGCGGTGATGCCGCCGAACACGTTCACGAAGACGCTCTTCACCTGCTCGTCGCTGATGATGATCTCCAGGC
>NZ_RAWI01001191.1 GCF_003612125.1 Corallococcus praedator
GTAGGGGAGCGCGGCGGCGACTTCCGGGGGCTGTTCACGGGGGGAGCGTGCACGTCCGACGTCATGCTCCCATTATCCAGGACCCAGGCCCCGGAAGCATCGGTCATGTGGACTGCCGCCCTCCCCTACTGCGCGGGCTGGGAAGGGGCGGCCCTGGCCGGCTCAGACTCCGGAGCCGTGGCGGGCGAGGCCTGACGCAGGCGGCGCTGGGCCAACTGCGCCGCGCTGGAGCCGGGGGCCTCGGTGACGATCTGCCCGCAGACGGCGGCGGCCTCCTGGGTCCGGCCCTGGACGGACTCCGACTCGCAGAGCCGTGAGAGCAGGGCCAGCCGCTCGCTGCCGCTGGCTCCAGCCGCGAGCGCGGCGCGCAGCAGCTGGGCCTCCCGGGCGCGGTCACCCTGGTTCGCCGCGGCCTGGGCC
>NZ_RAWI01001192.1 GCF_003612125.1 Corallococcus praedator
GGGGAAGGGGCGGGCCTCGTGAGGAAGGAGGACTGGGACACGCTGTCCGACTGGGGGCAGATGGTGCGCCTTTTCATGGTGGGAGGGGACACGCCCAACTCGGTGTGGCTGGGGATGATGGAGGGCTACTCCCTCTTGTCCGGCCACCTTGTGCGGCGCTACGGCAACCGCCTCAACCCCGACTACCACCCAGCCGGCGTCATCGCGACGGGGACGCTGGGGCCGGTGTACGCGGAGGCCTTCGTCTCGGACGTGCTGAGCGCTCGCCTGACGGGGGCGGAAGTGGCCCTGGACGTGCAGCACGTCCTCTTCGGTCGGCCCCCTGTCCCGGGCCGCTACACGCTGGCGCTGTCGGCGGTGCATGACCTGTCTTTTATACACATCTGACGCTGCCGACGAACTCTAGGGTGTAGATCTCGG
>NZ_RAWI01001193.1 GCF_003612125.1 Corallococcus praedator
ACATTGGCTAGAATAACCGTATCGGCGGGGTAAACGCGGTAGGTCGGCGTGCCATATTGCAGCGCATTCAGGGCTAACTCGGCCTGAATACTGGCAACCCGGACGACATGCAGCCACAACGCGGGTTCGGCTTCCAGCGTGCCATCCGCACCGATCATACCGTAATCCAGCGCAGTGCTGCCTTCGGATTCGCTGATCACAGGGGTATCTTCACGGAGTTGTTCCGCCCAGCACGCATAACACGGACGTTCACCCTGGGTCGGCGGCGGATGAATGATCACCACATCGCCGCCTTCACCACGTTCATACACCCCGGCGTAGACCGCCGTCAGGTTACGTTCGCGGCAAATGCCGTTGATCACATATTTGGACTGTTCACCATCTACACCCACAACGACCAGATCTACGCCATCCAGTGC
>NZ_RAWI01001194.1 GCF_003612125.1 Corallococcus praedator
ACCCTGGCTATCGACCTGTTCGTTTGCCAAGACGGTTTGATCGATCGGGTCCCAATTGACAGCCGCTTCTTTTTGATACGCGAGTCCGGCTTTAAAGAACTCCAGAAAAAGCCACTGCGTCCATCGGTAATAATTGGGCGAACAGGTGGCGACTTCGCGGCCCCAGTCGTAGGATAAACCGAGTCGCTGAAGCTGTTGGCGCATCTGGTCAATATTTTCGTAAGTCCAACTGGCCGGACTGACGCCGCGATCGATCGCCGCATTTTCAGCCGGAAGCCCAAACGCATCCCAGCCCATCGGGTGCAGAACGCGAAACCCCTGCATTCGATGCACCCTAGCGATTACGTCCGTAATCGTGTAGTTGCGGACATGCCCCATGTGCAGATTGCCAGAGGGATAGGGAAACATCGACAGGGCAT
>NZ_RAWI01001195.1 GCF_003612125.1 Corallococcus praedator
CAGCGCAATTTTGCCCAAATCGGGGTTGGGTGAGAGCCACACATTGAAAGCTGCACCGATCAGGAACGGTGCGGTGAACGCGCCAGCAGCATTGCCTACACTGTTAAACAAAACCGAAATGAGTATCCAGCGGTAGCGCATGAGGTGCGACCACAGCCATTTGCCGGGCGAACGATGATCAACGGCATAGGTCGAGGCGATGTTGAATTCGACATTGGGCGTGACTGGCACAGCAGGGGAAGCCATGAGACATTTGGCCTTTTATCGGTGAATTACGTCGGGGTGGTTCAGATAAAGTAAGTGTTAAAGGCTGAAAGGTATATAAAACAGGCGTGATTGGAGGTCATTATTGCTAATTATATTTCTGATTGTGATCTTCAATGCCTGTGCATTGTACAGCAATTGCACTGGCATATGGC
>NZ_RAWI01001196.1 GCF_003612125.1 Corallococcus praedator
CCGTGACCGTCTGGTACAGCGCGCCGGTCAGGACGGTGATGATGTTGTCGAGGGTCCACTCGGTGATGATCTCGCCCGTGAACGAGTCCACCTGCCAGAACGCCGTGACCAGCAGCAGCACGAGCGCGACGATGTAGACGACGCCGAGCCAGAACAGCGGGGCCGTCAGCAGCAGTGCGAGGCGGGTGCGCGGGTGCGCCGTCAGGAACGATGAGAGCCGGCGCGGCGCCGTGGTGCGCGGCGGCGGAACCGCCCGCGTCGGGCGCTCCTCGGCGGGTGTCACGGTCGCGGTCATGTGTGCTCCGGGTGGAAACCGGGGGCGACGGTTCGGGTCCGCCGCCCCCGGTGTTCGGTGTGGGTCAGCCCTTGATCTCGGACCAGGCTTCGGTCCACTTCGAGTAGTCGACGCACTCGACGTC
>NZ_RAWI01001197.1 GCF_003612125.1 Corallococcus praedator
CTCTTAATTCCTCATTCAAATCAACACAAGGAGAATTCAATCATGACACGCTCAATCTCGATCGAAAAAGTCACACTTCCGCGCTTTATCTTGCCGAAAGCACCATCCAAGCAGTTAACTTGCCGCTGGATTGTGGTTGACGGAAAGCTGACCTGTCAATGGATTTCTGAATAGTCAAATCAGAAAACAAGGAGTTTAAACATGATTCACCACATCTCGATCGCTGCCGATAACCCGCTTCGCGTCGCTCAAGTTTTAGCCGAATTTCTGAATGGAAAAGTTGTTCCGTTTGCCTCTAATCCAGACAGCTATGTTGCCCTCGCACTTGATACTTACGGAACCATGATTGAAGTGCATCCGCGTGGCATAGAACTTCGACCTGGAATTGGTAAAGATGCCGTTCAGCATCAGACTAATCC
>NZ_RAWI01000119.1 GCF_003612125.1 Corallococcus praedator
GAGTTCGTCGGCAGCGTCAGATTTGTATAAGAGACAGGCTGGAGGAGTTCCCGGACGCCGACGCGCAGAGCGGCATCGCGTCCGCCATGCTGCATGCGCACTCGGATGCGCCGGTGTCGCAGAACCGCATCGTGGAGCGCCTGAAGCAGGACGGCCGCCTGGAGTCGCTCTTCGGTGAGGTGTTCCGCGAGGACAACCCCTTCGTGGAGCAGCCGCACAAGGCCGCCATCGTGCGCGCGCTCGACACGGCGCTCACCCGCGGCACGGTGACGTCCGACGACCTGCGCGCCTTCTCCCGTGGCACCTACGCCCAGGAGTGGCAGCAGATTGGCGTGGCACTGGGCGACGCCCGGAAATAACCGGCTTCCCCGCTTCGCCCCCATCGCTTCACGCTTCTTCACGCGCGCGCCGGTTGCGCCGTGACGCGTGCGCGAGAGGATGGGGCCGCCATGGAAAGCCCGTTGCGCTTCATCCTGTTCTTCCTCTTCGTCGGCGTCGCGGCGGTCTACGTCCACATCTATCTGTACCGGCGCCTGTTCCGGGACACGTCTGAAAGCCGTGCGTGGCGGCTCACCGGCAAGGTGCTGCTGACGCTGCTGTGCCTGCCGCTGCTGTTGTCGTGGGTGGTGACGCGCGTGCTGCCCTCCGCGTTCGCCATGGCCGTCATGTCGTGGACGTGGATGGGCGTGGCCGTGTACCTGCTGCTCTCCCTGGCGACGCTGGGCGGGGTGCGCTGGCTCGTCGCCCGGACGCGGGGCCACCGGGGCGTGAAGGCCCCCGTCGCGGCGCCATCCCCGGAGCCGGTGGCGACGCCCTCCCTGGCGGAGCTGTCCGTCACCGTCCCGCCCCCTGGCGTGGACGAGGACCGGCGCCGGTTCCTGGCCCGGGCCACCGCGGGCGGCGCGGTGCTGGCAGCTGGCGGCCTGACGGGCTTTGGCATGTGGAGCGCCTTCCACCCGCCGGTGGTGAATGAAGTCACGGTGCGGCTGCCCGGCCTGCCCAAGGCCCTGGACGGCTTCAGCATCGTCCACATGAGCGACATCCACGTGGGCCCCATCATCCAGCGCCGCTTCATGGACGAGCTGGTGCGCCGGGCCAACGCGCTCAAGCCGGACCTGGTGGCCATCACCGGCGACCTGGTGGACGGCACGGTGAGCGACCTGGCCCACTCCGTGGCCGCGCTCCAGAACCTGAAGGCGCGCGCGGGCACGCACTTCATCACCGGCAACCATGAGTACTACTGGAACTCGAGCGCCTGGGCGGACGCGCTCACGGGCCTGGGCATCACGGTGTTGCGCAACCGTCACGTGTCCATCGGGGACGCGGGCGGCGCGTTCGACCTGGTGGGCGTGGACGACTGGTCCATGCGCAACGGGCCGCAGGGCTACAACCTGGACGCCGCGCTCGCCGGCCGGAACCCGGACCGGGCCTCCGTGCTGCTCGCACACCAACCTTCCAATTGGGATGTGGCGGCGAAGGCCGGCATGGGACTGCAACTGTCCGGGCACACCCACGGCGGACAGTTCTTCCCCTTCACCGTCGCCGTGTCCGCCATCTGGAAGCACGACGCCGGCCTCTTCCAGGAGGGCGACCGCCACCTGTACGTCAGCCGGGGCACCGGTTTCTGGGGCCCGCCCCTGCGCGTCGCCGCGCCGTCCGAAATCGTTAAGGTGACGCTTATCTCGTGAGGTGTAGATTTACCCGGAAATGAGCAAGGAACCAGCGAAGCGCGAAATCAAGCAGGAGCGGGCAGCGCGGACGCGGGTCGAAATCCTGGAGGCCGCCATCACATTGTTCGCTCGGCGGGGATACCTGTCGACGACGATGTCGGACCTGGCGAAGGCCATCCGGATGACGCCCGGCGCGCTGTACTGGCACTTCCCCACCAAGGAAGACCTGCTGCTGGCGGCCATCGAGGAGCTGCACTCCCGCTACCAGGCGGAGTTCCTGCCACTGCTCACCGAGCGCCGGATCCTCTCCGGCCGGGAGCAGTTGGTGTTCGTCGTCTCGCGCACCTCGCAGTTCCTGCGCTACCACCGCGAGTACGGCATCTTCTTCGGGATGCTGTCCGCCGAGTCCGCGGAGTCCAACGACCGCGTGACCGAGCTGCTGCGGGAGAAGATCGCCATCTACGTGCAGGTGCTGGCGGGGATGATCCGCTACGGCCAGAAGCGCAAGGAGTTCCGCGAAGAGGTGGACCCGCTGCACATGGCCCACACGATGATGGGCGGCTACCTGGGCATCCTGCTGCACCACAACCTGTTCCGCGCCATCGTGAACTACGACCCGCTGATGGCGTCGTTGGATCAGATCCTCTCCGGCGGCCTGCACGTGCGCGGCCCGCTGGGCTAGCCAGCGCCCCCCGGAAACGAAGACGCCCGCCCCCCGATGCGCTGGGGAGCGGGCGTCTTGTCATTTCAGGGGATTCACGACGGCGGTACACCCCGCCTCCCTCCACCTTCGAGGGAAGCGGAGCGGGGTCCGCGCGCTACGGCAGTTCGACCGGGCTCTTCGAGCTCTGCGGCTGGCGCACGGCGCGGGTCACGAAGTCCGTCGAGTTGTCGTCCGTGTCGTAGCCATTGCCCAGGGTTTCGTCCGCGCCGCCCACCGCCATCGTCGCGGAGGTGGAGGTGGCCTTGGCCTTGCGCTCCAGGCTGCCACCGGACGCGGGGTGCGCCGGAGCGGCCTTGCCTTCCGGGCCCGCGCCCGTGCCGTAGCCCATCAGGTCCACGGTGTTCGGATCCGTGGCCGTGGTGCCCATGGCGCCCGTGCCGATGCGGATGTGGCCGCCCGCCGTCATGCTGGCCGACGAGTTGATGCCGGACGTCTCGTCCGCGGTGACGTTGGGGTCGGAGAAGGTGCTGCTGCCAATCAGGTAGTAGCCGTGCGCCTTGATGACGGCATCCGCCTTCAGGGTGAAGGACCCGGAGTAGGTGGCGCCGGTGGCGGAGCGGTACTGGACCTTCCACCCGCCGATGCTCACGTCCTGGTTGGTGGGGTTGTAGAGCTCCACGAACTCGTCGGTCGCCGACGCCGTCGTGCCACCGCAGACCTCGCTGATGACCACGTGGCCCACGTTGGCGACGAGGCTCACGGTGATGGCCGCGGACTTCGTCACGCCCGCGTAGGACGCGTTGAGCTGGGTGCTGCCCTCCGCGCTCCCCGCCGTGAACGTCACCGAGGCGGTCGTCTGCCCCTCCGGCACCGTCACCGTCGCGGACGACAGCTCACCCACGCCCGAGGGCGCGAGCACCACGTCCACCACCGCACCGCCCGCCGGGGCCTTGCGGTCCAGCGTCACGGTGAACACCTGCGTCTTGCCCGCGTTCACCGTCACCACGTCCGGCGTGATGCTGGCGAGCTTCGGGGGCGGAGGCAGCACGGTCAGCGCGCCCGTGCGGGTGATGCCGTTGAGCGAGGCGGCCACGGAGCCCGCCCCTTCCCCGTCCGCCGCCGCGGTGAACACCACCGTCGCCGTCGTCTCACCGGGGTTCACCGTCACCGACGTGCTGGCCAGCGCGCCGAAGGGCGTGCCCGTGGGCGACGTCAGCGACAGCAGCACCTGCACCGCGGTCGTGGGCGCGGACTCCAGCGTCACCGTGTACACCTGCTGCGCGCCCGCGTTCACCGTGGCGGTGGACGGGGAGAGCGACACCAGCCGGGGCACGTCGGTGATGACGTTCACGGTGGCGTCCAGGGTCTGGCCGGAATGCGTCACCGTCAACGTCCCGGCGCCGGTACTGGCCTCGTCCACGGTGAAGTCGAAGGTGGCGCTCTGCGCGTCGGTGGCCACCGTCGCGTTGGTGAAGGTGCCGAAGCCCGCGGGGGACACCGTCAGCCCCAGCGTCGTGCCGGCCGGCGCGGGCCGGTCGAACGTCACCGTGAAGCGCCCCGTTCCACCCGGAGCCAGCCCCTGCGTCCGCGGCGTGAGGTTCGTGATGGACGCGGCCTCGTCCGTGCCCAGCACGCGCAACGTGGTCGTCTGCGAGGACGCGCCCAGCGTCGCGGTGAGGGTCACCGCCGCCGAGGGCGCCAGCGCCTGCAGCGCCACCGTGGCGCTCGTCTGGCCCGCGGGGATGACGACCTGTCCACCCACCGCGTTCAACGCCGCCGAATCGCTGGAGGTGATGGACACGGTGATGTCCACCACGGAGGCGAACGCCACCGACACCGTGAGCGCCTGGGGAATGGCGCTGGCGTTGCCCACGCGCGCGAAGCCGCCGGACGTGAAGGCCGTCAGGGCCGGCAGCGGCGTGAGCATGTCGGCCACGCCCCGGGGCAGCAGCTTGTGGTCGCTGAAGGTGTACGTCAGCACGCCGCGCAGCACGCGGTACTCGGTGCCCAGCACCTGCGTCGGGTAGGCGTAGGCCTGGTCGTCCACCATCAGGCCCGTGACCGTAGGGGTCCCGGCCTTGTTCTCATCGACGATGAACTCGCGCTGCTTGTTCTCCAGCCCGGTGTTGAACACGTTCTGGACCTCCACCAGCGCGCCCTCCAGGGCCTTCGCCCGGGGACCACCGGTGCGGATGGCCTCCGTGCGCACGAGCACCGGCGCGGGCAGCGCGTTGCCGGAGCTGTGCTTCGTCACCGTGGCATCCGTGACCTCCAGCAGGCCGAAGTACTCCTTCAGCGTGCCTTCCACCCGGATGTTGTCACCCACCGCCACGGCCGCCTTGTCCGAGTAGATGTAGAGGCCGGAGTTCTCCGCCCCCTTGCCCGCCGGATAGTTGGCCACCTGCACCCAGTAGCCACGCGTCGCCTTCGCATCCACGGCGGTGACCACCACGTCGTCCACCGCCACCTTGGTGTTCACGAGCGACGTCTTGCCGGAGGAGGGCGTCGTCTTCACGTCGTAGACGGTGACGGGGCATGCGGCGCCGTTGGCGTTGGCGACCTGGCACGGGTCGCACTCGTCGCCCACGCCATCGCCGTCCGCGTCCTTCTGGTCCGCGTTGGCCACGAGCGGGCAGTTGTCGCCGGGAGCGAGGATGCCGTCGTAGTCGAAGTCCGAGGGGTCGGTGGCCTCGCAGGCGCCGGCCGCCGAGGGGCAGCCGTCGCACGCGTCGCCCTTGCCATCAGCGTCGGTGTCCTTCTGGTTCGCGTTGGCCACGTACGGGCAGTTGTCACGCCACGTCGGCACGCCGTCGTGGTCGTCGTCCTCACCGCGGAAGGCCACGCAGGCGGTGGTGCCCGCCTCCAGGGGGCACGGGTCGCACGCATCGCCCACGCCGTCGCCGTCCGTGTCCGCCTGGCGCCCGTCGTCCATGGGACGCACGGGGTTGAAGATGGCCGGGCAGTTGTCCGTGGCGGCCGGGATGCCGTCCGCGTCCGCGTCGTCCGCGCTCGACACGCCCGAGTAGACGGTGGAGCCGTTGACCGCGGCGACAGGGAAGACGGTGCCCACCGCGTTGCGCGCCGGCTCGCACGTCGGCTCGTTGGCGGGCGTCTCACAGGCGAACAGCGGGTAGAGGTTCCGGGTGTCCGTCGAGCCCTGGAACGCCGTCAGGTTCTTGCCAATCTCCGACTGCACGCACGCGGCCTTCTGGGTGCCACACACGGCCAGCGCGTCACAGGTGTCCGCGCCCTTGAGGCCGTCCACCAGGGCCTGGTCGCCGTAGAGCGGCTTGCCACCGCGCATCGTCAGCACCACGTCCTGCGGATCCGCAGCGATGACCGCGCGGTACGGAGATCCGGCGTAGGCGCCCTGCCGGAAGATGGCCAGGTCCGCCAGCTTGCCCGGCTTGATGCGGCCCACCTTCTCGTAGACATCCACCGCGTCCGCCGCGTTGGCCGTCACCATGCGCCACAGCTCCTCGTCGGTGAAGGTCTTGGCGTAGCGGGTGGAGTTGAGGTGGTCCGCGCAGCGCAGCTCGCGCAGCAGGTTCATGGAGCCGGAGCGGATCCAGTCCGTGCCCAGAGAGACGGACACGCCCAGCGTCTTGAACGCCGTCACCATGGCCGTGTCGCCGTACAGCGAGACGTTGGTGCGCGGCGACCAGACCAGGCCGGTGCCGTGCGCGGCCATCTGCGAAATCTCCCGGGCGGTGAGGCCCACGCCGTGGATGATGGCCGAGCGCGGATACAGCACGCTGGCCGCCCCGGAGGACAGGCAGCGGAACTCGTTGAGCGCCGAGGCCTCGATGCCTTCGGAGATGTGCGGCAGGTATGCGGACGTGCGCGACGCGACGTCCGCCGCGGACGGGAAGGAGCCGTAGGCGCAGCTGCCCACCAACTCGGTGCCGTCACTGTCACCCAGAGGGAAGGTGTCCGAGTCCGCGGCACCTTCTCCCAGGCCCTCCTGCTGGGCGAGGGTGTTGGTGTCCAGGTTGCGAAGGAACCCCTTCTGGCCACCCGCGCCCGCGACGGAGGTGGTGCCCGCCATCACCTGGCGAAGCTCCGCCCAGAGGATGGCGTCCGGCTTGGCATTGCCCGGGTTGTCCAGTTGGGTGTGCTTATTGTTGCCCCTGCGCCAGTCGTTGCGGTGCTCGAAGCGCTCCGTGCTGTTGCTGGCCAGGGGCGCGCCCTGGAAGCTGATGTGGTCGTGCGGGTTGATGAGGCCCGGGGAGATGACACCCGTGGGGCACATCACCTGCGTCGCGTCCGCGGCGCCGGCCGCCGTCGAGCAGTCGCACGCGGAGCAGGTGATGACGCCCTGCGCATCCACCAGCACCTGGCCGCCCAGGAACGTCTCACCGTCCGTGAGCACCACGCCGGTGAACAGCGTGCCCGCCGTGCCCGCCTTCGTCACCGCGCACGTGGCGCCGTCCGGAAGCGCCGCGGGAGGCGTGGCCCAACACTGCGTCGTCTTGGTGGGCGTGACGGTACAGTCCGCCTCGCACCCGTCGCCGCTCACCGCGTTGCCGTCGTCACAGACCTCCGTGACTTCCTTCTCGCCGTCGCCACACTTCGACGGAGTCAGCGTGCAGTTGGCTTCGCACCCGTCGGCCCCTTCCTTGTTGCCGTCGTCGCACTGCTCGCTTCCCTCCTTCTTGCCGTCGCCGCACACCACCACGGGAACTTCAGGATCATCGGATCCACAGGCACTGCCCAAAAGGAGGACCGCGCCCAGGGCGGCCAGCAATAAGCGGGGGGAGCTGCGCATGAAGCCTCCTGCCGGATAGGCAGTGCCGAGAAAGGTCGGAGCGTCGAGAAGCACCCCGGACCTCGCACGCGGCAGAGGACCCGGGGTGCAACATTTCAGCGATACCTGACCCGTGAAGTCCACTTCGTGGGACTCAAAGCGTCCGCCGTGTACCTGGAGGTGTGGTAGGAGCGCACCCAACGTGTGGGGGAGCGTGCTCATGACGCGGGCGCACAAGGTCTAGAGTAGAGGGGCACATGATCACCCGGAATCCGTCGAGTACCGTTTCCCGCTTCCTCGAAGGGCACCTGCGGCGCGATGCGCAGGCGCGTGAGCTGTCGGTCGCGCGCTTCATGAGCATCCTGTCCGGCATCTGCGTGGTGGTGGCCGCGGCGCTGGGTCCGTCCATGGGCTGGGACCTGACGCTGGCGCTGATGGGACTGTCGGCGGTGCTGGCGGGCTACTACGCGGTGATGTGGGCGGTGCTGCGCAAGGGCGTCTTCCACCCGGCCATCCCGTGGCTCAACGTGGCGATTGAAGTGAGCATCCCCGCGGTGGTGCTGACGTTCGACCTGCGCTACCAGGGGCCCGTCTACGCGCTCACCGCGCCCACGATTGTCATCTGGGGCGCGCTGGTGACGCTGGCGGGCCTGCGCAGCAACCCGCGCCTGGGACTGGCCGCGGGCGCGCTGGTGGCGGCCGAGTACCTGACGCTCTACTTCGGCTTCGTGCGGCCGCTGTTGCCGGAGAGTCCGCTCATCACGCTGGCGCCGCTGTTCATCTGCGTGCGCGCGTTCTTCTTCGTGGCCACCGGGGCGCTGACGGCGGTGCTCGCGCGGCACTTCCTGGAGCGCACCCGGAGCGCGCTCGCGTCGCTGCGCGAGCAGGAGGTGATGGGCAAGTACGTGCTGCATGAGCGGCTGGGCGCGGGCGGCATGGCGGAGGTGTACCGGGCCACGTACTCGCCCGAGGGCGGCTTCGAGAAGCAGGTGGCCCTCAAGCGCATCCTGCCGTCGTTCGCGGACGACGCGTCCTTCGTGACGATGTTCCGCCGCGAGGCGGAGCTGTGCTCGTCGCTCAACCACCCCAACATCGTCCAGGTGTTCGACCTGGGCCGCCACGGCGGCACCTACTTCCTGGCGATGGAGTACGTGGACGGGCTGCCGCTCAGCGGCGTGCTCAAGCCGCAGGTCCGCAAGCCGCTGCCGCTTTCGGCCGCGACGTTCCTGGCCGCGGAGCTGGCGTCCGCGCTGGACTACGTGCACCGCAAGACGAGCCCGGACGGAGAGCTCCTGCGGCTGGTGCACCGCGACGTCAACCCGCCCAACGTCCTCATCTCGCGCATCGGCGAGGTGAAGCTGTCGGACTTCGGCATCGCGCGCGACGCGGCCCGCGCGAACCTCACGGTGGCCGGCAGCGTGCGCGGCAAGCTGGGGTACATGGCACCGGAGCAGGCCATGGGCCGGGACTTCGACGGGCGGGCGGACCTGTTCGCGCTCGGGCTCACGCTGCATGAGGCCCTCACCGGCCGGCGCGCACTGAGCGGCCATTCGGAGGAGCTGCTCCTGCGCGCGGCGGTGGATCAGGAGGTCGTCCCGCCCTCGCAGCTCAACCCCGCGGTGCCGGTGGCGCTGGACGCCATCGTCATGTCGCTCCTGCAGAAGGATCCGCAGCGGCGCACGCCCAACGGCGCGGCACTGCGCCAGCAACTCCTGGCGCTGGAGGGCCCCGCGGCCCCCTTCCCCCATGGACAGGCGGAGCTGGGACGGGTGGCGCGCGAGGCGAAGGCGCTCGCGACGGCGCTGACGAAGGAGGAGTCGGAGTCGTTCGCCGCCGTGGAGGCGCCGGCCGTGCGCTCGGCCTGAGGCCGGTCCCGTGCCCCGGGGCGCGGAGCCGGGATGGTGCGGGAGCGCTGCACGGGACCTGGGAGCGCGCTAGAACCCGACGCGTCCCCGCTCCTGGAGTGCGTCGCCTTGGACATCGCCGTCATCACCTACGCAGGAATGCCGCAGCTGTACCCGCTGGATGCGCCGCTGGTGCCCGCCCTGCGCGCGCTGGGGCTGGATGCCCGGCCGGTCATCTGGGACGACCCCTCCGTGGACTGGAGCCAGGTGCGCGCGGCGGTGGTGCGCAACGCGTGGGACAGCCACCTGCGCCGCGAGGAGTTCCTCGCGTGGGCGCAGCGGGTGGACGCCGTCACGCGGCTGTTCAACCCGTTGGACGTGCTGCGCTGGAACACGCACAAGGGCTACCTGAAGGACATGGAGGCCCGGGGGCTGCCCCTGACGCCCACCGTGTGGGTCGAGCCCGGCGGCACGCTGGATGTGGAGCAGGTGGCGCGCGAGCGGGACTGGGACGCGGTGGTGCTCAAGCCCGCGGTGGCGGCCGGCGGGCTCAAGGTCTTCATCTTCCGGCGCGAAGCGCTGCGCGACGCGAGCGCGAAGGTGACGGAGCTCGCGAAGGAGGGCGACGTGATGGTGCAGCCCTACCTCACCGCCTTCGAGACGGAGGGCGAGCGCTCCTACATCTTCTTCAACGGCGTCTTCAGCCACGCGGTGCGCCGCCCGCCCACGTTGGCCTCAGCGCCCCGGGGCTTCGCGGAGCCGCACGCGTTCACGCCGGACAACCCGGCGGAGTTCAAGGTGGCGGAGGCGGTGCTGGAGGCGTCCGGTGGCGCGCGGCTGTTGTATGCGCGCGTGGACGTGGCCACGGACAACGCGGGGCGCACCCGGTTGCAGGAGGTGGAGGTGACGGAGCCGTGCCTGTTCCTCCCCCTGGATGCGGCGGCGCCGGAGCGGTTCGCCCGGGCCGTCATCGCCCGGCTGTAGCGTCCGGCCGGAGGTTCACGCTCGCCGGCCATTCGACCACTCGTGGACACCTGCGAACGCGGTGTGGCGGCGAGGGGTCGTGATGGGGTTATGTGTGGAGCATGCGCGCCCTGTTGCTCTCGTTGCTCATCCGCCAGCACATGGCCCTCAAGGAGAAGTTCAGCGCCAAGTACCCGCACGCCTGGTTGGTGTGGGAGGCGGGCGCGTGGAACGTCCCTGAAGAGCAGAATGTGTCGGCCACGCGGTTGCCCATGATGGACCTGCGCGACTGCCTGCCCGCGGGCGACGCGCTGTGCTTCGAGCTGATGGGGGTGGCGGAGCGCGGCCCCTTGAAGCTGGGGCGCGCCGAGCACAACACCTTCGTCGTCAACGACGCCACGGTGTCGCGCGAGCAGCTGGCCCTGCACCCCACCCCGGAGGGGCGCTGGACGGTGGAGCGGCTGGCGCACTCCCGGCCGGTGACGGTGAATGGCGGAACGCTGGAGCCCGAGCAGCCCCGGGTGCTTCAGCCCGGCGATGAGCTGAAGGTGGGCGACGTGCGCCTCACCTTCCACGACGCCGTGTCGTTCAACGCGCGCATCGGCCGCATCGCCGCGCAGGTGCTGGCACAGGCCTCCGCCCCACCGCCGCCGCGCTGACGCGAAGGCCGTGCGCCGCCTCCGGGAAGCCGTGGCCCGGAAGCGCGACACCGGACGCCGCGAGCCCGACCTCGGGCCCCCGGGCCCCTACCGCCCCACGGTGCCGAGCGTCGTGTCCCGGGGGTTCGGTGCCGTGGCGACCCACACCGCACCGCCCGCGAGCAACGCCGCCGCGCCCATGCCGGCCCAGACGTACCAGCGACGCGACCAGGGCTTGGAGGCCTGCGTCGTCACCGCGCCCTCCGGCACCTGCATCGCCAGGGCCTCGGAGGCCCCGTTCTTCTCCTGCGCGGCGACCGGCGTCGCGGAGGGATTCGCGGCGATCCTCGCCTGGCTGGCGCGCGCCTCCGCCAACGCGGCCTGCTCACGCGCCCGCTGCAGCTCGCGGTCCCGCGTGAAGCGTTCGCGCTCCCGGCGCTGCTCCTCCTGGGCGCGCGCCTTGCCGTCCATCTCCGCGATGAGCTCGCGCACCACGTCCGCGTTCGCGGGCTCCTCCGACGACAGCGCCAGGTAGCGCCGGTAGAAGAAGGCCGCGCGCGACGGGTTGTTCAACTGCCGGTGGCACTGCGCGATGTTGAAGAGGAACGCGGGCAGCGGCTTGAGGCGGTACGACTCGCTGAAGGCCTTGAGCGCCCGGTCGAACTCACCCAGGTCGTACGCCAGGTTGCCTTCGGAGAAGCGATCGCGCGCCTGGGCTTCCGAAGAAACCGTGGGCGCCTCCTGCGCCACCACCGGCAGCGGCGCGCCCAGCCCGAGCGCCAGCACGAGGCTCAGCGCCTTGCGGTCAATGCGCCGCGAATGGATCAATGACCGCATCCCTGCTTCCTCCCTTGCGGCCCGGCCCGCGAGCCGGCGCGCGGCGCGGCCCCGCGCTCGCCTTCACGAGCGGCACGGTCAGCTCCGCGGCGGCGGCATCCTGCTTCAGCTCCACCGCGCGCTCCAGCGGAACGTAGCCCGCCAGCTCCACGCGAAGCTGCGACGGCACCGCCCGCCGGGCCAGCGCCTTCGTCAGCGGCGTGACGCCCAGCTCCTCCCCGGTGTCCACGCGAACCACCTTCGCGCCGGGCGGAGACGAGTGCACCGTCAGCGTCACCGCGTCGTTCGCGCCCGCGACCGTCCCGCTCGCGGCGGCCGTGGCCCCCTCCACCTGGACGACGTCGGCTTCGGGCGAGCGCGACGGATGCAGGCGCTTCCACGTCGTGATGCCGGACACCAGCGCCAGCGCGGCCAGCGCCGCCGACACCTGGAGCCGCCGGTCGCGCAGCACGGAGGGCACCCGCATGCGCAGGGTGGGCCGCTCCAGCTCCTCCACGGGAGACAGGGCGGAAGGCGCCGCCGTCACGGCGGGCAGCAGCAGCAGCGCGGTGGTGACCTCCGCCAGTTGCTGCGGCCGGGCTTCCGGCTCCTTCGCCAGGCAGCGCATCACCAGCGCCGCGAGCGCGGGCGGCATCGGTTCACCCGACGGCAGGTGCGAGGGCAGCGGCGGCGGCGGCTGGGTGATGATCTGCACCACCAGCTGCCCGAAGGCCGACGCCTGGAAGGGCGGATGGCCCGAGAGCATCTCGTAGAGGATGTTGCCCACCGCGTAGATGTCCGCGCGAGCGTCCACCGGCAGGCCCGCGGCCTGCTCCGGCGCCATGTACGCGGGCGTCCCGATGATGGTGCCATCCAGCGTGCCGGTGAGGCTCACGCCGGTCTGCGTCGTCATCAGCTTGGCGACGCCGAAGTCCAGCACCTTCACGAAGTCCGACTGCCCCGAGCGCTGGCTGATGAACAGGTTGTCCGGCTTGATGTCCCGGTGCACCACGCCCACCTGGTGGGCCGCGCCCAGCGCCGCGCACACCTGCACGGCCATGCGCTGCACCCGCGCGAGCGTCAGCCCCTCTTCCTTCAGCAGCGCGCCCAGGTTCTGGCCGCGCAAGAGCTCCATCACGCAGTAGACGTGCCCGTGGGGCGAGTCGTCCACGAAGTCGAAGACCTCCACGATGTGCTCGTGGTTGATCTGGTTGACGGTGCGCGCCTCCTGGAAGAAGCGCTGCACGAACGAGCTGTCCCGCGCGTGCTCCGGCCGCAGCACCTTGAGCGCCACCTGCCGACCCAGCCGCACATGCCGCGCCTGGAACACCCGCCCCATGGAGCCTTCACCCAGGAGCCGCTCGAGCTGGTAGTTGCCCAGCACCGTGCCCTCCTGGACCTCTTCTCCAGGCTGCGCCATCAGGGCCTGCGTCGTCCCGCCACCGTCGCTCACGGCGTCACCGTGGCCGGACAGGACTGTGTGGGCGAAGAGATCGTCGGTGACCATGGGGGGATCAGGTTTCCATGGCGGGGCGACCCTGCAACCCAGGGGCGGTCATCTATCGCTCCAACGACGGAAAAACTTTCGCCACGTGACGATTGGACCGCCCCACCCCGCATGGAGCTGTCCCATGTGCGGCCAATACGCACCTTCCGTCCACGGACATTGAAATACTTCTCCATACAGCGCACTCCCGTCCCGTTCCCCCGCATGGATGGTCGCCGCTTGGATGCGGTTGGTCAACGTGGGCGGAAGGCCCGGTAGCACGGTGGCTGGTGGATTGTTCCTGCCGTAAGGGGGCGCCAGAAGGGTCGCCTGGACACCGCTCGGCGGGCAGGAGGCTCGCTGGGGGAAGCTTGCCGGGGACGAGGGGGGTCCGCACTCCTCAAGACACGACCCAAGGGAGGCATGAAGATGGCGGACAAGAGGCTCTGGATCCTGGTGGCCAACGCGAGTCGCGCCCGGCTCTTCGCCACGGACGCGAAGGCGGAGAAGTGGGACCTCATCGAGCAGTTCCAGCATGACGAGAGCCGGGCCAAGCCCGTGGACCTCTTCAATCAGGCCGACAATCCCAACGCGGGCACGCTGCATGGTCCGGTGCCGGAGAACGACCCCAACGGACGGCGGGAGCTGGAGCACGACCGCTTCGCGCGGGAGCTGTCCGCGCGACTGGACAAGGGCGTGGATTCGCAGTCCTTCGACGAGCTGGTCATCGCCGCGCCGCCCGCGTTCCTGGGCAGGATGCGGGGCCTGCTGAGCACGCGCGTGAAGCAGCGGGTGCGGCTGGACCTGGACGCGGACTACTCGAACCTGCCCGCGCGGGACCTGCCTGACCGGGTGCCCCTGTTGTAGGCAGCCAGTCGGCCGGGGGGTATGTGGCCCGGGTTCTGGTATAGGACCTGGGTTACCTCTCTTCGCGCCCGACGTGCCATGCCTCCTCTCTTCTTGCGATCCCTGACGCTGCGTGGGCGGCTGCTGCTGTACATGACCCTGGTGTCCTGCGTGCCCCTGCTGGCCCTCACCGGGATGCAGGACTCGCTGATGCGGCGGCAGACGGAGGCGCAGATCGACTCCTCGCTGCGCATGGAGGCGGAGGGCTTCAAGGACCTGCTCGAGTCCACCCTCGCGGAGCGCGAGTCCAGCGCGCGCAGTTGGGCGGAGGACCCGGTGCTGCGCGCCGCGCTGCGCACGAAGGACGCATCCTCCAGCGACGCGATGCTGGCGCTGCTCCAGCGGCGCTACCTCACGCTCAACGGCATCGTGCTCTTCAGCAATGACGGCGTGGCCATCTCCGCCAGCACGTCCGGCCTGCGCGACGCGTACGCCGGCACCAGCGCCCAGGTGCGCGCGTCCGCGTGGTTCCGCGAGGCCCAGGTCGGCCGCACCACGGCGGAGGGCGTGGACGTGGAGGATCCCATCTTCAGCGTGCACGTGCTGCCGCTGGCGGTGCCGGTGACGGACGAGGCGGGAAAGCCCCTGGGCGTGCTGCTGGCCGCGTTCGACTGGGGTCAGGTGGGAGAGCTGGCGAAGCCCGCGCTCGCCCGGGCCCAGCAGCGCGGCCACCCCAGCTTCTCCATGGAGGTGAAGAGCGCGAACGGCGCGACGCTGTTCGACACGCGCAAGGGCGCGCACGACGACACGGGCCGGGTGGCGGTGGCCGCGGTGAACGGCACGCTCGTGCGCGACGTGGGCGACGGGTGGCGGTTCCTGGCCCAGTTGGATCCCGCGGAGGCCTACGCGCCGCTCAACCACATGCGCCGGCTGGTGCTGGGACTGGCGGCCCTCTTCGTCGCGGCGGTGGGCGTGGGTTCCTGGATGCTGGCGCGCGGCATCACCCGCCCCCTGCGCGCGCTGAGCGAGATGGTCCGCCGCGTCGTGAAGGAGGGCGACCTCACCCAGGTGATGGAGGCCCAGACGGGCAAGGACGAGGTGGGCGAGCTGACGGAGGCGTTCGTGCAGATGATGAAGAACCTGCACGAGACGGCCACCAGCCTCCACCAGGGCACGCGCGTGCTCAGCGAGACGGTGGCGGAGCTCAACCTCGCCTCCGAGGTGCAGGAGCGCAACGTGGCCCGGCAGGCGGCCGCGCTCCAGGAGACGCAGGTCACCGCGCAGGAGATCAAGCAGACGTCGCTGCTGGCCGCGGAGAAGGCGGAGACGGTGCTGGGCGTGGCGGCGCGCGCGGAGGAGGTGGGCCGCGCGGGCGAGGGCGCCATCCGAGACAGCCTGGACGGCTTCCAGGGCCTGCACGAGCAGTCCGGGGAGATGGCCATGCGCATCGTGCAGCTCAACGAGCGCACGCAGCAGATTGGCGGCATCACCCAGACGGTGAAGGACCTGGCGGACCAGTCCAACATGCTCGCGCTCAACGCGGCCATCGAGGCGGTGCGCTCCGGCGAGCACGGCAAGGGCTTCAGCGTGGTGGCGCGGGAGATCCGCAACCTGGCGGACCAGTCCATCCAGGCCACGGAGAAGGTGCGCGACATCCTGGGGGACCTGGGCCACGCCATCATCTCCACCGCGAAGATGACCGAGCAGAGCCACGCGAGCGTCGCGGAGGGCCTGGATCAGGTGCGCACCAGCGGCGAGCACCTCAAGGAGCTGGCCGCCATCGTCCAGGACAACGCCGCGGCGGCGCGGCAGATCGCCGGCGCGGTGAGCCAGCAGAACGCGGGCATCGCCCAGATCTTCAGCGCGGTGACCGACCTGTCGTCGATGATGACCGAGACGCAGGCCAGCCTGAAGTCCACCACCGGCGCCGCGCGGCGGCTGCAGGAAGTGGCCGGACGGATGGAAGGCGTCGCCAGGGCGTACCGCATCTAGCCTGTCCCCCGGAGGAATCCCCGTGGCCGCTGTCCCCGCCGTGAAGGCCGTGCTGTTGGATCTGGGCAACGTGCTGGTGTTCCACGACAACGCCCTGCTCTTCGCGCGGCTCGCGGCGCGGGCGGGCCTGGAGCCCCAGGAGGCGGCGCGGCGGCTCACCGGCGCGGGGTGGACGGCGGCGAACCGGGGCCTGCTGGACGCGGAGGGCATCCGCCAGGACGTGTGCGGCGCGCTGGGCGTGGAGCTGCCCATGGCGGAGTTCGCGCCCCTGTGGAGCAGCCACTTCACGGTGCACCACGCGGTGCTGCCGCGCGTGGAGGGGCTCGTCGGCCGGGTGAGGCTGGTGCTGCTGTCCAACACCAACGCGCTGCACGTCGCGTACTTGAAGCCGCTCTTGCCGCTGCTGAAGCGCTTCGACGCGCTGGTGATGAGCTGCGAGGTGGGCGCGGTGAAGCCGGAGCCGGCCATCTACCGGCTGGCGTTGGACAAGGCGGGCTGCGCGCCGGACGAGGCCGCCTTCTTCGACGACCTGCCCGAGTTCGTCGACGCGGCCCGGGCCCTGGGCGTGCGCGGGCACGTCTTCACGGACGCGCCCGCGTTCGATGCGCAGTTGAAGGCCCTGGGACTCTGAAGCCGGGACGCTAGCGGTAGCGGGCCAGGGGCGGCTCGCCCTGGGCGTCCTCCGTCCACTTGATCATCGCGGGCAGGCCGAGCACGGCGTCGCGCCAGGAGGTGAGCTCCGGACGGAACGGCACGCCGTAGGTGACGAAGCGGGTGATGACGGGCGCGTAGAACGCGTCCGCGATGCTGAAGGCACCGAAGAGGAACGGGCCTCCCTTGCCGTGGCGCTCGCGGCAGCCGGACAGGAGGGCCTGGATGCGGGCGATGTCCGCGTGCACGCCCGGCGCGTCCAGCCCCGGCACCGTCTTGCGCGCGGTGAGGTCCATGGGCAGGTGGCTGCGCAGGGCCTGGAAGCCGGAGTGCATCTCCGTCGTCACGGAGCGCGCCATCGCCCGCACGGGGCTTTCTTCGGGCCACAGCTTCGCGGCGGGGAAGGTCTCCGCCAGGTACTCGCAGATGGACAGCGAGTCCCACACCACGGTGTCGCCGTGCTTGAGCACCGGGACGCGGCCGCTGGGCGAGTGCATCGCGATGAGCGCCGCGGTCTCCGGCGTATCCAACGGAACGAGCACCTCGCGGAACGACTGGCCGGTGTGGGCCAGGGCCAGGTAGGGGCGCAGCGACCACGAGGAGAAGTTCTTGGAACCAACAACCAGGGTGAGTTCGGACATGGCGCGGCACCATACCGCCGCGCGCCCGTCCGTCAGCTTCAACCGCCCGCGGTCACCCGCCGACGGCCCAGCAGTGAACGCACGCGCGACATGAGCGCGCTTTCGCCCCGGGGCTCCACGGGCGCGTCGATGCGGAACACCGCCACCGGCAGCTTGATGTTCTTCAATTCATTGCGGCCCAGCCGCACCGGGGGCGCCTTCAGCCGGCCCTCCACCTGCGCCGCCACCGTCTCGCTGACGTACACGGTGCCCGGACGCGCCAGGGACTCAATGCGGGCCGCGAGGTTCACGCCCTCGCCGAACACGTCGCCATCGCGGTGCACCACCATGCCCAGGTGCGCGCCCGCGCGGATGGCCATGCGCCGCTCACCCGGCACGCAGCGGTTGCGCGCATCCACGGCGGCGCGCCACTCCAGCGCGAACGACACCGCGGACAACCCCGCCTCGAACTCCAGCAGGAAACCACCCTCCTCCATCCGCTTCACCTCGCGCCCTCCGTGGCGCGGCAGCAGGTCCCGCACGAGCTGTCCATGCTCGTCGTGCAGGGCCTGCTGAAGACACTCATCCCGCCAGCGTTGACCAGCAGGGGCCTCCATGTCCGTGAACATGATGGCCGACAACTTCCGGGGCTCCGGGGCCTCCACCACCATCGTGCATCCTCCCTCCCCCCGGCGCAGACACCGTGATGCTACTGCACGACGGGCCCGGGCTCCCAACCTGGCCGGGAACCCACCCGGACGGACACGTTCCGGGGAACGCAACCGTGCGAAGTCAGAGGCGGACCCCACGTCCGCACACCCAACCTAGCGACTTCCTGACGCGGCGCACCAAGCACCCGGAGGGTTCCGGGCCACCGGTGTCCGGCACCCGACGCGTCGCGGTGGGAGACCGTCCGCTGCGTGTCAGGAGGCCCGCGCGAAGCCGCGTCCCACGCGGCCTCGGAGGGCCTGCGGGCCATGCCTTACGCCGACGAGAAGGTCCGACAGAGGGCGCGCTCCCGGCTGCCTTCCACGAACCGGAAGGGGGGACTCACAGAAGCCGCGCGCGCGTGCTCACGTCTGTCGCGAAGAAGCAGAACCCCGGCGATCCGCGCTGGGCGCAGGATCGCCGAGGCTCGATGCGGCCTTACTGGACGGCGCGCAGACCCGACTGCTCTTCCGCTGCGTCGCTCAGCTCCGTCAGGAGCCGATCGCCTTCGGTCTCGTCGATGGGAACGAAGCGACCGAGGTCAGCCCGGTAGGCGTGGACCTGCGCCGCCCCGATGTCGAACCACCAGCCGTGCAGCCGCAGCGTCCCCGCCGCGAGCCGATCTCTCACGATGGGGTAGGTCTTCAAGTGCTCGAGCTGCTCGAGGACGTTCAGCTGGGAGAGGCGATCCGCCTCGGGCAGCCCCACGCCCACCTGGGTGTTCTCCCGCAGCGCCTTGAGCGAGGGCGTTCCGTGCGCGAGCCACTTCTCCAGGTTCGGTGCGCCGTCCACGGCGCCTCCGGCCAGGATCGCCTTCATCGCGCCGCAGCTCGAGTGTCCGCAGACAACGACGTCCTCGATGGGCAGGAAGCCAAGAGAGAACTCGATCGCCGCCGCCTCCGAGCGGTCCGCCGTGGGCTGTCCATTGATCGCTGCCGTCGGAACGAGGTTGCCCACGTTGCGCACGGTGAAGAGGTCACCGGGGTCCGTGGAGACGAGCAGATTCGGCACCACGCGGCTGTCCGAGCAACTGATGAAGAGGCAGTCCGGAGTCTGTCCCTTCGCGAGCCTCGCGAAGGTCGCGCGGTACGAGGGCAGGGTGTGACGCTGGAAATCGAGCAGACCTCTGATGAGCTTCTTCACTGAGCACCTCCGGGAGCGAGAGACGAAACGTGATGTGCGGGGGATGAAGGGGGGAGCGCAGCAGCAGGGCCCGTAGCGAGGGCCGCACGCGCGCCACGCCGACTCCAGACGTCCTCGAGCGGCTCCATGGTCACGGTGCCGCCCGTCTTGCGATGCGTGTCAGCCCAGCTCTCGAGCGCCTCGAAGCCGGAGTGGTCGAGCATGTTCACCGCCACGTCCACCTCCACCTTGGAGCCCGAGGGAATCTTCGCGAGCGCCGCCGACAGCTTCGGCACCCCGACGAACGTCAGCGCGCCGCTGATGCAGACCTGGTGGGCGCCATTGGCGGCGTGGCTCTCCACGCGCACCTGGCCCAGCTGCCACAGGAGCCGGAGGATGGCCGCACCGAGTCCAAGGCCGATGCCCGCGAGCAGGTTGATGCCCACGACGCCGGCCACGGTGATGAGGTAGACGGGCAGCTCGCCCCGGTGCCGGAGCTCCCGGATGTGGGCCAGGTTCACGAGCTTCAGGCCCACGTGCACGAGCAGGCCGGCGAGCACCGTCAGGGGCACGAAGGACGCGAGCCCCCCCAGCAGGGTCACGAAGGCGAGCATCCACACCGCATGCAGCACCGCCGACCAGCGCGTCTTCGCGCCGGCATTGATGTTCGCGGCACTGCGCACGATGACGCCGGTGATGGGCAGACCGCCCACCAGCCCGGAGAGGGTGTTCGCCACGCCCTGCGCGAGCAGTTCGCGATCGAGGTTCGCCCGCGCGCCCGTGTGGAGCTTGTCGGTCGCCACCGCGCTCAAGAGCGATTCGGCGCTCGCCACGAGGGCGAGGGACAGCACGGCCACGACGAAGGCCCCCAACATGGACCCTTCTGGAAGGGAAGGCAGATTGATGGCCGACAGCGCGTCCGCCGCCAGCTGCACCCGTGCCACGTCCGCATTCAACACGGCCGCGACCGCGGTCCCGCCCACGACCGCCACCAGCGGACCCGGGACCTTCTTCAGCCGCCCGTTCGGCAGGAACTGCCACGCGATGAGGATTCCAAGCGTGAGCAGACCCAGCAGCGTGGCCGGTCCATGAAGGTCGGCGATCTGCCCGGGCAGCTCCCGCAGGTTGTTCCAGGCGTTGCTCTGCGGGGAGCCGCCGAGAACGATGTGGATCTGCCCCAGCACGATGAGGATGCCGATGCCCGCGAGCATTCCGTGGATCACGGCCGGCGAGATGGCGAGCGCCGAACGCGCCACCTTCAGCGCGCCGAGCGCCACCTGCACGAGCCCCGCCACGGCCACCGCCGCGCACGTCACGGCGAAGCCCAGCTCCTGGATGAAGCCAAAGACCATCACCGCGAGGCCCGCCGCGGGGCCGCTCACGAGAAGCGGCACGCCGCCCATGAGGCCCACCACCAGGCCTCCCACGACGCCGGCGATGAGTCCCGCCATGATGGGCGCTCCGGAGGCGAGCGCGATGCCCATACACAGGGGCAGGGCCACCAGGAACACCACCAGCGAAGCTGGCAGATCCGAGGCGAGGATCTCCTTCAACGAGGGTCTCGCCTCTGCCGCTTTTCCACCCGAAGTCATTGCTTGCGCTCCCCTGTCATCTGCCGAGCCGTACAGGGGCTCGACGCGACAAGGGGGACTACGCAAGCGTTGTGCCAGCCCTGATCGGGCCCATTCCTCCTGGGGCGTGGCTCGTCAGGAGCGGGGGATGAAAGAAACTTGAAGCCCACACCTCAAACGATGAAAGACTTTTTAAGTCCTTCACTCCGAGGGTGGGTTCTCCTCTAGACGGCGGAGAAAGGTCGGATAGGACAGGCCCAGTGCGCGGGCCGCCTCCATGCGCCTGCCTCCGAGCTGTTCGAGCACGTGCCGGACATAGAGCCGCTCCACTTCATCGAGCGGCCGAGGTGGGCCTGACACGGAGAATGCGTTGGGATCGACCAGGGCCGGCGTGCCGCCCCCCTTGGAGAGGGACAGCAGCTCGAGCGCGGGCCCGCCCTCGAGCACGAGCGCCCGCTCGAGCACGTTGCGCAGCTCCCGGACATTGCCGGGGAAGGGATAGCTCAGCAGGCGCTCCTCCGCCGCGGGAGAGAAGGGGACCGGGCGTCGACCGAGCTCCGAGCACAGCTCCAGCACGAGCGTCCGCGCGAGCGGCAGCACATCCTCGCGACGCTCGCGCAAGGGGGGAACGTCCACCCGGAACACGCTGAGCCGGAAGAGGAGGTCCTCGCGAAAGCGCCCGGCGGCGACCTCCGCTTCGAGGTTCTTGTTGGTGGCCGCCACGATGCGGGCGGTGCTCGTCAGCTCGGTCGTGCCACCGAGTCGTCGGAAGGCCCCCTTGTCGAGGAACGTGAGCAGCTTTGCCTGGAGCGCGAGCGGCAGCTCACCCACCTCGTCGAGGAAGAGAAGCCCATCGCTCGCGAGCTCCACGAGCCCGCGCCTCGCCGTCTTCGCATCCGTGAAGGCGCCGCGCTCGTGTCCGAAGAGCTCGCTCTCCATCATCGTGTCCGGAAGCGCGGCGCAGTTGATCTGCACGAAGGCCCCCTGCTTCTGGCGCAAGGCGTGGAGCTGGCGGGCGAGCACCGCCTTCCCCGTCCCCGTCTCCCCGAGCAGCAGGACGGGACTTCGCGGAGTGGTGGCGATCCGCCCCAGCATCTCGAGGGTTCGCTGCATCGCCGGCGAGCGAGGCTCCGCCATCCGATGCTGTCCTTCGAGGACGCTCTCGGCCTGGCGCAGCCGTTCCTGGAGCTGGAGGTCGCTTGCCGCGCGGCGTGCGCGCATCACCAGGTCGTCAATCTCGACCGGCTTGCTCAGGTAGTCGCGAGCCCCCGCCCGGATGGCCTCGACAGCGCTCTCGATGTCGCCGTGCGCGGTCACCATCAACACGACCGTCGTCGGAAGCTGGGCACGCAATTCGGGCAGGAAGACGAGCCCATCTCCGTCCGGCAGCCTTCGGTCCAACACGACGAGGTCGGGTGCCTCCGCAGCGAGCGCGGCGCGGGTCTCATGCAGCGAGCGAGCAACCCGGACGCGAAAACCCTCCTGGCTCAGCATGGAGGCGGCGAGCGAGGAGAAGGTCCTGTCGTCATCGACGAGCAGCAGGGAGGTGCTCATGACGCCATTTTCTCGAGCGGAAGGCGAACCGTGAAGCGGCTGCCTCCGGGCACTCGGGTGTAGGAGACGCTTCCTCCATCATGGGCACGGATGGCCGTGCGCACCATCGGAAGCCCGAGCCCGATACCCTTCGACCGCCCCACCGCGAAGGGCTCCCAGAGCCGCGGCTCGAAGGCCGGGGGCACTCCTCCGGCGTTGTCCTCCACGACGAGCACCACCTCTCCACCTTCGCGAAGGAGCCGGACCTCGACGCGAGGCGTGGGCTGCTGGCCTATATCATGGGCCACGGCGCCGGCTTCGACGGCGTTGCGGATGAGATTGTCGACCGCGGAGACCAGCAGCGTCGGGTCCCCCTTCACGAAGAGCCCCTCCTGCAGCGTGGTCTCGATGGCGACATCCGCTGCTTCCGGCAGGAGCCTCACGGCTTGAAGCGCGTCCTGGACGAGCAGGTGTATCTCGCAGCTGCGCCGCTGCGTGGACTGGGGGGAAGCAAAGCTCAGCAATGAGCGGGCAAGGTGGCCAAGCCGGTCCGCCTGGGAACGCAGCGCCTGGACGGGCAATGTCGTCTCCCCTCCCTTCGCGCGAATCATGCTGAGCGCGGCCTGCATGCTGTTGAGCGCGTTCTTCACCTCATGGGCGATGAGCGAGGAGGCCGTGCCGAGCGCCGCCATCGTCTCCTGGCGCCGCAATCGTTCTTCCGCGGCCACCAGCGAACGGTAGGAGCGACGCAGGAGCACTGTGAAGAGGAGGAGCACTCCGCCGAGCAGCGCGGTGTGGAAGCCGAGCTGGCCGAGGTAGCGGCGCTTGAGCATCTCGCGGTCGCGCGCCTCGTCCTCGAGCACGGCGAGCAGCATGCCGGTTCCGGGAACGAGCGCCGCTGCGCCGAGCAGCCGCGTGCCTCCGAGCGTGACGGCCCCGGGAGCGTCCACCAGCGGGCGAAGGCGCGTGGCGAGCTCCGGCTGACGCAGCAGTGGCGGGGGCGTTGCCGGGAGGAGGAGCCGACCGCGCTCGCCGAGCAGGGCGACCATGGACTCGTTCGTCCCGCGAGGGGTCGTCGGTAGCAGCTCGTTCGCCGTCGCGAGCTCGCCCACGAGGAGGCCCACGACACGCTCGTCGCGCACGATGGGGACCGCGACCGCGACGAGCCCTCCGCCTTCCTCGTCCAGCAGTCCGACCGAAGCGACCCGCTCTTCCACCGTCCGCCGGAACCACGCGCGCGAAGCGAGCGGTGTGCGCCCGAGCGGCATGTCCGCCGGGTCGCTCCACATGCGATTGCCATTCGATGACACCAGCGCGACGCCCGCCGAGAAGAGGGACGTGTGGCTGAAGGCATTCTCAAGGAGCGCGACCTCGGGTCCTGCTGCTCCATCCTCGGGTCTGAGCGACGGGTGCTCCGCGAGCCGTTGCAGCTCCGAGCGCAGCAGTCCGAGATGTGCGCCAAGTGCCTGGGCCTGGAGGCCCGCACGGTCCGACAGGTGAGCGAGGAGCTCGCCCTCCGCCGCCTTCACATCCTCCTGGTAGGTCACGACGGGGCTCACGAAGGCGGCGCCCCAGAGGAGCATCAGACCGACCACGGCGGACCGGCCCGCTTTTCTCTGCGTGCGAAGAAGATCGCCCGGTGGGGGCACGAGAGAGGTCAGGGAGGGATGGGCC
>NZ_RAWI01000011.1 GCF_003612125.1 Corallococcus praedator
GCACCCAACACTTCCGGCAGCGGCTACACGTTAACGGTGCCGTCCGACATCTGGGCGAAGCCGGGGTGGGCGGTGACGTGCAGCACCTGCGTCAGCGTGCCCAGGTGCTTGAGCATGCGCGCCACCAGGGGCAGCTTGGCCTCGTCCACGCCGGTGAGCACGTCGTCCAGCAGGAAGGGGCGCTTCACCCGGGCGCACGTCTTCTCCACCACCGTCATGCGCAGCGCCAGATAGTAGAGGTCCAGGTCCTTGGGGGGCAGCTCGCCCACCGGGATGCGGCTGTTCTGGGTGAGCGCGAAGGCGTTGCCGTCGCGGTCCCACTCCACGCCCTGGTAGCGACGGTCCGTGAGCGCGGTGAGGTACTGCACGCAGCGATCCTTCAGCAGCGCCTGCACCGACAGCAGGTCGGACGTGAGCACGTCCGCGGCCTGCGACAGCACCACCGGGGACGGATCCTCCAACGGATCCACCGGCGCAGGGGCCTGCCCTGGAGCCGTCGCGACCGGCACCGGCGGCGCCTTGGCCAGGGCGATGGACTCCTTCAGGCGGCCCAGCTCGCGCTCGACCTCGCGCAGGTCGCGCACGTAGGTGCCCTTGGCGGTCAGCTCCGCGTTGAGCTCCTCCTGCTGCGCGCGCATCTCCTGCCCCTGGCGCAGGGCGTCCTGGTACTCGGCGGACGCCTCGAACTCCTCCAGCTGCGTCTGCAGCTCGCCCAGGCGGATGCCCAGCAGGTCCTTCTTCTCCAGCGCGGGAGCGATCTCGTCGAGCGTCTCCACATCCAGGGCCTTGATGGCCATGCGCACCGGCGCGTCATCGACTTCGAACTCGTCGAGGATCTTCTTCTCCCGCACGCCCTTGCGGTTGTCCTTGGTGCCCCGGCGGGTGGCCTTCTGCAGGTCGTCCACGTAGCGCAGCGCCATCAGGGCGGCCGTGCCGAAGGCCGGGATGTTGAGCAGCGCCAGGTAGCGCCACATGGGCGCGCCCACGCTGGAGAAGCCCAGGCCCACGCTGAGCGCCAGGAACAACGCGCCTGAACCCAGGCCGCCCCAGAAGTAGCGGTTCTGGGTGAGCGGCGGCACCTTCAGCGCCGCGTCCTCCAGCTCCGGGTCGCGGTCCGTCTCCAGCCGCGCCAGCGCCTCGTCCCGCCGCGCCACCGCCTTCGGGTGCCGCTTCACGCGCGTGAGGATGTCCTGGGGCAGGCCCAGCGACTCCGGCGAGGGCGCCGCGCGCCAGGCCTTCTCCGCCTCCACGATGGCTTCCTTGAGGCCCTCGCCCCCCCGGAGCTTCGAGTCCGCCTCGAAGATGAGCGACGACAGCTCGTCCACCTTGAACTGGAGCTGATCCACCTCGCGGGAGACGACGATTTCCTTCTCCAGCGCCTTCACCTTCGCCTCGGCGGCCTGGAGATCCTCCGCGGGCCGCACCGCGCTGGCCGTCGCCAGGGACGGCGTGCTGCCGGAGGCCTTCGCCGCGGCCACCTGGGCGGACGCCTTGCGAGGCCGACGCGACGGCAGCATCACCAGTTGGAGGCAGTACACCTGCTCGAACGTGGTGCGCGGCGGCAGGCCCGCCTGGCCGCGCAGGTACTGGTTGATCTCCGCCGTGTCCGACGACATCAGCTCCGGCTGGCTGGTGGTGGGATTGAGCCGATGCAGCGAACCGGAACCGCCCAGCTCACGCAGCACGCGGTACGTCATCCCGTCCTGCCCCACGAACGTCAGCGCGGCCTTGCCGGAGCGCCCCCCCGAGCCCACGAAGCTGGAGTCACCGCCCCGGCCGTCCGAGAACAGCAGCGACAGCGACAGGCCCGCCAGCGGCAACACGTCCGCCGTGGGCGGCTTGAGGATGAGGTACCCGGTCTTCAACGGGAAACGGCCGGCGGGAGAAAACCCGCGGACGTTCTGGATGGCGACCTCGACGAAGTGCATGGCGTGCGCAGTCTAGCCCGAACGAAAAAAGGAGCGTCCAGTGACGGACGCTCCTTCTCGCACGCGGCCGCGAAGGCCGCGAGAGGGTTTCTCTGGACCTACGAGCCCTGGGCGGCGGCAGCGGCCTTGGCGGCCTTCTTCGCGGCGCGCTCCGGATCCACCTGCACGTCGACGCGAGAGGCCTTGCCCTTCAGGTCGCGGAGGTAGAAGAGACGCTTGCGGTTCACGTCGCCGCGGGTGAGGACTTCGATCTTCTCGTAGCGGGGGCTGTGGATGGGGAAGATGCGCTCCACGCCGACGCCGAAGGACATCTTGCGCACGGTGAACGTGGCGCGGTTGGTGCCCTTGGTCTTGCGGATGACCACGCCCTCGAAGGCCTGCACGCGCTCCTTCTCGCCTTCCTTGACCTTCCAGTGGACGCGAACGGAATCACCCGTACGGAACTGGGTGAGGTCCTGGCGCAGGAACTTGTTTTCGACGTGCTGAATGAGGCTGCGGCGCATGACGACTCCAAAAAGCGGAACTTGACGCGTAGGACGCGTGGAAAGAGCGGGCCGTACTAGCAGAGACTGCCGTGTCGGACAAGCCCGCTTCGAAGGGTTCCGCGAGGACGCGCAGGGTTACAACTCTTCCTCGCCCCTGGCGAGCAGTTTCTGATCCGCCTTGCCGAACTCCAGCCGCGAATACAGATCGGGACGCCGCTGCTGGGTGAGCTTGATGGCCTTCCAGCGCCGCCAGCGTGCGATCCTGGCGTGATCGCCGGACTGGAGGACGGCCGGGACCTCGACCCCCCGGAAGACGGGCGGCCGGGTGTAGTGCGGGTACTCCAGCAGACCCTCCTCGAAGCTCTCCGCCACCGAGGACGCCTCGTTGCCCAGCACGCCCGGCACCAGCCGCGTCACGGCGTCCACCACCGCCATCGCCGCGATCTCCCCGCCCGTGAGGACGAAGTCGCCCAGGGACAGCTCGCCATCCAGGTACGGCATCACCCGCTCGTCCACGCCCTCGTACCGGCCGCAGACGAGGATCAGCCCGGCCTCGTGCCGCACCAGCTCGCGAGCGGTGGCCTGGGTGAAGACGGGGCCCCGGGGGCTCATGAGCAGCGCCTTCGCCCCGGGCAGACGGGCGCGCGCGGCCTCGATGGCGGCCACCAGCGGCTCGGGCTTCATCACCATGCCGGCGCCCCCGCCGTAGGGCGAGTCGTCGGTGACGTGGTGCTTGCCCACGGCGAAGTCCCGCACGTCGGTGAGCGTGACGGAGAAGAGCCCCTTCTCCTGCGCCTTCCCGAGGATGCTCGCGCCCAGATAGCCGGACAGCATCCCCGGAAACAGCGTGAGGATCTCCACGGGGTAGCTCACCCCGCGTCTCCGTCGTCGCGCCCTTCGACCTCCAGGTATTCGGGAGGACGGATCACGATGCGCCCCGCGGCGATGTCCACCGACGGAACGAACTCGTCCGCGAAGGGCACCACCAGCTCCGGACGGCCCTTGGCGCGAATCACCAGGTTGGGAACTTCACCCGTGGCCCAGACCTCTTCCACCGTGCCCAGCGCGGTGCCCTGCTCGTCCACGGCGGCGAGCCCCACGAGGTCGCCCTGGAAGAACTCGCCCTCCTCGGGCGGCTCCAGGTCCTCGCGGTAGACGAGCACCTTCGCACCCACCAGGGCCTCGGCGGCGACGCGCGTCTCCACGCCCTCGAAGCCCAGCAGGTCTTCCTTGTTCGCACCGCGGAAGGTCTCCACCACCATCTCGCGCTCCTCACCGGAGCGCAGACGCAGGCGGACGCGATCGACGGTGCCCAGGGTCTCCGAGGCGGGGTCGAAGCTGCGGACCGCCACCTCGCCTTTCAGGCCGTGCGCACGCGCGACGTAGCCCAGCTCCAGACACGTGGACGCGCTCACCGCGCGTCGTCCGGAGCGGGCGGCACCACGGGAGCACCCGGGGCACGCCGATCGTCGAGAATCTCCAGGCGGACCTTCTGGCCCTGCTTCTGGGCGGCGGCAGTGAGCAGCGTCCGGAGGGCGTTCACCGTGCGCCCATCACGACCGATGACCTTGCCGACGTCCTCCGGGGCGACCTTCAGCTCATAGAGCCGGCCGCCATCCGCCTCGGAGATGCGCAGGGCGACCTGGTCCGGTTGATCGACCAGGGCCTTCGCCAGATACGTGAGCAGCGGCTCCACGTCTTGTCCAGACGGGTGCGAGCTCAGGCGGTGGTCGCCGGGGCCTGCTTCTTCGCCGTCTTGATCAGGTCCGCGACCGTCTCCGAGGGCACCGCGCCGCTCTTGATCCAGTAGGCCAGGCGCTCCTCGTTGAACTGCACCTTCGCGGGGCTGTGGTTGGGGTCGTAGGAGCCGACCTGCTCCAGGAACTTGCCGTCGCGCGGGCTGCGCGAGTCGGTGGCAACCACGTGGTAGTACGGCATCTTCTTGGCGCCCGCGCGGGCAAGACGGAGGACAACGGCCATGGAACGCTCCAGCGAACAGGTGACTTCAACAGTAACAGGCGGAGGGGGGCGCTCTTAGCGCCCCTACATCGGGATTGTCAAGGAAGCTCGGGTGCTTATGTCACGTCGGGGCTTCCGCGGCCGCTTCGCCCCGGTTGGCGAGCTGGCCACAGGCGCCGGCGATGTCCCGGCCCCGGTTCCTGCGGATGTAGGCCGCGACGTGGGCCTCGGAGAGGATGGCGCGAAACTCCTCCGCGCGAGCCTCCCCGGTGGTCTGGAACCCCAGGCCGGGGTTCTCGTTGTACGGGATCAGGTTCACCTTCGCCGGGATGTCCCGCAGCAGCTCCCGGAGCCGGTGCGCGTCCTCGTCGGTGTCGTTGAAGCCCTTGAGCAGCACGTACTCGAAGGTGATGCGCCGGCCCTGGCGAAGCGGGAACTTGCGGCACGCGTCCAGCAACGCCGCGATGTTCCACTTGCGGTTGACGGGCATCGTCTTGCTGCGCTGCTCGTCCGTGCTCGCGTTGAGCGAGATGGCCAGCTTGACGTCCGTCTCCTGACCGAAGCGTTCGATCATGGGCACCAGGCCCACGGTGGAGACGGTGATGTGACGGTGGCTGAAGTTGGGCCCATCCTGCGACTGGAGGATGGCGAGCGCCGTCTTGAGGTTCTCGAAGTTGTGCAGCGGCTCGCCCATGCCCATGAACACCAGGTTCGTGAGCGGGCGGAGCGTCTCCAGGGACTCGTTGCGCCGCACCTCGCGGTTCACCGCGTGCACCTGGGCGACAATCTCCCCGGGCGTGAGGTTGCGCTTGAGGCCCAGCGTGCCCGTCATGCAGAAGGTGCACGCCATCGCGCAGCCCACCTGGGTGGACACGCAGAGCGTCTTGCGGTCCTCCGACGGCATGTAGACGGACTCGATGAAGCGCCCGTCGCGCGTCTTGAAGCGGTACTTGATGGTCCCGTCGACGCTGCGCTGCTCCAGGTCCTTCACCAGCGGGACGATCTCCGCCTGGACCTTGAGCTTCTCGCGCAGGCCCTTGGACAGGTCCGTCATCTCGTCGAACGTCGTGGCCCCCCGCTGGTGCAGCCAGCGGTAGAGCTGCGCGGCGCGGAACGGGCGCTCGCCCAGCTGCTCGCTCAGGAACAGGGCGAGCTTCTCCTTGGACAAGCTGGCCACGTCGACCAGCTTCGCCGGCGTGGGCGCGGGCAGGGGCTCGGTGACGGGAAGGACTGTGGCGGTGGACTCAGACATCGTTCAGTCAGGCCTAACGGAAGGCAGCAGGGCGTGCTTCCCACAACAAGGCACGGCAAGTCAAAGGAGGGGCACGCCCCCTTCCCTGCCTACCCCTTGGAATCGTGATGCTCGGCGGCGCCGCGCTTCCAGTAGCCCGTCACGCGCATCCAGTCCTTGTTGAGACCGCGCTCGGCCACCAGGTGTTCCCGGATGGTCTTGAGCGACGTCGCCTCGCCCGCCACGAACACGAAACCCTCCCCGGGGGGCTGGGTCCACGCCCGCAGCGCATCCTCCAGGTGCTTCGTCGTGCCCGCGTCCGCGCTTCCCCGGTGCAGCCAGGTGAGCTGCACGTCCGCCTGGCTGTCGATGCGCTGCTCCTCCGACGCGTCCGCCACCTCGATGAAGGCGAACGCGCGCTTCCCCGCCGGCAGTTCCTCCAGGCGGCGGGCAATGGCCGGCAGCGCGCTCTGGTCACCCGCGAGCAGGTACCAGTCGAAGTCGTCCGCCACGTCGTGCGTGCTGCGAGGACCGCCAATGCCCAGGAAGTCACCGGGCTTCGTGTTGGCGGCCCACTGGCACGCGGGGCCTTCACCATGCAGCACGAAGTCGATGTCCAGCTCGCCCGCCTTCGGATCAAACCGGCGCGGCGTGTAGTCGCGCGACGCGGGCTTCGCGAGCCCCTCCGGCATGCTGAGGCCATGGGGGCCCACCACCGGCATGTTCGGCTTCTTCACCCCGGGCTCCGCGAAGAAGACCTTCACATGGTCGTCCGCGCCGGGCGAGGTGAAGCCCTCCAGCTCCGGGCCACCCAACGTCACCCGCAGCATGTGCGGCGTCAGCTGCGTCACCCGCAGCACTTCCAGCAGCCGCAACTTGACCGGGAACGGCCCCCGACGATTCACGCGCTCTGATCCACCGCTCATGCGTTCTTCCTTGCCGATAGTGACTTGCATTATCGGTAGCAAGGACCGTCCAAGAGGGCAACCGGATACCGCCCATGGAAGCGTTGTCCGGGCGAGCGTCCAGGCTTGGGAAAAGACGACGGCCCGGACCTGCGCCTCGTGAGGGGCGCGGGCTCCGGGCCGCAAGTCCTGTCCAGCGCGGTGGCTGGACGAAGCGTGACGACTAGTACTTCTGGGTCTCGGTCTCGCGGAAGAAGTACGCGATCTCGTTCTTCGCGTTCTCCAGGCTGTCCGAGCCATGCACCGTGTTCGCGTCGATGCTGTCCGCGAAGTCCGCGCGGATGGTGCCCTTCTCGGCCTTCTTCGGATCCGTGGCGCCCATGAGGTCGCGGTTGGCGAGGACGGCGTTCTCACCCTCCAGCACCATCAGGACCACCGGACCGGAGATCATGAAGGCGACCAGGTCCTTGAAGAAACCCCGGGCGCTGTGGACCGCGTAGAAGCCTTCCGCTTCCTTCTGGGACAGCTGCTGCAGGCGGATGGCGACGGGCGTCAGGCCCTTCTCCTCGAAGCGGGAGATGATCTTCCCGATCACGTGCTTCTTGAGCCCGTCCGGCTTGATGATGGAAAGCGTACGCTCGATGGCCATGGCGTTGAGTCCTCGTGTGTGTTCGCGGGGATGACTGCTTAGCGGTTCTTCTTGGGGGCGCCGCGCTTGACGACTTCCTGCAGCGTGGTGCCCAGCTCGGCGGGGCTCGCGGCCATCAGGATGCCCGCAGCCTCCATCGCCTTGATCTTCTCGCCGGCCGTACCCTTGCCGCCGGAGATGATGGCGCCCGCGTGGCCCATGCGCTTGCCCGGGGGCGCGGACTGACCGGCGATGAAGCCGGCGATCGGCTTGGTGAACTCACGGGCCACGTACTCCGCGCCCGCCTCTTCGGCGCTGCCGCCGATCTCACCGATCATGATCACCGCGTCCGTCTCCGGATCCGCGTTGAAGAGCTTCAGCACGTCCACGAAGTCGGTGCCGTTGACGGGGTCGCCGCCAATGCCCACCGCCGTGGACTGGCCCAGGCCCAGCTGCGTCAGCTGGTGCACGGCCTCATAGGTCAGCGTGCCGGAGCGCGACACCACGCCAATGCGGCCCGGCTTGTGGATGTGGCCCGGCATGATGCCGATCTTGCACTTCGCGCCGGGGGTGATGACACCCGGGCAGTTCGGGCCGATGAGGCGCACCGACTTGCCCTGCAGGTACCGCTTGGCGCGGATCATGTCGTTGACGGGGATGCCCTCGGTGATGGTGATGATGAGGGAGATGCCCGCGTCCGCGGCCTCCATGATGGAGTCGGCGGCGAAGGGCGGCGGCACGAAGATGACGGACGTGTTCGCGCCCGACTGCTTCACGGCGTCGGCCACCGAGTTGAACACGGGGACCTTGCCCTCGAAGTCGGTGCCGCCCTTGCCCGGCGTGACACCGCCCACCAGCTTCGTCCCGTACTCCAACATCTGCTTGGCGTGGAACGAGCCCGCCGAGCCGGTGATGCCCTGGACGAGGACCTTCGTGTTCTCGTTGACGAGGATGCTCATGGCGTTCTTTCAGGAAAAGAGTGCGCGACGAACTACTGGATCGCCGCCACGGCCTTCTCAGCCGCCTGGCGCAGGTTGTCCGCGGGAGTGATGGCGAGCCCGGAGTTGCGGAGGAGGTCCTTGCCCTTCTCCACGTTGGTGCCCTCAAGCCGCACGACGAGCGGGATCTTGAGCTGCACTTCCTTGGCCGCCGCGATGATGCCCTCGGCGATGACGTCGCACTTCATGATGCCGCCGAAGATGTTGACGAGCACCGCCTTGACCTGGGGGTCCGCGAGGATGAGCTTGAAGGCCGCCGTCACCTTCTCCTTGTTCGCGCCACCGCCCACGTCCAGGAAGTTGGCCGGAGCACCGCCCACCAGCTTGATGGTGTCCATGGTGGCCATGGCCAGACCCGCGCCGTTCACCATGCAGCCGATGTTGCCGTCCAGCGCGATGTAAGCCAGGTCGAACTCCTTGGCCTGCGTCTCGCGGGGCTCCTCTTCCGCGACGTCGCGGTACTCCAGCAGGTCCTTGTGCCGGTAGAGCGCATTCTCGTCGAAGGTGACTTTCGCGTCGAGCGCCACCACGCCGCC
This sequence comes from Corallococcus praedator, assembly GCF_003612125.1. Taxonomy (GTDB): domain Bacteria; phylum Myxococcota; class Myxococcia; order Myxococcales; family Myxococcaceae; genus Corallococcus; species Corallococcus praedator. Next base: position 8,671 of record NZ_RAWI01000011.1, read on the forward strand.
ATCCTTCAGGATGACCAGCGGGTTGACCTCCACGAGCGCCGCGTCCGTCTCGATGAACATCCGGTAGAGCGCGGAGCAGAACTGCACGAACTTGTTCACCGTGGGGCCCGTCAGGCCCAGCCCGAAGGCCAGCTTGCGGCCCTGGAAGTCCAGGAAGCCCACCGCCGGATCCACCGACTCGCGGAGGATCTTCTCCGGGTGGTGCTCGGCCACTTCCTCAATCTCCACGCCGCCCTCGCGGGACGCCATGAAGGTGATGCGGCTGGAGGCGCGGTCGAGCGTCACGCCCAGGTACAGCTCCTGGCCGATGGCGAGCCCTTCCTCGATGTAGACCTTGTGGACCGTCTGCCCTTCCGGGCCGGTCTGGATGGTCTTGAGCTTCATGCCCAGCATCTGCTTGGCAAGCTCCTTGGCCTCCGCGGGGCTCTTGGCCAACTTCACGCCGCCGCCCTTGCCGCGGCCGCCCGCGTGGATCTGCGACTTCACCACGACGACCGGCGTGGCCAGCGTCTTCGCCGCGGCCTCCGCTTCGTTGGGGGAGAGCGCGAGGATGCCGCGCGGCGTGGGCACGCCATACTTCCGGAAGAGTTCCTTGCCCTGGTACTCGTGGATCTTCATCGAATCTCCGGGTGGGACGAGGGGAGACGGGGACGGCCCCATCGGGGCTGTCAACGCCGGCCCTCATTGCGCAGAAAGCGACGCTTGGCAAGGCCGTTTGGCCCCCAGCGTCGTCGCGGGACACACGCCCCGTCCCCGACATAACCCCCGGTGTCCGGGTGGATGAGGCGGCCTTCAGCACCCTGCCCCACGGGCGCACGCCGGGTGGAGGGCCCCTCCGGCAGGCATGGGCGCCGCAGCGGCGGGAACGACGGCGGCCCCGCCCAGCGCCCCACGAAGGGGACGCTGACACGGGGCCGCGAGCGAAGCACCAGCAAGCGTGCGGGAAGGGCTACCCCGGACCGCTCGACGCCTTCTGCTCCTCTTCCTTGAAGAAGATGTCCTTGATCATCAGCTTGCTCACCTCGCGGTTCATCACCGCGATGGAGGTCGTCAGCGGAATCTCCTTCGGGCAGACCTTCACGCAGTTCTGCGCCTTGCCGCAGTCCTGGATGCCGCCAGGGCCCATGAGGGCGCGCGTGCGCTCCTCGGAGTTGAGCTTGCCCGTGGGGTTCATGTTGAACAGGCGGGCCTGGCTGATGGCGGCGGCGCCGATGAAGTCGTTGTCCACCGTCACCTGCGGGCACGCCTCCAGGCAGCTGCCACAGGTGATGCACGTGGACAGCACGTACATCACGGAGTGGTCCTTCTGTGACTGGCGCGGGCCGGGGCCCAGGTTGTACGTACCGTCGACGGGGATCCACCCCTTCACGCGCTTGAGCGCCTCGAACATGCGCTCGCGGTCCACGGTGAGGTCGCGCACCACCGGGAACTTCTTCATCGGCTCCAGGGTGATGGGCTGCTCCAGCTTGTCCACCAGCGCGGAGCACGCCATGCGCACCCGGCCGTTGATGTTCATCGCGCAGCTGCCACACACCTCTTCGAGGCAGGCGGCGTCCCAGATGACCGGGGCGACCTTCTTGCCGTCGGAGGTGACGGGGTTGCGCTGGATCTCCATCAGACAGGAGATGACGTTGGCGCCCTTGCGATAGGGGACCTTGAACTCGTCGAAGTGGCCCGGCTGGTTCGGATCATCCTGCCGCCAGATGCGGAAGGTGATGGTCTGGGTGCTGACGGCGCTGGCCTGTGCGGTGTCCATGGTGCTCGAGCCCTTCCCTTCACTGCCCAATCAGGTAGCGGAGTCCCGCGCTGGAGTGCACGCGCGGGTCCGGAAAAACTGCCGCCCCGCCTATGCGTACCAGCGCGGCTCGGGATCCAGCACCGGCGTCGGCAGGTCCCGGTAGGTGATCTCCGGGCCCTGGGCGGCGTAGCTGGCGATCGTCGTCTTCGCCCACTTCTCGTGGCGCTTCTTCCACAGCTCCATCCAGTTCGGATCCTGGCGCGGGTCCTTCGTCGCGGGCTCCGGGAGGGAGAAGTCCGGCTTGTAGTGGGCGCCGCGGCTCTCATCGCGCAGGAGCGCGCTGGTGGCGATGACCTCGCCCAGCTCCAGCATGTTCCAGACCTGGTTGGTGTACGACAGCGCGCGGTTGGCGACGACGCCCGTGTCCAGCACGTTGACGCGGTTCCAGCGGTCCTTCAGGTCGCGGATGCGCTCCACCGTCTTCTTCAGGCGGTCGTTGTAGCGCACCACGGTGCAGTTCTCCGTCATCACGTCGCCCAGCTCCTTGGCGATCTGATACGGGTTCTCCGCGCCGTTCATGGCCTTGATGGTCGCGAAGCGGTCCACCCAGTAGCTCTTCGCGTCGTTGAAGTACTTCTCCGGGCTGGCCGCCGCGCTGACTTCCTGCGACTTGGCGAAGGACGCCATCGCCGGGCCGCCGATCATGCCCGAGTAGATGCACGACAGGAGCGAGTTGGCGCCCAGGCGGTTCGCGCCGTGGAAGGCGTAGTCCGCCTCGCCCGCCGCGTACAGGCCCGGGATGCGCGTGGTCTGGTTGACCGGGCTGCCGTCCTTCGGGGTCTGCGTCTTCGGATCCGACTCGAAGGACACGTGCAGGCCGCCCATCGAGTAGTGCATGCCCGGGAAGATGACCATCGGCGTGTGGCGCGGATCATCTCCGACGAACTTCTCGTAGATCTCCATGACGCCCTTGATCTTCGCATCCAGCGTCTTGGCCGGGATGTGCGTCACGTCCAGGTACACGCCGTCGCGCCCGCCGATGCCCAGGCCCAGGTCGCGGCAGACCATGAAGATCTCGCGCGTCGCGACATCGCGAGGCACCAGGTTCTTGTACTTGGGGTACTTCTCTTCCAGGAAGTACCAGCGCTCCGACTCCGGGATGTCCCGGGGGGCGCGCACGTCGCCCTTCTTGCGCGGCACCCAGACGCGGCCGCCCTCGCCGCGCACCGACTCGCTCATCAGGCGCAGCTTGTCCTCGCCCGGGATGGAGGTCGGGTGCACCTGGATGAACTCGCCGTTGGCGTACAGCGCGCCTTCCATGTACGCGCGGCCCGCGGCGGTGCCGGTGTTGATGATGGAGTTGGTGGAGCGTCCGAAGACGATGCCCGGACCACCCGTCGCGAGGCACACCGCCTCCGCTGGGAAGGTGCGGATCTCCATGGTGCGCAGGTCCATGGCCACGCTGCCGATGCAGCGGCCATTGCCGTCCTTCACCGTACCCAGCCACTCCCAGTACTCGTACTTCGTGACCTTGCCCTCCGCCTCGTAGCGGCGCACCTGTTCATCCAGCGCGTACAGCAGCTGCTGGCCGGTGGTGGCGCCCGCGAACGCGGTGCGGTTGTGCAGGGTGCCGCCGAAGCGGCGGAAGTCGAGCAGACCTTCCGGCGTGCGGTTGAACGTCACGCCCATGCGATCCAGCAGGTAGATGATGCCGGGCGCCGCGTAGCACATGCCCTTCACGGAGGTCTGCTCCGCGAGGAAGTCGCCGCCGCGCAGCGTGTCCATCACGTGGATGTCCGGGTGGTCACCCTCACCCTTCGTGTTGACCGCGCCGTTGATGCCGCCCTGGGCACAGACGGAGTGCGAGCGTTTGACCGGGACGAGCGAGAGCACGTCCACCTGGTGACCCGCCTCCGCCAGCTTGATCGTCGTCATCAGCCCGGCGAGACCGCCGCCCACCACCGTGAATCGCGCTGCTGCCGCCATCATCGTCTCCTTGACTGCCAGACGCCGGGCCTGCCTGCGGTGGGTCGCTCCAAAGCACTTCGCGACACCTCCCCGCGCCCGAGCATCCAGTGCGAGTCCTACACGCTAGTTAACTTGGAAAAATACCGCCGCAACGACGGTGGGCCGGACGATAAGCCCGGATCATTCACGGCATCAGGCGGCGGCCCGCCGGCAGCATTCCGGCGGGCCTGACCGACCGATGCGGAAAACGGCTACAGCTTGACGAGTTCGACCGTCTGCTTCACGGACTCGTAGGACTTCTTCAGCTCGGCCTTCTCCGCGTCGTTCAGCTCCACGGTGATGACCTTCTCCACGCCGCCCGCGCCGATCTGCACCGGGACGCCGAAGAAGAAGTCGCTGATGCCGTACTGGCCCTTGAGCATGGCCGCGGCCGGCAGGACGCGCTTGCGGTCGAACAGGAAGCTCTCCGCCATGGCGATGGAGGAGGCGGCCGGCCCGAAGTAGGCGCTGCCCGTCTTGTACAGGCCCACCAGCTCCGCGCCGCCCTTGCGGGTGCGGTCGATGATGGCGTCCAGCTTGTCCTTGGCGATGAGCTGGGTGAGCGGCACGCCGCCCACGGTGCTGTGGCGCACGAGGGGCACCATGTCGTCGCCGTGGCCGCCGAGCACCAGCGCCTCCACGTCACGGATGGAGGAGCCCAGGGCCTCCGCCACGAAGCACTTGAAGCGGCTGGTGTCCAGCACGCCCGCCATGCCCACGACCATGTTGTCCGGCAGGCCGGCGATCTTGTGGAGCGCGTACACCATCGCGTCCAGCGGGTTCGCGACGTTGATCACGAAGGCGCCGGGGGCGTGCTGCTTGATGTTGGCCGCCACGTCCCGCATGATCTTCAGGTTGACGTCGAGCAGGTCCTCGCGCGTCATACCCGGCTTGCGGGGCACGCCGGCCGTGATGATGATCACGTCCGAGCCCGCCACGTCCTTCCAGTCCGTGGAGCCGGTGACGCGACAATCCAGGCCGTCCACCGCGGACAGCTGGTTGATGTCCAGCGCCTTGCCCTTGACCAGACCTTCAGCCACCGGGATGTCGTAGAGCACGACGTCGCCGAGCTGCTTCTGGACCGCCAGCAGGGCCAGGTTGCCGCCAATCTGACCGCCGCCGATGAGGCCGATCTTCTTCTTCTTGTGCGCCATGGTTTCGCCCTCTTGCTTGCCGGGTGGGGACTACATGTTCTTGATGATGGCCTGACCGAACTCCGAGCACTTCACCTCGGTCACGGCGCCCTGCGACTCCAGCTTCATCAGACGCGCGAAGTCGTACGTCACGGTGCGCGCGGTGATGGCGCGGTCCATGCCCTTGATGATCAGGTCCGCGGCCTCGTGCCAGCCCAGGTGGCGCAGCATCATCTCACCGGAGAGGATGACCGAGCCCGGGTTCACCTTGTCCAGGTCCGCGTACTTCGGGGCCGTGCCGTGCGTGGCCTCGAAGACGGCGTGGCCGCTGACGTAGTTGATGTTGCCGCCCGGCGCGATGCCGATGCCGCCCACCTGCGCCGCGAGCGCGTCCGACAGGTAGTCGCCGTTGAGGTTCAGCGTGGCGATGACGTCGAACTCATCCGGACGGGTCAGCACCTGCTGCAGGGTGATGTCCGCGATGGAGTCCTTGACCAGGATCTTCCCCGCGCCCAGCGCCGCCTTCTGCTCGGCGTTGGCGGCGTCCTCGCCCTTGGCGGCCTTGGTCGCCTCCCACTGATCCCAGGTGTAGACCTTGTCACCGAACTCGCGCGTGGCCAGGTCGTAGGCCCACTTGCGGAACGCGCCTTCGGTGAACTTCATGATGTTGCCCTTGTGGACGATCGTCACGCTCTTGCGCTTCAAGTCCACCGCGTACTGGATGGCGGCGCGCACGAGGCGCTCGGTGCCTTCCTGGGACACGGGCTTGATGCCGACGCCCACGTTCTGCTCGAAGCGGATCTTCTTCGCTTCCTTGGGGAACTCCTGCTTGAGCCAGCCCAGGAACTTCTTGGCCGCGTCCGTGCCGGCCTCGAACTCGATGCCCGCGTAGATGTCTTCCGTGTTCTCACGGAAGATGACCATGTCCACCTTCTCCGGCTGCTTCACCGGGCTGGGCACGCCCTTGAAGTAGCGCACCGGCCGCAGGCAGACGTACAGGTCCAGCATCTGGCGCAGCGCCACGTTCAGCGAACGGATGCCGCCGCCCACCGGCGTCGTCAGCGGGCCCTTGATGCCCACCAGGTAGCTGCGGAAGGCCTCGACCGTCTCGTCCGGCAGCCAGTTGTTGACCTGCTTGAAGGACTTCTCGCCGGCCAGCACCTCGTACCAGGAGATCTTCCTCTTGCCGCCGTAGGCCTTCTCCACCGCCGCATCGAACACGGCCTGCGAGGCCTTCCAGATGTCGCGGCCGGTGCCGTCGCCCTCGATGTAGGGGATGATCGGGTTGGACGGCACGTTCAACTTGCCGTTCTGAAGGGTGATCTTCTCGCCAGAGGGAGGCGCCATGAACGCAAACTCCTGAGTAGGACCGGGTATTGAGAGGCGGCGGATACTCTGGAACCCGCCCCCGGTCGTCAAGGAGTTTGGCCGCGCGGCACCGGGTTTGGACGCACCGGTGGTGCGCCGCGCTTATCGCAGCCAATGGTCGAAAAAAGGCTGGGCCGCTTTTCCCAGGTTTCGCGGGCTAGAAGCTCGCGAGGCCGGGCGCGGGCAGCTGGATGCCCACGCCGGTTCCCGTCTCCAGCCGCTCCACCGACAGCTCGCCGCCCATGGCGTCCACCAGTTCGCGCGCGCGCGCCAGCCGCCGCTGGGTGGTGCCCACCCGCAGCGGGGACAGCACCACCGAGCGCAGCTCCCGCTCGGACAGGGCCACGCCCGGCATCACCACCTGGAAGCGCGGGCCCACCTCCCCGAAGTCGTCCGGGGGATCCACCACCACCCGCACCGTGCTGGCTTCGGGGGTCGCCGTGTCCGCCGCGTGGGCGATCAGCAACAGGAAGACCTGCTCCAGGCGGCGCCGACTGACCCGGGCCATCACCGGATATTCGGGCAGCTCCAGCGCCACCTCCACGCCGTGCAGCCGCCGCGTCGCGCCCAGGAGCTTGAGGGCGTCGCGCGCGGAAGCCGCCACGTCCACCTGGAAGACGTCCGGCAGATCCACCGACTCCAGACCGCCAGACGCAGCCGCCCCGTCCCCCGGCCTTCCGTTCGTCTCGAGCGCTGCGCTCATACGCGTCTCCCCACCCTTGACCTGGAGCGCCGACAATACCGGCCGCCTCCGACAGGCGTCCATTGCACGGCCGTCTGACTGTGTTCGTTTCTCGGTTTCTGTATTGGGGGGATTACAGTTATGCGCCATCTTGCCGGTGAAGATGCGCTTGCCGGGTACGTAATACTCCTCGGAAACCCCGTATCCCGCCCTGGAACTTCCTATCCCCTGCCCTGGTCAATCTTGACCCAGGGTGAGTCACCCAAGGGGACGGAAAAACAGCCCAGGTGCATAAATTCGATTTGACTGTTACGGACGAACTCCCCATGATGCGGTCACAGAATCCAGAGCCGTCAGCGTCTTCACTGAATCAGGGAGGAAGTGTTGTGCTCGCAACATCGCCGACCATGACTGGTGACGCTGCCCGGAGAAGGGGTGTCCTGACGATGGATGGAGGGATTCCGGCGTCCGCGAAGTTCCAGCACGCGATCGAATTCGGCAGTGGAGATGCACTGCGCAACGTGATTCCCCTTCCCCCCGCGGAAGCAGCCCTGGATGACTCGGGCTATTCGCTGCACGGCACCGGCCCCACGGCCATCACCTGCGCGCTCGGCAGCCCCGACGCGGTGCTGGGTGAAGTGACCCGACTGAGCCCCACGGTGGTGTGGGTGGCGCCCCGGGAGCCGCAGGTCGACACGTCGGAGGCCCGGACCTTCCCCGTGTACCTGTCCTTCAATGGCGTCACCATCGGGCCGCTCAACGCCGCCTTCATCCGCACGGACGCGGACATGCCGCACGCGCCGGTGGGGCTGCAGCTGGTGGGCGTGTCGGTGGAGCAGGGTCGGGAGATCCTGGGGTTCCTGGCGGACGCGCTGCGCCGGGGCATCGCGGAGCCGGCCGCTTCCGCGCTGCCCGTGCAGGACATCATCGTGGACCCGGAGCGGATCCGCTCCATCTTCTCCGCCATCTGCGCGTCCGGGAACAAGGGCGTGCTGCGCCGCCAGGGCCGCGTGGTGCGCATGGTGCTGGAGCGCTTCCACGCCTCCACCGGTCAGCTGGAGTGGCGCACCGAGGAGTCCACCCCGGACTGGGGTGACCCGGCGTACGACATCGACGTCATCGGCTACAACTCCGCGTACCGCATGCGCGCGGAGACGGGCCGTGGCGAGGGCGACCGCCTCTTCACCACCCTGCCCGCCCAGCTGTTCCGCATCCGTCACCGCTGGCACCGCCGCGTTCCCGCCCCCGAGGGCATCCGCGCCCGCTTCCACCACCCGCTGTGGCGCGAGCAGGGCCTGCTGCGCCGCGAGGTGCTGGACCTGTCCTTCTCCGGCCTGTGCGTGCGCTGCCTGCCGCAGGACCTGATGTTCCCCGGCCTGCTGCCGCCCCTCATCGAGTTGGAGCTGGGCGACGGGCTGATGGTCAGCGTGCGCGGGGAGATCCGCTACGTCAGCGGCGTGCGCGCCGACGGCACCGTGCTGTGCGGCCTGAGCGTGCTGCCCTATTCGTCCGACGAGGCGCGCTGGGTGCGCTTCGTGTCGCAGACGATGTCCCCCGCCACGCGCACCAGCGAAGGCCTGGTGGATCAGCTCTGGGATCTGTTCAACCGCTCCGGCTTCTTCAGCCTGGGTGGCAGCTCCCCGGAGGAGTTCGAGGAGCTGAAGCTCAACTTCGCGTCGCTCGCCAAGCGCGCCGCGGAAGTGCCGCAGCTGTTCTGCCAGGCGGTGTGGCCGTCCGAGCGCGGCATCGAGGCGACGCTGTCCTTCACCAAGCCGTACCGCCACGCGTGGCTGGGCCACCAGGTGGCAAAGCGGCCGGGCAAGCCGCCTCCGGGGGTGCAGGAGGCGGGGCAGATCATGCGCGACATCTACCTGCGCACGTTCGAGCACCCGCAGAGCGACCCGGACTTCCACTGGGTGATTGCCTACGTGGAGGCCCTCAACCCGTGGATCGCCAAGGCGCACGTGCGCTACGCCGAGCGCCAGATGGAGAGCGGCGCGGGCCTGGCCTTCACGCGGAAGATCCAGAAGATGAAGGCCTTCAGCCACGAGCTGAGCGGCCGCGACCACCGCGAGTTCGAGGTGGGCCCCGCCACCGCCGGTGAGCTGAGCCTGCTGGCCGCGACCATCGCCCGCAAGTTCCCCACCTGCTACGTGGAATCGCTGGACCTGACGCGGGACCGGCTGGACATGACGCCCGTCACGCAGAAGTGGAAGAGCTTCGGCATGGAGCGCGAGCGCTCCATCCTCGTGGCCCGCCGCCACGGCATCCCCTACGCCGCCGCCGTGATGGAGCTGGGTCAGCTGGGCGCGAACCTCTTCCGCCTGCTCGACAACACGCGCATGTTCTCGCTCGTCGAGGACGGGACGCGCGCCTATTCGGCCCTGATGGACGCGGCCCGGAACTGGTACCTGGCGCGCCGCCGCCCCTCCTTCCTCTACCTGCGCGAGGACGAAGGCGGCAGCTACGTGCAGGAGTGCGGCCTGCACGACGGGCCGGATCCCTACATGTGGATCATCTCCTCGAAGCTCGTTCCGGACTTCCTGGAGCACATCAGCGAACTCACCATCGGGCGCCGCGGTGCCCACTCCCGTTGAGGACTGACCCCCCCATGAGCAAGCCCCTCGTCGATACCCAGTACCTCCCCCACGTCTCCGATGTCCGCCACGTCCTGGCGGCCGGCCCCCACGTCACCACGCTGCTGGATGAGAACGTCGATCCCGCCCTGCTGGAGGGGTTCCTCATCCAGCTGTGCGCCCTGGGCGTGTACATGACGGAGCCCGTGGACGGGTGGATCCGCCGCGCCGGTGAGGCCTGTACGAAGGTCGAAGGTCTGGAAGAGGTGGGCCGGCAGCTCATCTCCCACGCCAAGCACGAGGCCGGTCACCACCTGATGATGGTGGAGGACACCAAGAGCCTGGTGGCCGGTTGGAACCAGCGCCGCATGCCCAAGCTGGACGCGGAGCAGCTGCTCGCGCAGGCCCCGACGCCGGCCATGCAGGAGTACCGGCAGATCCACGAGGACACCATCAACGGCGCCATGCCGGGCGCGCAGGTCGCCATCGAGTACGAGATCGAGAACCTGTCGGTGGTGTTCGCGCCCCGCCTCATCGAGCAGTGCAAGCGCGTGCTCGGGCCGGACGTGATGAACTCGCTGACGTTCATCAAGGAGCACGTGGAGCTGGACGTGGGCCACACCGCCCTCAACGAGGTCATGCTCAACAAGCTGCTCAGCCAGAAGCCCGAGCACGCCGTGACGATCGGCAAGACGGGCGCCCGCGCGCTGGACATCTACCTGCGCTTCTACGGCGACTGCATGGAGAAGGCGAAGCGGATGCTCCAGGTCGCCACGGCCTGAAGTCCCCGCTGAAAACACCACGGGCGCCGGGGCCAGGAAGGCCACCGACGCCCGACAGGTGCTCCGTGTCCGGTATGGACCGGGACTCCAGGCTCACGCGCCGATGGACGCGATGCGACGCGGGATGCGGCTGCCCCGGCGGTTGAAGGGCCGGACGTCCTTCTTCAGCGCGGCGTGGACCTGCTCGACGCCCGCGCGGTTCGTGGCCGCGTAGACGTACCGGTCCGGCCGCAGGACGACCAGGTCGGACGCGTGCTGGGCGAACCACTCGCCCAGCTTGCCTTCCAGGTCCACCACCTCTCCCGCGCGCCCCGCGCCGGAGCGCGCCGCGGGCGCCACCGACAGCCAGACGCCGCCGATGTCCTCCGCCAGGGCCTTGGCGGCCTGCTGCACGTCGGCGGGCGCACCCGGCCGCGTCAGCACCGCGAAGCGCTGCCCGATGACGTCGTCGAGCGGACGCTCCCCTTCCTCACCGTGCTCCACGCGGGGCTGCGGGAAGTAGGCACCCTCCCCGGCCGTCTTGGCCTTGCCGCGTTTGCCGCCGAAGAGGAACCCTTCCGCGTGGAAGAGGTTCGGCTTCATCTTGTATTCGCGGATGAAGGGGCCGGTGACGGGCATCCGGTACAGCAGGTTGATGAACACGTTGCGGGCGCGGGCCATGAGCGGGCCGCCCGAGGACAGCATCGACCCGAGCGCGTCCGACATCCGCATCATCTCCGCCGCGTGCGGCCGGCGCTCCACCTCGTAGGTGTCCAGCAGCGCCGCGTCCGCGGCGCCGTTGAGCACGTGGGCGATCTTCCAGGAGAGGTTCGCCGCGTCGCGCAGGCCGGAGCACACGCCCTGGCCCAGGAAGGGCGGCATGAGATGCGCCGCGTCCCCGAGCAGGAACACCCGGCCCACCCGCCACTTCTCCGCCATGCGGCTGTGGTAGGCGTACAGGTTGACGCTCTTGATCCGCACCGAGTCCGGATCGATGTACGGGGAGATGATGCCGCGCACGTACTCCGCGCTGCGCACGTGCTCCAGGTCCTGCCCGGGCCGCACCACCGTGTCGAAGCGCATCTCGTCGTGCGCGGTGCGCGTCACGATGCCCACGCGCTTCGGGCCGCAGGGGTAGTAGGTGAAGTCGGGCGCCGACGACGGCGTCTCCACGGTGATGGCCAGTGCGTGCGCGAGCGCCGTGGTGCCCTCCAGCTTGAGGCCCAGCCGCCGGCGGATGCCGCTCTTCGCGCCGTCGCAGGCCAGCAGGTAGCGCGCCCGCACCGTCAGGGTGCGGCCGGTGGCGTTCTCCTTCACGCGCACCGACACGCCGTCCTCGTCCTGCATGAAGGATTCGACTTCGTGGCCGCGCCACAGCGCCACGTTCGGGAAGCGCTCCATGCCGCGGGTGAGGGACGCCTCCAGGCGCGGCTGGCTGAACAGCGAGCCGATGGCGTGCCCGTTGGGACGCTCCACCTTGGTGAAGTCCACCTCCGCCAGCACCCGCATCTCGTCGTCGACGTACGTCATCTTCAAGCACGGGTGGAAGCTCGGCCCCAGTTCGCCCGTGAGGCCGGCGGCCTGGAAGATGCGCTGCGCTTCGTCGTCCGCGTTGATCGCCCGCGACTGCGTGTGCGGGACCGTCTCCTTCTCGATGACCACGGTGCGCAGCCCGTACTGTCCCAGCAGGTTCGCCGCCATGGCACCCACCGGGCCGCTTCCGACGACGATCACATCAACAGATTCCGGAGCCATTACTCCCCTCCCGTTGTGTGCGAGCTGATCCGTTCAACCGTGCGGCCTAGCGACCGAAGCCCCCCTCGGTCGTAGTTAAGGATACCGCCAAACCCTTGCAACCCCACCGGAACACGTTGTTTCAACGCGCCCTCCGGTGATCCACCTCCCGGTCGCCCCAGCGCCGGGTCCTTCGAACATCCACCTGTTCTTAAAACGCACCCCTCCAAAAACCTTGCATGTCTGCCCATGCATCTCCGCCATTCTCCTGGCGGGCGCGCCTCCGCACGGACTTTTCGCGTCGCGTTTTCCTGCGAGGATTCAAAGTTTCGCGGTGGCCGTATGGATTCAGTGTCTTGTTTTGATTTCGAGGCAGGTGGATGTGCGCTGATACACCCGGAAGGCGCCTCTTGTGCGTCGCGCCGGACTGGGCGACAGTTGCGGGGCCGTCCTCCCCCTGAGCCCCTTGGAGTGCCCAGCGATTATGCCCAGACTGCAACTTTTCGAGCTAGAGGATCAGCCCTGGTTCCCGAAGGTCCTGCGCCGTGGGGTGACGGACTTCCTGGCGTACGTGTGGAGCCTCTCGGACGACCGCTACGTGGAGTTCGTGCGGCGGCTCAAGGGCGCGATGGCGGCGATGGGTGAGACGCAGCTGCTGGACATGGCGTCGGGCAGCGCGGGGCCGGTGCCGAAGCTGCTGGAGATGCTGGAGTCGCAAGAAAAATACACTGCGACAGCGCTTCTCACGGACCTGTATCCGGAGGTGTCCGCGTTCGAGAAGGTGAAGGCGGCGCACCCGGGGCGCGTGGACTATGTGTCGACGTCGGTGGACGCGACGGCGGTGCCGGCCACGTACAAGGGCTTCCGCATCATGTGCAACTCGTTCCACCACCTGCCGCCGGAGGCCGCGCGCAAGGTGCTGGCGGATGCCGTGGCCCAGCGCCGCGGCATCGCCATCATGGAGCTGGTGGAGCGGCGCGGGCCGGCCATCGCGATGACGGCGGCGGCCCTGATCAACGTGCCGCTGACGACGCCCTTCATCCGGCCCGTGCGCATGGACCGGCTGGCCCTCACCTATCTGATGCCCCTCATCCCCATCGCCGCGGCGTTCGACGGCGTGGTGTCCTGTCTGCGGACCTACTCCATCGAGGAGATGCGCGAACTCACCCAGGGCCTGAGCGACGACTACATCTGGGACATCGACCGGCTCACCAACGAGGGGAACCCCTTCGGCCTGATGATGCTCATCGGCCGACCAGCCAATCCGTCGCAGGCATGAGCGGGTTGTCACCAGGAGGTCAGTAACGCCCCGGGCCAACGCGTGGCGTCGTGATTTCCGGGTTTGAAGGGCGTTCAATGGCGGCTCCTTCAAGGAGGAGCAGGCCCATGGAATGGCTCGAATTCAAGCGCTGGTCTCCGGAAGTGCAGCACGCGCTGGCGCTGCAGGCGGCCCGGTTGGGACAGACGGCGATGCACACCGAGCCGCCGCGGCAGTCCGCCGCGATGCTCGCCGCGCACCGCCTCTGCACGCTGCTGCGCCAGTACCCGCGCACCAACCCCTGGGGCCACCCCGCCTCGGAGTGCTGAGCACCGGGAGGCCCCGGCCCGTCCGTGTCATCCACGGGCGGGGCCGGAGCACCGGGCGTCTCAGCCGTTCCTGGGGGTCCACTCCACCGGCAGGTGCTGGATGGCGCGGATGGTGAGGTTCTGCATCGTCCCGAAGTCCGGGTTCGGCGCGAGCCGCATGTCGGGCAGCTGATCCAACAGGAGGTTGGTCGCGATGAGCGCCTCCTGCCGGGCCAGGGGTGCGCCGATGCAGAAGTGGATGCCCCGGCCGAAGCCCAGGTGCGAGGGGTGGTGGCGGGAGATGTCGAAGCGATCCCCGTCCGCCAGCAGCGCGGGATCCCGGCTCCCCGACGCGTAGAGCAGCAGCAGCCGCGAGCCCGCGGGCAGCGTGACGCCGGCGAGCTGCACCTCCTCCGTGGTGGTGCGGATCATCCCGTGCGACACGGAGTCGAAGCGCAGCGTCTCCTCGATGAGGTGCGGCACCAGCGAGCGGTCCTCGCGCAGCCGCTGCCAGAGGCCGGGCTGCAGCAGGGCCTGCTTCCAGCACTGGGCGAGCAGCGCGGTGGTCGTCTCATGGCCCGCCGCCAGCAGGCTGCCGGCGATGGCGATGATGAGCTCCGGCAGCGTGAGGGCCTCGCCGTCCGTGTCGGTGGTGACGAGGTAGCTGGCCAGGTCGTCGCTCGGCTCGTAGCGACGGGCGGCGATGAGGCGGGCGACGTAGTGCTGGAAGGTGACCCAGCTACGCGCGAGCGGCGGCTGCTCCTCCGCCGGGACGCGCGTGAAGATCATCCGGAAGAAGTCGTCGCACCAGTGCTTGATGTTGGCCATGTCCTCCTTGGGCACGCCCACCATGCCCAGGATGACCCGCACGGGCAGCGGGTACGCCAGTTGCGTCACCAGGTCCGCCTTGCCCTGGTGCACGAACGCGTCGACGAGTTCCTGCGCGACGGCGCGGATGGGCCCTTCCTGCGCGGCGATGCGCTGCGCGGAGAAGCCCCGTCCCATCAGCTTGCGCAGACGGTTGTGCGTGGGAGGATCCGAGTTCAGCAGGCTGTCGGCCAGCGGGTAGCCCTCGGCGAGCACCGCCAGGGTCTCCGGCGCCAGCACCGAGCCCACGTTGCCCATGTCCGCCGACGAGAAACGTGCTGGGTCCTTCAGCACGTGACAGATGTCGTCGTAGCGACTGACCAGCCACATCCCCAGCATGGGGTTGAAGCTGACGGGCGCGTCCCGTCTGAGCTCCGCGTAGAACGGGTGGGGATCCTCGACGTGAGGCCCCGAGAACGGATTGTACTGGGCGCCCAGATGGGGGCACTTCATCGCGCTCGGCGCCCGGTTGCCGTGCGCTTCAGGTCCAACGACTCCAGACTGCGCTTCTGACTTCACTGCTTCCGCCGTGTTGCTCACCGTGAGCTCCCTCCCAGGAGTGCCCCCCACGGCGGACGACTCTATCCCGACCTCACAGGTTCACTCAGCGAGTCTTGTCCAACCCACTTGACTGGTTGTGCGGGTGTTTCAAGACCCTTGTTGAGACACGGGCTAAGACATCGCCTGGCGGCGGAGGACGGTGCGCTCCACCTTGCTCATGGCATTGCGCGGCAGTGTTTCAAGGGCGACAAAGCGGGTGGGCACCTTGAAGCGCGCGAGCGACTGACGGCACCACGCGTCCAGGTCCTCGGGGAGCGGGTGGCCGGGGCGCGGGACGACGAAGGCCACGGGGACCTCGCCCCAGTGGGGGTCGGGCACTCCGACGACCGCGGACTCCGCGATGGCCGGGTGGTTGGCGAGCACGGCCTCGATCTCCGCCGGGTAGAGGTTCTCTCCGCCGCGCACGATGAGGTCCGTGCGGCGCGACAGCAGCGTGAGGCGCCCGCGCTCATCAAGGACGCCCACGTCCCGGGTTCGCAGCCAGCCGTCGTGGAGGGCCTCGTTCGTGGCTTCGGCCTGGTTCCAGTATCCGGCCATCCGCGTGGGGCCACGCACCTCCACGTCCCCCTCCTGGCCCACGTCGAGCAGTGCGCCGTCGGTCCCGACGATGCGCACCTCCAGGCCCGGCAGCGGCGGGCCCGCGGTGCGGCCATCGGCTTCGTCGGGCCGCTCCGTGGTGACCTGGGAGCAGGCTTCGGTGAGGCCGTAGGTCTGGAGGGCTCGCAGTCCGGCGGCCCGGGCCCGGGTGAGGAGGGCCGTGGGGACGGGACCGCCTCCAATCAACGCGAACCGGAAGGTGTCCGGCAGCCTGCGGTCCGCGCGCGCGTCCAGCACCCGCTCCAGCGTGGTGGCGACGAAGCTCGCGTACGAGGCGCCTTCGGTGTCGATGGCGCGGTTGACGGCCTCCGCGTCGAAGCGCTCGTGCAGGAGCAGGCAGCCGCCTTCGTAGGCGGTGCGCGTGAGCATGGCGAGGCCACCGACATGGAACAGGGGCAGCGTGCCCAGCCAGCGGGGTGAGGGATGCGCTCCCAGGTTCGCCGCGGAGGCCCGGCAGGACGCGCGGAAGGCGCCCTCCGTGAGCACGGCGCCCTTTGGACGGCCCGTCGTCCCGCTGGTGAAGAGGATGACCCGGGGCGTGTCCTCCTCCCAGGCCCGGAGGGGCGTGGGAGATGCGGTGGCGGCTTCCGGAAAGGACTCCAGCGACAGCGAGCCGGAGAGGCGATCCCCCAGGGAATCGAGCGCCAACGTGAGACGGGGCGCGACGGCGTCCACCAGGGGTTGCAGCTCCGCGCTCGTGAGCCTTGCGTTGAGCGGCGCGAACACCGCGCCCACCCGGCCCAGCGCCCAGAAGAGGAACGTCACCATGGGGTGGCTTGTCGACAGCAGCGCCACGCGATCGCCCTGCCCTACCCCTCGCGCCTCCAGCGCCGCGGTCCAGCGCGCCACCTCCGCGTCCAGCGTGCGGTACGTCCAGGACTGGCCCATGAAGCGCAGGGCTTCCGCTTCGGGGTGCCGCTGCGCGCCTTCGCGAATGGGACAGGTGACTCGCATCGTCAGGTGACTCCGAAGGTCCAGGCACCGCGTGCGAATCGCCGGGGCCCTGCTTCCTCGTGCCGGGGCATTGCCGCTTCGAGTGCATGATCGAAGCGCATCGTCGGTTGGCTCCGAAACGCTCCGATGGCCCGGTGCCGCTGCGCGCCGTCGTGGAGCAGGCAGCGGCAGCGCAGCTTCACGGCACTCCGAGCAGCTCCGGCGTCAGCCCCAGGCCCGGCACATCACGCAGACGCAGGAGGCCGTGCTCCGGTCGATAGGGATGGTCGAGGGGTTCGTCCGCGAAGAGCCGCCCCACCGCGAGCCCGGAGGCAAGCTCGCCCGACGGCAGCGCGGAGGCCAGGTGCGTCGCACCGGCCCGGGCCACCACCCCGTCGATGGAGCTGGTCACGTAGGCGTGCATGCCCAGCCGGGCCGCGCGCAGCGCCACGACCATCGAAGGCAGCAGCCCTCCGAGCACCATCGGTTTGATCACCACGGCGCCCACCACCGGCCCGCCCCCCAGGTCCATCGTGAGGAGCGCGCGCACGGCCGCGGGGTTGGCCAGCGTTTCATCCGCGGCGATGATGCACGGAGCCCGGCGCTGGACCCGCCACAACGCCTGGAGGTCTTCGGGCGGCGTGGGCTGTTCCACCAGCTCCAGTTCGTACCAACCCAGGCGATCCAGGGCGCGGTTGGCCTCGGGCTCGGTCCACCCGCCGTTCGCGTCCAGCCGCAGTCGCACCCGGGGACCCACCGCGTCGCGGACCGCCTTGACCCGCGCTTCGTCGGCGTCCAACGGGCGGCCGGACACCTTCACCTTCAGCGTCTGGAAGCCCTCCGCCACCGCATCCCGCGCCTCCTGGGCCAGCGCCTTCGGATCCTCCGCGCCCAGGAGCGCGTTCACCAGCACCTCCGGCCGCGCCTCCTCCGCGAGGAGCCAGCACAGGGGTACGCCCTTGCGCTGCGCCAGCAGGTCCAACAGCGCCAGCTCCAGGCCGTGCTGCGCCGCGGGGGCGTGCTCCTCCGGATCCCCCGAACGGATCTTCGCGCCCAGGGGCCGCAACATGTCGCTCGGCGAGGGCACGAGGGTCGCCTCGATGCCTTCGATGCTGTCATCCAGCGACTGGCCCTGGAGGGCGTCCAGCCATCCGCGCAGCACCTGATGCGTGGTGGCCAGGGACTCCGTGCCGAACTCCGGCAGGGGCATCGCCTCGCCCTGCCCCACGCGGCCTTCCTCATCCCTCAGGCGCACGATGAAGCCGTCGCGCGTGGCGTAGGTTCCCCTCGCCGTCTTCAACGGGCGGGCCAGCGTGAGCCGCAGGGGGGTGAGCGTCGCCTCGGTGATGCGCATGACGCTCCTTCAGCGCAGGAAAAGGCCCAGCGCGAACAGCAGTCCAAACACGAGTTGCAACTTCGCCGTAGCCCCCAGCGCGGGGTTGAGCGCCGCCCCTTCCGACTTCAACATCAGCTTCAAGGGCGTCACCACCAGCGGCAGGCTCAAGAGCGGCAGGAACACCCAGGCGCTCGCCAGGCCCTTGGCGAACAACACGAACGGCGTGGCGTAGGAGGCCACCAGCAGCAACACGTACTCCGCCCGGCCGAAGCCCGCGCCGAAGCGGACCACCACCGTGCGCTTGCCGGCCTTCACGTCCGTGCTCGCGTCGCGCTGGTTGTTCACCACGATGAGGCACGTGCCAATGGCGCCCACCGGCAGCGACGCCCACCACGCCGCGGGGCCCACCACGCCGGCCTGCACGTAGTACGTGCCCGTCACCGCGACGATGCCGAAGAAGATCAGCACGAACAGGTCGCCCAGCCCGTGGTAGCCCAGAGGATACGGGCCGCCCGTGTACGCGTAGCCGCACAGGAGCGACATCGTGCCGATGGCCACGATGGGCCAGCCGCCCACCCAGACCAGGTACACGCCCACCAGCGTCGCCAGCGCGAAGCACGTGAGGCCGCCCAGCAGCACCGTGGCGGGCGCGATGAGCCCGCTCTGCGTGACGCGCTTGGGCCCCAGGCGCTCTTCCGTGTCCGCGCCCTTCTTGAAGTCGTAGTAGTCGTTGATGAAGTTGGTGCCGATCTGGATCAGCACCGCGCCCACGAGCGCCGCGAGCGCGGGCAGCCAGCGCCCCACGCCTTCACCGTACGCCAGCGCCGTGGCCACCAGCACCGGCACCGCGCCCGCCGTCAGCGTCTTCGGGCGCACGGCCATCAGCCACGTCTTCAGCGTGGGCCGGGGAGGAACGATGTCGGAAGGACTGGAAGCCAGGGTGCTCACGAGTGGGCCGCCTCACGCGCCAGGATGGCGGGTTCGAACTGGGGGGCTTCGTACCAGGGCGTCTGGAGGAACGAGAGCACTTCCCGCACGTACTCCTCCGGGGCCTCCAGGTGGGGTGCATGCGCGCTGCCCGCGAAGGCATGGCGCCACACCACCGGCAGCTCCGCCGCCATGCGCCGCGCCAGGTTCGTGAACTTCGCGTCCTGATCTCCGGTGAGCAGCAGCGTGGGCAGCCGCTGACGGTGCAGCGACGGCCAGTAGTCCGGCTGCACGCCCAGACCCAGGCACTCCAGCGCCCCGGCCAGGCCTTCCGTCGTGCACGCCTTGCGGCGCTCCCGCAGCGCGTCCTGCTGCGGCGCGGGCAGGCGGCGCAGCCCGTCGAAGAGCGGCAACGCTTCCCACCGCTCCACGAAGGCGTCCACGCCCTTGGTCCGGATGAAGCCCGCGAGCTTCGCGTCCGCTTCTCGCCGCTCGGACCGCTCCTGACGGCGGTGCAGGCCCGGCGAGCCGCTTTCCATGATCAACCGACCGAAGCGCTCCGGCGCCTGCACCGACGCGGCCAGCGCCAGCCGCGCGCCCTGCGAATAACCGAGCAGGTCCACCGACTCCGCGGCTCCGCCCAATTCGCGCGCCAGTTGGACCACCGCGTCCACCGTCTCCAGGAAGCCGTCGCGCCCCGTCTTGTCGGGCAGCGGCGTGCGTCCGTGGCCGGGCAGATCCACCGTCACCACGCGCACGGAGCGACCGATGAGCGGGCGCAGGTGATCGAACGAGGCGCCGCTGCCGGTGAACCCGTGCAGCGCCAGCAGCGTGTGGGGACCTTCGCCCCAGGTGTCATACGCAAGCTTCACACCCATGGTCCTTCTCCCAGTGCGGTGGCCATCCGCGCGAAGAGGTTTCGATGCTCGTCCACGTTGGTGGCCCGGTCGACCTGGACCTCCACCAGGTGGAAGCCCCCCTCCAGCCCCGTGCGCACCGCCGTGCGCAGGGCCGAGGGCGTCGTGGGGCGATGGAACCGGGCCCCGGCGAGCGCCGCCGCGTGCGACAGGTCCACGCCGTGCGGCGTTCCGAAGAGCGCCTCGAATTCGTCCGGCTTCGCCGTCCGGGCCAGCGGCAGGAACGAGAAGATGCCGCCCCCGTCGTTGTTCACCACGACGATGGTCAGCGACACCCGCGCCCGCGCCGCCGTCACCAGCCCGCCCACGTCGTGCAGCAGCGCCAGGTCGCCGGACAACAACACCGCGGGCCGTCCCGCCGCCGCGGCCACGCCCGCCGCGCTGGACACGATGCCGTCGATGCCATTGGCGCCGCGGTTCGCCAGCACGCGCAGCGGCACCCCGCCCCCTTGCGCGAAGGCGTCCACCGCGCGGATGGGCATGCTGCTGGACACGAAGAAGAGCGCTCCGGCCGGCAGCGCCGCCACCACCTCGCGCGCCAGCCGGGGCTCGGTCAGCACGTCGGGGCGCTCCGCGAGCGCGCTCTCCAGCGCGCGACGGGCCACGTGTTCGGCGGCCATGAAGCCCTGGGCCCAGCGGCCGGCGCCCCGCGACAGGCCTTCCGTCAGCGCGCGACACGCGAGCACCGCGGAGCCCTCCACCACCACCGAGGCCCGGTGCGGCGGATCATACAGCGCGCCCTCGTCACTGAAGACGATGAGCTCCGCGCTGGAGCCATCCATCCACTGCTGCGGGGACTTGGGCGTCAGCCCGCCGCCGAAGCGGAGGATCAGCTCCGGGGCATGCACCCGCGTGAAGGGCTCGTGCCGCAGGAGCGCGTCGTAGAGCGACACCGTCAGGGGGCCGCCGCCATAGCGCGCCTGGGACGCCGCCTCCGCCAGCACCGGGTAGCCGGTCGCGAGACTCAGCGCGGTGATGGCCTCCGCGAAGCCGTCGTCCTCGTCGCGCGGGCCGCAGATGATCACCCCCCGCTCGGTGGCGGCGATGCGCGCGCGCACGGCGTCCAGCCCCGAAGCCTCCGGCATCCGCGACGGCGGCAGGATGCGGGTGAGCGGCGCGTCCGGACGCCCCTGCCTCGCGAGCGCCGTCAGGTGCTCCGCGCCGAAGTCCTGGGCGACGGGCGCCAGGGGCTCGCGGAACGGGACGTTGAGCTGCACGGCGCCCCGGGGCGCGCGGCAGGCGGTGTTCACCGCGCGGGCGGCCGTGGCGCGCAGGTGCGCGATGGCGCCGCTGTGCGACTCGGGCAGGCCCACGTCCGCGAACATCCGCGCGAACTCGCCGTAGAACCGCGCCTGCGGCACCGTCTGCGGCGCGCCCCAGCCCTGCAGCTCCAGCGGCCGGTCCGCGG
Organism: Corallococcus praedator; assembly: GCF_003612125.1. Taxonomy (GTDB): domain Bacteria; phylum Myxococcota; class Myxococcia; order Myxococcales; family Myxococcaceae; genus Corallococcus; species Corallococcus praedator. Next base: position 29,782 of record NZ_RAWI01000011.1, read on the forward strand.
TCAGCACCACCAGCGGCACCTGGGCCATGGCCGCCTCGATGACGGCCGGATAGAGGTGCGCGCCCGCCGAACCGCTCGTCGCCACCACCACCACCGGCTGCCGCGAGTGCTTCGCCATGCCCAGCGCGAAGAACCCCGCGCTGCGCTCGTCGATGACCGACCAGGTGCGCAGGCCCGGCGTGTGCGCGCACGCGAGCGCCAGCGCCGACGAGCGCGACCCCGGACACACCACCGCGTGCCGGACCCCGCCACGCACCAGCTCTTCCAACAGGGCGCGCGCCCACAGCACGTTGAGGTTAGCGTCGGACGACATCGCCGCCCCCGAGCGCGCGCAGCATGGCCAGACTCTTCATCTCGGTCTCCCGCCACTCGGACTCCGCGCTGGAGCCCGCGACGACGCCCGCGCCCACGAAGAGCCGGGCATGCGCGCCGCGGACCAGCGCCGAGCGCAACGCCACCACCAGATGCGCACGCCCCGGTCCCACCCAGCCTACCGGCCCCGCGTACCAACCCCTGTCCAGCGCCTCGTGCTCCACCAGGAAGGACAGCGCGAGTTCCCTCGGCGCGCCACCCACCGCCGGTGTGGGATGCAGCGCGGTGACGACCTGCGCGGTGTCCACGCCCTCGCCCAGCCTCGCGCGGATGCCCGTGCGCAGGTGCATTACGTTCTTCAGCGCGAGCACCGACGGCTGCGCGTCCGCGGACACGCTCGCCGCCACCGGCTGGAGCGCCTGGAGGATGTAGCGCACCACCGCCGCGTGCTCTCGCTGGTCCTTGTCGCTGGCATCCAGCGCCACCTCCGCGCCCGGTGCCGCCGAACCCGCGAGCGCCTCCGTCTCCAGCACGCGCCCGTCCACCCGGCACAGCGTCTCCGGCGTCGCGCCCAGGAAGCCCGTCCCGTCCGGCGCGCGGAAGAGGAACGTGGCGCAGCGCGGATTCTGCTCACGCAGGCGCGCCAGCACGTCCACCACGTCGAACGGCTCCGGCCCTTCCGCATCCATCGCCCGCGCCAGCACGACCTTGTGCAGGGGGCCCGTGCTGATGGCCTCCACCGCCCGGTCCACCAGCGCCTCGAAGTCCCGCCGCGACGACGACGTGCGCAGCGCCACCGGCGCGCCCTGCGCGTGGCGATAGCCTTCCGGGAAGGACGCCCGCACGCGCTCCAGCCGCGAGCGCACCGTGTCCTCACCGCCCTGCGCTTCGGTGGCGAAGGCCGCGACGTACAGCGCGTTGTCCTCGCGCCACACCAGCACCTCCGGCAGCGTCCAGCGCGCGAGCCCGTGCGAGCGCCAGGCGCCGTCCACCTGCCCCGTGGGGCTGAAGCGCATGCCGCCGAACCAGGGCCCCGGCATGCGGGTGGGCACGGGCCCCAGCCACCGCACGCTGTCGTGCCCCAACGCGCCCAGCACCGAGGGAAGCTCCGTCGCCACGTGCGCCTCGCGCACTCCTGCCTCGCCCCAGCCCGCCGCCGCCTCGCGATCCACCGGCCGCTCCCAGTAGAGGGAGGGAACGCCCAGGCTTCCAGCCCCCGCGAGCGGATCCACTCCCGCCAGGAGCATCATCCCGGCGACCCAATGCGGGCCCTCAGCGGGACTGAGCGGCGTCATCAGCAGTTCTCCTAGTGGCTCCGCGAGCCATCACCTTCGATTGTCTTCTAAGCGATCTCGGCTATACATGCACCAAGGAGTTCAAAACCGCTTGAACTCCGCCGACCGGAGGAGCCGCCGTGGGAGGCCAGCAACCAGACGACCCAGCCGCGCGGCGTGAGCCGGGCGCACACCGCGTCCTTCGCGCAGCGCGTCCCGAGGGCAGCCGGGTCCAGGTGGGCGGCGTGGAGGTGGGCGGCCCGGGCTTCGTGGTGATGGCGGGGCCGTGCGCGGTGGAAGGCACGGAGCAGCTGGAGCTGACGGCCAGGGCGGTGGCCCACGCGGGCGCCCACCTGCTGCGCGGCGGCGTGTTCAAGCCCCGCACCAGCCCCTACGCGTTCCAGGGCATGGGCGAGCCGGGGCTCAAGCTGCTGGTTGACGCAGGCCGCCGTCACGGGCTGCCCATCATCAGCGAGGTGATGGAGACCGAGCAGCTGCCGCTGATGGCGGAGCACACGGACATCCTGCAGGTGGGCGCGCGCAACATGCAGAACTTCGGGCTGTTGCGCGCGCTGGGCCGGCTGCGCAAGCCGGTGCTGCTCAAGCGCGGGCTGTCCGCCACGGTGCAGGAGTGGCTCAACGCCGCCGAGTACATCCTCGCGGGCGGCAACGAGCAGGTCATCCTGTGCGAGCGCGGCATCCGCACCTTCGAGACCGCGATGCGCAACACGCTGGACCTGGCCGCGGTGGCGTGGGCGAAGGAGAAGTCGCACCTGCCCGTCATCGTGGATCCGTCGCATGCGACGGGCCTGCCGTCGCTCATCACGCCCATGTCGCTGGCGGCGGCGGCGGCGGGCGCGGATGGACTGTTGATTGAAGTCCACGCGAAGCCGGAGCAGGCGTTATGTGACGGGCAGCAGGCGATGTCGCCCGAGGATTTCGCTTCGTTGATGCGACGGCTGCCCGGCGTGCTCGCCGCGGTGGACCGTCACCTTTGGACGCCGGAAGGTCCGGCACAGATTGCAGGGGCGCGATGAGCACCGAAGTCCGTCAGATGTTCTCCTCCATCGCCACGCGCTACGACGTGACGAACGAAGTCCTCTCCTTCGGCGTGCACCGGCTGTGGCGGCGCACGGCGGTGAAGCTGAGCCAGGCGAAGGAAGGCAGCCAGGTGCTCGACTGCGCCACCGGCACGGGTGACCTGGCGCTGGCGTTCAAGCGCAAGGTGGGCCCCACCGGCCGCGTGGTGGGCACGGACTTCTGCCCGGAGATGCTGGAGAGCGCGCCCGCCAAGGCGGCCAAGGCTGGCCTGGAGGTGGAGTTCCAGGTGCAGGACGCGATGGCGCTCACCCTGCCGGACAACACCTTCGACGTGGCGTCCATCTCCTTTGGCATCCGCAACGTGGATGATCCGGTGAAGTGCCTGCAGGAGATGGCGCGCGTGGTGCGCCCGGGTGGCCGCGTGGTGGTGCTGGAGTTCGGCCAGCCCACCGGCGCCTACGGCGCGCTGTTCCGCTTCTACAGCAAGACCATCATGCCGACGGTCGGCGGTCTGCTGACGGGCAACCGCGCCGCGTATGCGTACCTGCCTCGCACCGCCGCGGCCTTCCCCGCGGGCGAGCGCTTCCTCTCCCTGATGGACCAGGCCGGCGCCTATTCTGAGCGCGCCGCCCACCCCCTGCTGTTTGGAACCGCCTACGTCTATGTCGGAACCGTCCGCTGAAAACCGACGCCACCTCGTCGCCCAGGTCGTCGCGTCGGTAGACCCCAGACTCCAGCAGGCGCTCCAGGGGGCCCTTTCGTCCCCGGGGCCCTGCCCCCGACCACGGGACACCCAGACCGTGGTCATCGCCGGTCATCGCGCCGCCGGCAAGACGCGCCTCCTGCCGCTCGTCTCGAAGCTGCTCGGGCGCACCGGGTTGGATCTGGACTCGGAGCTGGAGCGCCGTCACGGGCGCGCGCTGCGGACCTGGGTCGCGGAATCCCCCTCCACCTTCCGCGCCGCCGAACGCGAGACCCTGGGCATCCTGCCCGGGGGCAGCGTGGTGTCCGTGGGCGGAGGCTTCCTGTCGCACCATCCGGACGCACTTCAGGGCCACTTCACGCTCGTCGTCCCGGTCACCTTCGACACCTACCGCGAGCGGCTGACGGCGGACACCACCCGGCCTCGCCTGCGCGCGGATGTTTCGCTGGAGGAGGAGCTGCACTCGATGTTCCACGAGCGCGAATCCCTCCACGCCCGCGTTCCCACCATCTCCCTGGCGGACTTCCTCCGGGGCTGCCTTGCCCAGGAGTCCACGTGAGGGCCACCCGGCGCGTCATCACCCTGCCCCCCACCCTCACTGGCGCGGAAGCCGTGGCCTTCGCGCGCGACGGTCTGCGCCGGGGCGCGGACGTGGTGGAGGTGCGGACCGACCTGCACGCCCCCGACGCCATCGACCCGGAGGCCCTGGCCGGCGTGATGCCGCTGCTGGTCTCCGAGCGCGGCAAGCCGCTCCCCACGGACTGGGTGAAGGCCGCGTGGCGCGTGGACCGGGACGTGGAGCGCGCCAATGATCTGGATGCGCCTCCGGGCCGCCTGCTCGCGTCGCACCACGCGGAGGGGCCGCTGACGACGGCGGAGGCGCTGCGGCGCTGGTCCCGTCCGCTTCCGGCGGATGCGCTGGTGAAGCACGTGGAGCCCATGGACGTGCCCTCGGACCTGGAGGGGCTGCTGGAGACGCAGCGCCAGCTTTCGGCCCGGTTCGGCGCGGAACGCGTCACCGTGCTGGGCATGGGGCCGGTGGCGCTGCCGGCGCGCGCGGTGCTCTCTTCGCGCAACGGGCTGGAGTACGTGGCGATGGGCGGGGCGTGGACGGCCGCGCCGGGCCAGCGCCTGCTGGACGACGTGGTGCGCGAGCACCGCAAGGCGAAGGGGACGGACACGCCGCGCCTGGGCATCCTGGGCACCGCGATTCCCCACTCGCGCTCGCCGCGGATCCACCGTCAGCCGTTTGATCGCATCGACCTGGCGGAGGGCGCGCCGGTGGAGGCGGTGGTGGATTCGCTGCTGCCGCACTACGCGGGCTTCGCCGTCACCAGCCCCTTCAAGATGCGGCTCGCGCGGCACACCGGTTCGTCGCTGGAGGCCATCAACACCCTGGTGCGCCGGGGCTCGCGGTGGGAGTCCTTCAACACCGACACCGAGGGCGCCCGCGCGGTGCTCGAGCGCCTGGGTTCGACGTCGGTGTCGGTGCTGGGCGACGGTGGGTCCACGCAGGCCCTGCGACTGGTGGCGACAGAACAGGGTCTTGCCCTGCGGGTCGTGCGCCGCGCCGAGGTCCTGGCCCCGCTGACCGGGGACTGGGTGTGGACGTGGCCAGACCGGGTGGCCCCGCCCGAAACCCTGCGATTCGAGGGGGCGCGAGTGGCGGTGATCGCATACGGTGCGCCCGGCCGGCGCGTCGCCGCGGAGATTGTTAGCCGCGGGGGCACCCCTCTCCTGCTCGGTGCGGCGTGGTTCGTCGCCCAGGCCCGGCGGCAGCGACAACTCTGGGAAACGGCGACATGAATACTTTTGGCACCCTCTTCCGGCTGACGACCTTCGGCGAAAGCCACGGCCCCGCGCTGGGCTCCGTCCTGGACGGCTGTCCCGCGGGCGTCCCGCTCACGCGCGACCTGCTCCAGGCGGCGCTGGACCGCCGGCGTCCCGGGCAGTCCGCGCTCGTCACCGCGCGCAACGAGCCGGACAGCGTGGAGATCCTCTCCGGCGTCTTCGAGGACAAGACGCTGGGCACGCCCATCGCGGCCATCGTGCGCAACACGAACCAGCGCTCGCAGGACTACAACCAGCTGGCGGCCGTGGACCGGCCCGGCCACGCGGACGCCGTCTGGCGCGAGCGCTACAAGCACCGCGACCACCGGGGCGGCGGCCGCACCAGCGGGCGCGAGACGCTCTGCCGCGTCATCGGCGGCACCATCGCGGAGGCGTACCTCGCCCGCGACCTGCCCACGCTGAGCACCGTCGCCTACGTGTCGCAGGTGGGTGAGCTGGTCGCCTCCGTCCCGGCGCCGGGCCTCACGCGCGCGCTCGTGGACGCGCACCCCACGCGCTGCCCGGACGTCACCCTGCGCGACGAGATGTCACGACAGATCCTCGCCGCGAAGGAGGCCGGGGACAGCCTGGGCGGCGCCATCGACGTGCGCGTGGAGGGCCTGCCCGTCGGTCTGGGCGAGCCCATCTTCGGCAAGCTGAAGGCGCTCATCGCGCAGGCGCTGGGCAGCATCGGCGCCGTCACCGGCGTCGTCTGGGGCCCGCCGGATCTGCTCCAGCGCATCGGGCAGCCCGGCAGCCAGTTCCACTCCGTGAAGGACGCGTACGGCGGCATCCAGGGTGGCCTCGCCAACGGCGAGCCCATGCAGGTGCGCGCCTTCTTCAAGCCCCCCGCGACGCTCGCGGATCACGCCAAGGGCGGCCGACACGACCCGTGCATCATGCCCCGCGCCGTCCCGGTGCTGGAAGCCATGGTGTCGCTCGTCATCGCCGACCTCGTCCTGCAACTCAACGCCCGGCCCCACTCCGCATGAGCTCCCTTCCTCCCGGTGCCTATCGCCCCCCGGCTGACCGCTGGGGTTCCTTCACGAAGCTCGCCTCCCGCCTGCCCGAGGGCAGCGTGGCCGTGGTGGACCGCACGGTCGCGCGCTTGCATCCCACGCTCATCCCCACGCTGGAGGCCCGCTCGCCGCGCGCCATCATCCAGCTGGTCGGCGGTGAGCGCGCCAAGAGCATGGCCTCCCTGGAGAAGGTGCTCGCGGGCGGGCTGAACCTGCCGCGCTCCGGCACGCTCGTCGCCGTGGGCGGTGGCACCGTGGGCGACGTGGCCACGGTGGCCGCGCACCTGCTCAAGCGCGGCGTGCGGCTGGTGCAGGTGCCCACCACGCTGCTCGCGGCGGTGGACAGCAGCCTGGGTGGCAAGGGCGCGGTGGACCTCACCGTGCGCGGCCGCGTGGTGAAGAACCCCGCTGGCGTCTTCCACTACGCGGATGAGACGTGGCTGTGCCCGGAGCTGTACGCCACGCTGTCCGACGCACAGGTGCGCGAGGGCTCCATCGAGGCGTGGAAGATGGTTGCCTCGCTGGATGCGGGCCTCTTCAAGCGCTACGTGCGCACGCCGCCCGCGCTGGAGAAGCTGGTGAAGGACGCGCGCGGCCTGAAGGAAGGCATCTGCGCGAAGGACCCCTACGAGCACCAGGGCCTGCGCCGCGTGCTCAACTTCGGCCACACCTTCGGCCACGTGCTGGAGAGCCTGTCGCGCTTCAAGCTGTCGCACGGCGACGCGGTGGGCCTGGGCATCCTCTGGGCGCTGGATGTGGGCCGGCACCTGGGCATCACCCCGGAGCCGGTGGCGCACGAAGTGGAACGCGCGCTGACGCGGGGCCCGGGCGTGCTGGGCCGCGACCACGCCGCGGAGCTGTCCCGCCGCGAGTCGCTGAAGGACGTGGCCGCGCTCCTGGACGCCGACAAGAAGGCCGGCGCGAAGGGCGAGCTGCGCATGGTGCTGCTCACGGCCGTGGGCACCGCCGAAGTCGTCGATGTGATGCCGAAAACCTGGCGCGCCCTGTGGCCTGCCTGGACCCGAGGAGCCCGCCCTTGAGCCATGCCTCGCCGAGCCGTCTCACCGTCGACCCGAGCGCCCTGAGCGCCTCCCTGCTCACCCCGCCCGTGTCGAAGTCGGACGCCCAGCGAGCCCTGGTTCTGGGACACCTCACGGGTGCCTGGCCGTTGCCGTCGGTGCAGGCGGAATCCGACGAGGACCTCCCCGCCGACGTGCGCGTGCTGCGCCGGGGCGTGGAAGCCCTGCGCCTGCCCCCCGGCCCCGTGCGCGACGTGGACTGCGCGGACGGGGGTGCTCCGTTCCGCATCCTCGTCACCCAGGCCGCGGTGACGCCCGGGGCCCGCGTGCGCTTCACCGGCACGCCCCGCCTGGGCGAGCGGCCCCATGGCCCGCTCTTCACGTCGCTCAAGGAGGCCCTGGCCGCCTCGGGCCTGACGCTCACCGAAGGCACCCCATGGCCGGTGGAGCTGCACGCGCCCCAGGACACGTCGAAGCTGAAGCCGGTGTTCCGCGTGCCGGGCGCGCAGAGCAGCCAGTACGCCTCCAGCCTGCTGCTGGGCTGCGCGGAGCGGTTCCTGCGCGAGCAGCGCGCGTGGAGCGTGGAGATTGAAGGCACGCTCACCAGCGCCGGCTACATGGACCTGACGGTGTCATGGCTGCGCCGCTTCGGCTTCACCGTGGAGCAGTCCGAAGGTCACTACGCCGTCACGGCGTATCAGGCCCCGGCTTCGGTGCCGTCGCTGCCCGGGGACTGGTCGTCCCTGGGCTACCTGGTGCTCATCGCGTGGCGCACCGGCGGTACGGTGGAGCGGGCCGAACCGGAGAGCGCACATCCCGACCAGGCGATCCTCCGGCTGGTCGCCGACGTGGGTTTGCGAATGGTCCCGGCAGGCGCTGCTAATACCTGGCGCTTCGAAGGCGCCGCGACCGGAGAGCTGCGCGCGACGGGCAAGGAGTGCCCGGACCTGCTGCCCACATTGGCGGCGCTCGCGTGCGTGTTGCCCCGGCCCACGACGCTGACGGATGTGGGCATCCTGCGGGTCAAGGAGAGCGACCGGCTGGAGGGCATCCGCTCCCTGGTGGCGGCCTACGGCGGCACCACCGAATTGACGGCCGGCCCCGAGGGAGAAGTGCTGCGCATCGTGCCTCCGGCGACGAAGCCCGCGCGCTTCGCCATGGACAGCCGGGGTGACCACCGACTGGCGATGTCAGCGGCCACCCTGTGTGTGCTGTCCGGGGTGCCCCTGGAACTGACGGGGCCGGAGTGCGTGGAGAAGAGCTTTCCGGGCTTCTGGCGGCAGCTCGCGCGTTCGGGCGTTCGCTATTCCTGAGCGGGGCGAAACGCCCCGAAGGTTCGCCTCTCGGACTTATCGTTCTTTTTTGTTGAAAGCGTCCGCCGCCCTGTGAAATCTCCGCCCATGCCCAAGGACACGCTGACGATCACCGACAATCGGACCGGGAAGACGTACGAGGTCCCGATCGAGAACGGCTGTATCCGGACCCCCGACCTGCGCCAGATCAAGACCGGTAGCGATGACTTCGGCTTGATGGGCTACGACCCGGCGTTCCTGAACACGGCGAACTGTAAGAGCGCCATCACGTTCATCGACGGCGACAAGGGCATCCTGGAGTATCGCGGCTACCCCATCGAGCAGCTGGCGGAGAAGTCCAACTTCCTGGAAGTGGCGTACCTGCTCCTGAAGGGCGAGCTGCCCACGGAGAAGGAGCTGGAGGTCTTCACCAACCTCGTCACGCACCACACGTACGTGCACGAGAACGTGAAGTCCTTCATGGACGGGTTCCGCTACGACGCGCACCCGATGTCCATGCTCGGCTCCACCGTGGCCGCGCTGTCCGGCTTCTACCCGGACGCGAAGAACATCCGTGACGAGCGCAGCCGCGAGATCCAGATCACCCGGCTCATCGCGAAGATGCCCACCATCGCCGCGTTCTCCTACCGGCACACGATGGGCCTGCCCTACGTCTACCCCAGCAACGAGCTGTCCTACGTCGCCAACTTCCTGACGATGATGAAGCACATCGGCGGGGCGTACAAAGTGCACCCGGTGCTGGAGAAGGCGCTGGACGTGCTCTTCATCCTCCACGCGGACCACGAGCAGAACTGCTCCACGACGTCCGTGCGCACGGTGGGCTCGTCGCAGGTGGATCCGTACTCGGCGGTCGCCGCGGGCGTGGGCGCCCTCTACGGCCCGCTGCACGGCGGCGCCAACGAGGCCGTGCTGCGGATGCTCCGCGACATCGGCCACGTGTCGAAGATCCCGGAGTTCATCAAGCAGGTGAAGGGCGGCGAGGGCGAGAAGAAGCTCATGGGCTTCGGCCACCGCGTCTACAAGTCCTACGACCCGCGCGCCAAGGTCATCAAGCGCGTGGCGGACGAGGTCTTCGAAGTCACCGGCAAGAACCCGCTGCTGGACATCGCGCTCGAGCTGGAGCGCATCGCGCTCGAGGACGAGTACTTCGTGAAGCGCAAGCTGTACCCCAACGTCGACTTCTACTCGGGCCTCATCTACGAGGCGATGGGCTTCCAGGCGGAGATGTTCCCCGTCCTGTTCGCCATCCCCCGCACGGTGGGCTGGTGCGCGCAGTGGGAGGAGATGGTCACGGACAACGAGCAGAAGATCGCCCGTCCCCGTCAGATCTACACGGGCGCCACCCGCCGCGACTACGTCGCCCGCGAGAAGCGCACGGGCGGCCAGAAGTAGCCGTCGCTTGAATCCCTGAAGCACGTCAGGGGCGAAGGATCCGCAAGGGTCCCTCGCCCCTTTCGCTTGTCCGGGCCTCAGTCGTGAGGCGCGGCGGCCCCGTTCGGCTCGCGGTAGAGCGCGTCGATGGCCGCCGCGAACTTCTCCTCCACCACCTTGCGGCGCACCTTCATGCTGGGCGTGAGCTCCCCGCTCTCGGTGGTGAACTCGCTGGTGAGCACGGTGAAGCGCTTGATGGTCTCGAAGCGCGACAGCTTCGGGTTCACCTCCCGCTCCAGGGCCTCGTGCAGGTGCTGCTGGAGCCGCGCGTCCTTCGCCAGGGTGGCCACGTCCTCCGGCCAGCCGCGCTCCTTCGCGAGCCTGCGCACCCGGTCCGGCTCCAGCGTCACCAGCGCCACCAGGTAGTTGCGCCGGTCTCCCACCACCACCGCGTGGCCCACGGGGGACACGGCTTTGATCAGCTCCTCGATGTTGGCGGGCGACGTCTTCTTGCCGCCGGAGGTGACGATGATCTCCTTCTTGCGCCCGGTGATGCGCAGGAAGCCCGCGTCGTCCAGTTGCCCCACGTCCCCGGTGTGCAGCCACCCGTTGTCCAGCAGGTCCTGCGTGGCGGAGGGGTTGCGGTGGTAGCCCAGGCACACGTTGCCGCCCTGGACGAGGATCTCCCCGTCCTCCGCGATGCGCACCTCCACGCCCAGCATGGGGCGGCCCACCGTGCCCAGGCGGGCGCACTCGGCGGTGTTCACCGTGGCGGGGCCCGTCACCTCCGTCATGCCCCAGGCCTCCAGCAGGACGACGTCGATGGAGGCGAAGAAGTCCAGCACCTCCCGGCCAATGGGCGCCGCGGACGTGGCGAACACCTTCGCTTCATTCAGGCCGATGCGCGTCTTCAGGGGCGTGAACACCAGCTTCTTCGCCAGCGCGTACTTGGCCTCCATCAGGATGGGCACGCGCTCCTGGTTGAGGATGCGCGTGTTGCGCTCCAGGGCCGTGCCCCGGGCCCACGCCACCAGCGCGCGCTTCAGGGGCGGCTGCGCGGCAAGCCCCTCCTCCGCCTTCGACTTGAACTTCTCCCAGACGCGCGGCACCCCGAAGAAGAGGGTGGGCCGGACCTCCTGGAGGTTCTTGCCCAGCGCGTCCAGGGAGTCCGCGAAGTACACCTGCATGCCCATGAGCAGCGGCCCATGCAGGGACACCACCTGTTCGGCGATGTGCGACAGCGGCAGGTAGGACAGGAGCCGGTCGTCCTCCATGTTCCGGAAGTCCATCGTCTCGCCCAGCTGCTTCGCCGTCCACGCGAGGTTGCGGTGGCTCAAGGCGACGCCCTTGGGCTGGCCGGTGGTGCCCGACGTGTAGATGAGCGTGCCCAGGCCGTCCGGGTGGAGCGCGTGGACGCCGTCCCAGTAGGGGCCTTCATCCGCCCTGCCCCCGGAGGCCACCACGTCCGCGTACGTCTCCACGCCTTCGGGGAGCGTCATGGGCTCGTCCACGACGATGACGTGCTTCAGCGCCGGCAGCCGCTTCTGGAGCTCCAGGGCGGTGGCCAGGTGCTTCGCGTTCTCCACCAGGAGGAAACGCGCCTCGCAGTGTCCCAGGATGTAGGTGAGCTGCTCCAGGCTGCTGGTGGTGTAGAGCCCCACCGGGACGCCGCCCAGGGCCATGGCCCCCAGGGCCGCCACGTGCCACGCCTCGCGGTTGAAGCTCAGGATGCCCAGCGGGTCCCCCTCCCGGAACCCCCGCCCGTACAGCCCCAGGGCGAAGCGCTTGACGCGCTGGGCATAGTCGAACCAGGAGGTGGGCACATAGGTGCCCTCCCTGTGGGACCAGAGTGCCGGCCGGTGTTCCAGCCGGGCGGCCTGGTCATGCAGCGCATGCAGCATCGTCTTGGGCAGGTCCATCGGCTGAACGTAGTGGAAGCGCCCGGGCAGAACCAAGTCTCCGCGTCTCCGACGTTGACAGCATGTTCACCTGCTTTGTATGCCGCGCCCGACCATGAGCATCGACTTCACCTGTCAGAAGTGCGAGGCGAGCTTCGAGTTGGAAGCCCAGGACCTCATCGAAGGGACGGAGAAGATCATCTGTCCCCACTGCGATACGAAGGCGCCCGCCAACCTCTCCGAGGACTTCGTCGCCGCGCTGACGGAGATGCGCGCGCAGATCGCCACGTTGAGCAAGAAGTACTTCGCCGTCACCTTGGCGCTGGAGGCCGAGGAACTGGAGGACGACCTCGACGACGATGACGACGAAGGCGACGAGGAGTCGGAGGAGGACGACGACGTCGATGAGGACGACGACGACGAGGAGTCCGAGGACGACGAGGACTACGACGACGAAGCGGAAGACGAGGAGCAGGACCGCTAGGTCGCCCCTTACGTCTTCTTCCCGCCTGCCCGCCTGCCCTCCAACCCGGAGGGCAGGGCCCCGTGGGCCGCTCGCGTCAGCGGGAGTGCGGTGCCCTTTCGGTGAAGGGAGAGGTGCGTAGGTTAGGGATGTGAAAACGTCCAACCGCGCCAACTTCTTCGTCGCTCCGTTCACGGCCGTGGTGCTGGCGCTGGGAGGACTGCTCTTCCTTCCTGCTTTCGGCATCCCCGGCGCCATCGCGGCCTCCGGGCTCACGGAAGGAAAAGAGAAACCCTGTCTCACCGAGAAGGGCAGCGACCCCAAGGCCTGCACGGAGCTGGTGGAGCTGGAAGTGAAGGACGTGGTTCCCCTGATCGAAGCGCAGACGCACGCCGTCGTGCTGACCACCAAGGACGGGCAGACGGTGCTCCCCCTCTTCGTGGACGAGGGCGCGGCGGTCTCCATCGCCTTCCGTCTGGCCGAGCGTCCGCCTCCGCAGCCGCTGTCGCAGGACCTGCTGGACGACGTGGTGTCCAAGCTGGGCGGGAAGGTCACCGAGGTCCGCATCGACGACCTGCGGGACAACGTCTACTCCGGCCGCGTCTTCCTCCAGCAGGGCCAGAAGCAGCTCGCGCTGGACGCCCGGCCTTCGGACTCCATCGCCATGGCCATGCACAGCAACGCGCGCATCCGCGTGACGCGCAAGGTGCTGGCGCTGGCGGGCATCACCCGCGCTGAAATCGAGGCCCTCCAGAAGCAGCAGGGCATGGGCGTGGGAGGCAGTGGCCAGGGAGGGGACATGGACGTGGGTCCCCTGCCCCCGCCGCCGCCCATGGGGCCCAGCGCTGGCTCGCCGAAGCCGCCCTCGGAGGACATCGGCATGGACCGCTCCGCCCCGGAGCACCCGCTGATGACGCCGGTGGGCAAGGGTCAGCAAATCGACCTCTAGCGCACCCCGCACCGCTGAACGGCGAAAGCCCGGCCCCCCCTCCCAGGGTAGCCGGGCTTTCTTCGTCTCAAGTGTCTGAGAGCCACGAATGGCGTGCGCCGGCTGGCGGTAACTTTCCGCCCAGCGCGTGGGCGAAGAGTTAGTCCTTCGGGCGCAAGCCTGTCAAGCCGGCCACCCCGTGGGGCTAGGATGCGCAGCCCTATGCGCAAGGCGAAGATCATCTGCACGCTGGGGCCGGCTTCGGACTCCCAGGAGGTCATCGAAGGGCTGGTCCGCGCGGGCATGAACGTGGCCCGGCTGAACTTCTCCCACGGTACGCACGACGAACACCGGCAGCGCATCCAGCGCATCCGCGCGGTGTCGAAGAAGCTGGGCGTGCCGGTGGCCATCCTCCAGGACGTGCAGGGTCCCAAGGTGCGCCTGGGCAAGTTCGAGGGCGGCCAGCTGCTGGTGACGGCCGGCGACACGGTGACGGTGACGACCCGGGCCGTGTTGGGCCAGGGCCGCGTCATCCCCACCCCGGTGCGCTCGCTGCCCCGGGACGTGGAGAAGGGGCATGTGGTGCTCCTGGACGACGGCCGGGTGCGCCTGCGCGTGCTCAAGGTGGACGGCCGGGACGTGTCCTGCCGCGTGGAGGTGGGCGGGCTGCTCAAGGACCACAAGGGCCTCAACCTGCCGGGCACGGCCATGTCCGTCCCAACGCTCACGGAGAAGGACAAGGTGGACCTGGCGTTCGGCCAGGAGGTGGGCGTGGACTACGTGGCGCTGTCCTTCGTGCGCACCGCCCAGGACGTGCGGCAGGCCCGCGCGCTGGTGACCCGGCTCAAGACGCCCCTCATCTCCAAAATTGAAAAGCCCCAGGCGGTGGAGAACCTGGAGGCCATCGCCGCGGAGTCGGACGGGGTGATGGTGGCCCGGGGGGACCTGGGCGTGGAGATGCCGCTGGAGCAGCTGCCGGCCATCCAGAAGCGCGCCGTGCGGGAAGTGAATCGCATGGGGGGCATCGTCATCGTCGCGACGGAGATGCTGGAGAGCATGGTGAACAACGCCCGGCCCACGCGCGCGGAGGTGTCCGACGTGGCCAACGCCATCCTCGACGGAGCGGACGCGGTGATGCTGTCCGGAGAGACGGCAGCGGGCCGCTACCCCACCGAAGCGGCGGCCACCATGGCGCGCATCGTGGAGGAGACGGAGCGCACGGGCACCACCTCCCTGGTGCACTCCCCCTTCGAGCGCTCCGAGGACCTGGGCACCGGCATCGCCGCGGCGGCGGTGGCGGCCTCGCGGCAGCTCAACATCGGGACCATCATCGCGTACACGGAGAGCGGCCACACCGCGCGGCTCATCTCCGAGTTCCGCCCCGGCGCGCGCGTCATCGCGCTGACGCCCAACGCGGACACGGTGAACCGGATGGCGCTGTACTGGGGCGTGACGAGCCGCCTCGTGAAGCGCGTCGCGACCACGGACGCCATGCTCAAGCAGGTGCGCCGCATCTGCCACGAGGAGCGCCTGTGCGAGCCCGGCACGCCCGTCATCGTGGTGGCCGGCGTGCCGCTCAACGTCCCGGGCAACACCAACCTGATGAGCATCCACCGCGTCTAGCGCGCGGTGGACGCCCGGACACCGGACACAAGCCCTGCTCGACTCAGAAGGGCTTCTGCGTGAAGTCGTAGAGCTTCTCCACCGACAGCTGGCGATAGCGCTCCACGTTGAGGGCCCGGCGCGCGCACTCCCACACCAGGTCGCGCGCCGGACGCTCCGGCTCCTTCTTCTTGCGGCGCTTCACCTCGGCCTTGATGGACTTGAGCGCCATGGCCGGGTGGTAGCAGAAGGCGGAGGAGAACAGCAGGTGGCCACCGAAGGGGACGAGGCGCGCCTCCAGCACGTCCCCCGTCTCCAGGCCCGCGACGTGGCGGCGCTCCGTCACGTCGAAGTCCTTGCCGGTGAAGAGCTCGCGCAGGCGCACCATGCCCTTGCCCAGCTTCCTCACCTCGAAGAGGCCGTGCACCGTCTCCGTGAAGCTGCGGAAGGCGTTGGCCTCCTCCGGCGGAGCGGACTGGGTGCGCTGCTCGTACAGCTCCACGGCCGGCGTCTTGCCCGTGAGCGGCGAGACGCGATCGTAGAGGTAGTAGTCCAGGAACGACGCCATGCGCAGCTCGAAGAACTTGTCGTCCTCGAACACCTCGCCGGTGAGGCGGAAGTACTCCGCCTTCGCCTCGAGCAGGTCCGGCTTGCGCGGCTCCTCGCTGCCAAAGGCGATGAGCTGGTCCAGGTACGGCTGGTACGACAACGGGGTCAGCGCGGTGTCCATATGAGCGGTGGGCGCCTTTTTACCCCGCCATCAGCGTCGCGAAGCGGCTGAACAGGTAGCGCGCGTCGTGAGGGCCGGGCGAAGCCTCGGGGTGGTACTGCACGCTGAAGGCCCTCGCGTCCGGAACGGCGAGGCCCTCCACCGTGCCGTCGTTGAGGTTGATGTGCGTCACCACGGCCTTGCCCTTGAGGCTGGCGTCGTCCACCGCGAACCCATGGTTCTGCGCGGTGATCTCCACCTTGCCCGTCGTCAGGTCCTTCACGGGCTGGTTGCCGCCGCGGTGGCCGAACTTCATCTTGTACGTCCGGCCGCCCAGCGCCAGCGCCATGATCTGATGCCCCAGGCAGATGCCGAACACCGGCACCTTGCCCAGGAGCGCCGCCACCGTGCGGTCCGCGCCCTTCACCGCGGCCGGGTCGCCCGGGCCGTTGGCCAGGAAGACGCCGTGCGGCTTGCGCGCCAGCACCTGCTCCGCGGTGGTGTTGGACGGCACCACCGTCACGCGGCAGCCCACGTCCACCAGGTACTGGAGCATGGAGCGCTTGAGGCCATAGTCGTACGCCACCACGTCGTACTTCAGCTCCGGCTCCGGGCGCTTGTCACCGGGCGCCAGGAACACGTCCGGCGACGGCGTGGTGAACAGGTACGGCTCCTTGCAGGAGACGCCCGTCGCCAGGTCCATGCCCTCCATGCCCGCGGCGTTCCGGGCGCGCTCGGACAGCGCGGCCAGGGAGACGTTCTCCGTGGAGATGATGCCCATCTGCGCGCCGTGCGTGCGCAGGTGGCGCACCAGCCTGCGCGTGTCCACGCCCTCGATGCCGGCGCGGCCATGGCGCGCGAGGAACGCGTCCAGCGTCTCCTCCGAGCGCCAGTTGGAAGGCGTCCGCGTGAGCGAGCGCACCACCATGCCCACCGCGTGCGGCTGACCTGACTCCTCATCCGAGGCGTTCGCCCCGATGTTGCCCATCTCCGGGTAGGCCATGGTGACGATCTGCCCGACGTACGAGGGGTCCGTGAGGATCTCCTGGTAGCCGTACATGGACGTGTTGAAGACCACCTCACCCACCGTCTCGCCGGACGCGCCGAAAGCGCGCCCTTCGAAGGTGGTGCCATCCGCCAGTGCGAGCACCGCCCGCTTCGTCATCACCGCGACTCCTTGAGCTGACCGTCCTCGAACACACACCGGCCCCCCACCCACGTCTGCGTCACGCGCCCCTTGAGCGTGCGCCCGTGGAAGGGGGTATTTCGACTGCGGGAATAGAACCGGTGGGCATCCACCGTCCACTCCTCCCCAGGTGATACGACCGTGATGTCCGCTGGTGACCCGGGCGCCAGGTGACCGCCTGGCAGGCCGAATACCCTCGCGGGCCCTTCCGACAGCAGCTCCACCGCCCGGCGCGGCGTGAGCACGCCCTCGTGCACCAGCGCCAGCGTGAGCCCCAGCGCCGTCTCCAGCCCGACGATGCCGTTGATGCCCTTCTCGAACTCCACCTGCTTGTCGGACACGCCGTGCGGCGCGTGGTCCGTGGCGATGGCGTCCACCGTGCCGTCCACCAGCGCCTCGCGCAGCGCCTTCACGTCCGCGTCAGCCCGCAGCGGCGGCGCCATCTTCGCGTGGGTGTCGTAGTCCCCCACCGCCCGGTCATCGAGCGTGAAGTGGTGCGGCGCCACCTCGCAGGTGACGCGCAGGCCGCGCTTCTTCGCCTCGCGGATGAGCCGCACGCTGCCCTCGCACGACACGTGCGCGACGTGCAGGCGGCCCTTCGTCTCCTCCAGGAGCACCAGGTCGCGCGCCACCATGGCCACCTCCGCGGAGGCCGGGATGCCGCGCAGGCCCAGGCGCGTGGACGTGGCGCCCTCGTGCATCGCGCCACCCGCGGACAGCGTCAGGTCCTCCTCGTGCACCATCACCGGCACGTCGAAGAGCGTGGCGTACTGGAGCACCCGGCGCATCAGCGCCGCGTTCATCACCGGGCGGCCGTCGTCGGTGAGCGCCACGCAGCCCGCGCCCACCAGTTCGCCCGCCTCCGACAGCTCCTCGCCCTTGAGGCCCTTGGTGATGGCCCCCGCCGGGTACACGTGGCACAGGGCCGCGTCCCGCGCGCGCGACAGCACCAGCTCCGTGACGAGCGCGCTGTCGTTGACGACCTTCGTGTTGGGCATGGCCACGACGCCGGTGAAGCCACCCGCCACCGCCGCGCGGCAGCCGGTGAGCACCGTCTCCTTGCCCTCCTCGCCCGGCTCGCGCAGGTGCACGTGCAGGTCGATGAAGCCCGGCACCACCCACTTGCCGGTGGCGTCCACCACGCGCGCGTCCTTCGGCGCGGGGAGCACGGCTTCCGACACCTGGGCCACCCGTCCGTCCGTCACGAGCACGTCACGGATGCCGTCCACCCCATTGCGCGGGTCGATGACGCGCGCCCGCTGGAAGAGCACCGACGTCATGATGCGCACCTCTCCAGGATGGCCCGGCGCACCGCGACGCCGTTGGACACCTGCTCCAGGATGACGCTGCGAGGCCCGTCCGCCACCACCGGGGACAGCTCCACGCCGCGATTGATGGGGCCCGGGTGCAGCACGGGCGCGTCCGGCTTCATCCGCTCCACGCGGGCGGGCGTGAGGCCGAACAGTCGCGAGTACTCCCGCTGCGAGGGCAGGAAGGCCTCCGCCATCCGCTCCGTCTGCAGCCGCAGGCACATCACCGCATCCGCTTGCGGCAGCACCGCGTCCAGCTGATGCGTCACCTCCCCACCCATCTCCTCCAGCCTGGGGGGCAGGAGGGTGGGTGGCCCGCAGAGCACGACACGGGCCCCCAGCGCCTTCAGGCACACGAGGTTGGAGCGGGCCACGCGGCTGTGCAGCACGTCCCCGACGATGAGCACCGTGCGCCCTTCCAGCGAGCCCCAGCGCTGGCGCAGGGTGAAGGCGTCCAGCAGCGCCTGGGACGGGTGCTCGTGGGCGCCGTCACCGGCGTTGACCACGGCGCACTTCACGTGCCGGGCGACGAGGTGCGGCGCGCCCGAGGAGCGGTGCCGGATGATGATGATGGCCGGGCCCAGGGCCTCGATGTTGCGGGCGGTGTCCAGGAGCGTCTCCCCCTTGGACACCGAGGAGCCCACGAAGCTCCAGTTGAGGACGTCCGCCCCCAGGCGGCGCGCGGCCACCTCGAAGGAGGAGCGCGTCCGGGTGGAGTCCTCGAAGAAGAGGTTCGCCACGACCTTGCCGCGCAGCACGTGCGAGGCATCCGGTCCGCCGGGCAGATGCGCCTGTGCGCGGTCGAGCAGCGCTTCCAGCTCGTCCCGCCGCCAGCCTGCGATTCCGAGAAGATGTCTCATGGGCCGGGGCCGCCGCGTACCGCGCGCCGCACGTTGCGTCAAGCGTGGCGCGCGGCGGTCCGACAGGGACGTTCAGCGCACCGGTTCGAAGAAGCGCTCCACCCGCAGGCCCGTGCCGCCAAACAGGTTGCCCAGCAGGCCGCCCCAACCGAGCGACAGCCACACCACCATGGCCTTGCCCTTGATGTGGCCGTACGGCACGTACTCCACCTCGTGGTGGCCGGGGGCGCCCAGGCCGTAGCGGCTGTCCGCGCTGTTGTCGCGGTTGTCGCCCATCACGAAGACGCTGTCCGCGGGCACCGTGTAGGGACCTTCCCGCTCACGGCCCGGCAGGCGCAGCGGGTGCTGGAGCGCCGAGTGCACCACGCCGCCAATGTCCTCCCGGTAGAGCACTTCCTCCTGGTCGAACCACTGGCCCGTCGTGTCGTCCTGGTTGTGGACGATGTAGTCCGCCGACACCAGCGTGCGCGGCTGCGGCTGGCCGTTGATGTGGATCACCCCGTCGATGATCTCCACCACGTCCCCGGGGATGCCGATGACGCGCTTGATGAAGTCCGTGGACTCGTTCACGGGGTTGTTGAAGACGATGACGTCCCCGCGCAGGGGCGCCCGCACGATGCGGAACGGCACCACGTTCATCAGCGGGATGCGCACGCCGTAGATGAACTTGTTGACGAAGACCTGATCGCCGATCTGCAGCGTGGGCAGCATGGAGCCGGACGGGATGCGGTACGGCTCCACCAGCACCGTGCGGATGATCAGCGCGATGAGCAGCGCCTTGGCGAAGCCGCCCACGAAGTCCCACGCGGACTGCTTGCGGTACGCGCCCAGGTGCTCCTGGGTCATCAGCTCCAGCGTCTTCACCTCGGCGCGCAGCGCCTCCGCGTCACCCGCCACCGACGCGTTGTCCACGCGCACGGCCTGCTCGGTGATCTTCTCCGCCACGGCCGGAGACACCTTGTCCTTCACGCGCCCCAGGATGCGCTCGTCCTCCGCGATGAGCTCCCGTGCCTCGTGCCGCAGCGTGCGCAGCAGCGACTCCTTCCTGGAGGCGGTGCGCCACACCAGCAGGCCCACGAAGGCCAGGACCATCAACAGGCCGAACCCCTTCATCAGGGGCTGCGCCCAGGACGCCGTGTGCGGCGCCATTTCGATCAGCGTGACGTAGGGCAGGAACGCCAGACCCACGCCGCACAGGGGGGCCCAGAGGCTGGTGAGCAGCTCGCGCCACAGCAGCTGGCGGCGGGCCTTGAGCTGCTCCGGCGTGCGACGCGCGGCCATGGCCGCTCCCAGCTTCGCGGAAGGACTGGCCGTGCTCATAGGGCTACTGCTCCGTCTTGAGGACCGCGAGGAAGGCTTCCTGCGGAATCTCCACCGTGCCGACCTGCTTCATGCGCTTCTTGCCCTCCTTCTGCTTCTCCAGGAGCTTGCGCTTGCGGCTGATGTCGCCGCCGTAGCACTTGGCGAGCACGTTCTTGCGCATCGCGGAGATCGTCTCACGGGAGATGATCTTCGCGCCGATGGCGGCCTGGATGGCCACCTCGTACATCTGCTTGGGAATCACTTCCTTGAGCTTCTCGCAGACCTCGCGGCCGCGCTGGTACGCGCGCTCGCGGTGCACGATGACGCTCAGCGCGTCCACCGGCTCCCCGTTGATGAGGATGTCCAGCCGGGCCAGGTCCGCTTCCGCGTAGGCGGACAGCTCGTAGTCCAGGCTCGCGTAGCCGCGCGACACGCTCTTCAACCGGTCGAAGAAGTCGAACACGACTTCCGCCATGGGCATCTCGTACGTCACCTGCACGCGCGTGCCGCTGGAGCCCAGGTACTTCATGTCCTTCTGCACGCCACGCCGGTCCTGGCACAGCTTCAGGATGGCGCCCAGGTGCTCGTTGGGCACGTGGATGTGACAGGTGAGGATGGGCTCCTCGAACTTGGTGATGTTCTGCGTCGGCGGCAGCTTCGCCGGGTTGTCCACCAGGAGCACCTCATCCTTGGTGGTGGTGATGCGGTAGACCACCGACGGGGCCGTGGTGATGAGGTTGAGGTTGTACTCGCGCTCCAGCCGCTCCTGGACGATCTCCATGTGGAGCAGGCCCAGGTAGCCGCAGCGGAAGCCGAACCCCAGCGCCGTGGACGACTCCGGCTCGTAGGTGAAGGCGGAGTCGTTGAGCGTCAGCTTCGCCAGCGCGTCGCGCAGGTTCTCGTAGTCGGACGAGTCCACCGGGAAGATGCCGCTGAAGACCATCGGCTTGACTTCCTTGAACCCCGGGAAGGGTTCCGCCGTGGACCGCAGCTCCTCCGTGACGGTGTCGCCGACCTTCGCGTCGTTCAGCTCCTTCACGTTCGCGACGAGGACGCCCACCTCGCCCGCGATGAGCTGCGTGACGGGGCGAGAGAACGGGCTGAACACGCCCAGCTCCTGCACCTCGAAGGCCTTGTTGTTGCTGAACATCTTGATCTTCTGCTTGAGCTTCAGCGTGCCTTCCAGCACGCGCACCAGCACGACCACGCCCCGGTAGTTGTCGTACCAGGAGTCGAAGATGAGGGCCTTGAGCGGCGCGTCCACCGCGCCCGTGGGCGGCGGCACCAGCTTGACCACCGACTCCAGGATGTCGTGGATGCCGATGCCCTCCTTCGCGGAGGTGGGCACCGCGGTGGACGCGTCGATGCCGATGACGTCCTCGATCTCCGAGCGCGTGCGCTCCACGTCCGCGCTGGGCAGGTCGATCTTGTTGATGACCGGGATGATGGCCAGGTCGTGCTCCAACGCCATGTAGACGTTGGCCAGCGTCTGCGCCTCCACGCCCTGGCTCGCGTCCACGACGAGCAACGCGCCCTCGCACGCGGCGAGGCTGCGGCTCACCTCGTAGGCGAAGTCCACGTGCCCCGGTGTGTCGATGAGGTTGAGGACGTAGTTCTGGCCGTCCTTGGCGGTGTACGTCATCCGCACGGACTGGGCCTTGATGGTGATGCCCCGCTCACGCTCGATGTCCATGTTGTCGAGGAACTGGGCCTGCGCCTCACGCTTGGTCAGCGTGCCTGTCTTTTCCAGGAGGCGGTCGGCCAGCGTCGACTTTCCATGGTCGATGTGGGCGATGATGCAGAAGTTGCGGATGTGCGCGTTTTCAGCCGGCATGTTCAGGGCGCTCGATCAGTCGCGAAGCGGGCGTAGGTAACACCGAACCGCCCGAAAATCCACGACTGCGCACACGCGCCCGCCCGGCCTTCCACCCACCTGACGACGGCCGTTCCCCCCGGCCACCCAGGCCAGGGGGAAGCTGCCGCCACCGGGGCGTTTGCCGACTAACCCCGGGCCCGCGCGGGGCCGGCGGCCTTGTCGCGGAAGAACTGGAGCGTGTGGCGCAGGCCGTCCGCCAGTTGCACCGTGGGCTCCCAGCCCAGGACCTTCTTGGCCAGCGACGCGTCGATGCAGGAGCGCATCTGCTCGCCCGGCTTGCCCGGCGCGTGCGCCACCTTCAGCGAGCTGCCGCCCGCCTGCGCGATGAGCTCATAGAGGCGGTTGATGTCCGTCTCCACGCCGGTGCCGATGTTGGCGGCGCCCACGTAGTCGCTCTGGAAGGCCAGGTAGTTGGCGCGCGCCACGTCCGGACCGAAGACGAAGTCCCGCGTCTGCTTGCCTTCCCCGAAGATGGTGCAGCCCTGCCCCGCGATGACGCGCTGGCTGAAGATGGCCACCACGCCGGCCTCGCCGTGCGGGTTCTGACGGGGACCGTACACGTTGGCGTACCGCAGGGCGACGAAGGGCAGGCCGTACTGGGCGCGGTAGTAGCCCAGGTACAGCTCGCCCGCCGCCTTAGAGACGCCATAGGGCGACACCGGCCTCGTGGGGTGCGACTCCGTCGCGGGGAAGTAATCCTGCTCGCCGTAGATGGCGCCGCCGGTGGAGCTGAAGATGACCTTCTTCACCTCGCTGTGACGCGCGGCCTCCAGCAGGTTGAGCATGCCGCGGATGTTCACGTCCGCGTCGAAGCCGGGGTCGTCCACGCTGCGGCGCACGTCCATCTGGGCGGCCAGATGGCAGATGACCTGGGGCTTCTCCGCGCGGATGAGCTCTGCGGCCTCGCGGCTGCGGATGTCGTGCACGGCGAGCCGCACGCGCGGATCCAGGTTCTCCTTCTTGCCGCCCGACAGGTCGTCCAGCGCGATGACCTCGTGGCCATTGCGCAGGAACTCGTCACACACGTGCGAGCCGATGAAGCCCGCGCCGCCGGTTACCAGGACTTTCACGCCGTTCTCCCCCGGGCCCGCCGCCGCCAGGGGAGCAGGGCCGTTGAAACCTTCGCGTTCACTCGCGCGCGGCCAACCTAAGTCCCAGAGGGACGACCGGCAACCTCTCGGAAGTACGCGATGGTCTCCCGCAAACCGTCCTCCAGCAGGACCTTGGGCTCCCACCCGAGCAGCGTGCGCGCGCGGGTGATGTCCGGCTGGCGCTGCTTCGGATCATCCTTGGGCAGCGGGTGGTAGACGATCTCCCTACCCCCACCGGACGCCGCGCGCACGGCCTCCGCGAACTGCTTGATGGTCATCTCGCGCGGGTTGCCGATGTTCACCGGGCCCCGGACGTCCGACAGCACCAGCCGGACCAGGCCGTCCACCAGGTCCTTCACGTAGCAGAACGAGCGCGTCTGGCTGCCGTCACCGAAGACGCTGAAGTCCTCGCCCTTGAGCGCCTGGCCCACGAAGGCGGGCACCACGCGGCCGTCGTTCAGGCGCATGCGCGGGCCGTAGGTGTTGAAGATGCGCACGATGCGGACCTCCACGCCCCGGCTGCGCTCGTAGGCGGCGCTGATGGCCTCCGAGTAGCGCTTGGCCTCGTCGTACACCGAGCGCGGCCCGATGGGATTCACGTTGCCCCAGTAATCCTCCTTCTGGGGGTGCACCAGCGGATCGCCGTAGACCTCCGACGTGGAGGCCATGAGGAACACGGCCTTCTTCTTCTCCGCCAGCTTGAGCGCGTTCTCCGTGCCGATGGAGCCCACGCGCAGCGTCTCCAGCGGGAGGTTCGCGTAGTCGATGGGCGATGCCGGCGAGGCCAGGTTGAGGACGTAGTCCACCGGCCCGTCCACCTCCAGGCCGTCGATGATGTCCTGCTTCACGTACTGGAAGCCCGCGCGCGGCTTGAGCGTGCGCACGTTCTGTTCGTTGCCGGTGATCAGGTTGTCGACCGCGATGACGGACGCGGCGCCGTCATCCAGCAGCCGCTCACACAGGTGCGAGCCGACGAATCCGGCACCACCCAGCACCACCGCCCGCTTGCCACGCATGCTCGTCACGTCACGCCTCGTTCTTCAGGAGAGTTCGTCGAAGGTCGACTGGCCCGGCAGCTGCGCCTTGTACTTCTCCAGCACCAGGTCGATGCCCTGCCGGATGTACTCGGCCACGGGCACCTTCGTCTTCTGGTTCAGCGCCTTGAGCAGTTCGTTCTGCTCCGGAGTGATGTAGATGGTGGTGCTGACTTTCTTTCGGGCCATGGCGATACGTGAAAATATATGGAATGACGTGGCCTGCGAAAGCACGGAGTGCGAGCGGCGCGAACAAGGCGCCCTGCCCGCCCAGGAGGCAGCGTGTTTCCTAGCAACCGTTTGATTTTCCTGGGATTCCTCGTAGCCGGAACGTTGTCTGGCTGTGCCTCCCAGAAGCCGGCGGAGAATCCTGACGCGGCGCGCAAGCGTCCGGAGGCCGAAGCCATCCGGGGCAAGCCCGCCGCCGGGGAGACCGTCACGGAGCTGGACGCGAACGGCGACGGCCAGACGGACGTCTGGGAGTTCCGCCAGAAGGACCTGCTGGTGCGCAAGGAGCTGGACCTGAACTGGGACGGCCGCGTGGACGTCACCCAGTACATGGATCCGCAGGGCGCGAAGGTCCGCGAGGTGATGGACCTGGACTACGACGGCAAGGTGGACGCCACGTACCACTACGCCGAGGGCAAGCGCACGCAGGGCCAGCGGGACCTGGACGGCGACGGCAAGGCGGACTCGTGGCTGTACTACGAGAACGACACGCTCGTGCGGAAGGAGCGCGACGCGAACCACGACGGCCGGGTGGACTACTGGGAGTACTGGGAGGGCGGCCAGGTGGACCGCATCGGCGAGGACCTGGACGGCGACGGCACCGTCGACCAGTGGACCCGCAACCCCAAGCCGAAGCCCGCCGCGGAGTGAGGCCTCGACGCGGCCGGCGCGCTCCCGGGTCTCCTCGGGTGGGCGCCGGCGCGGAAGCGGTACCGCGGACGGCTACGCCTTGCTGGTGCCGGCGCGGCCGTATGAGTCTTCCAGCCGCACGACGTCATCCAGCTCGGGGGTGCTGACCTCGAGGATGTCGCAGTCGGTGATGGCGACCATGCGGTGCTTGGTCAGCGGCTTGATGTGGTAGCTCTCGCCGGGGTTCATCTCCTTCTCGATGAGGCCCTGGCCTTCGTCGACGACGAAGAGGAGCTTGCCGCTCTGGACGTGGATGGTCTCGTCCTTGCGGTTGTGGAACTGGAGGCTGAGCTTGTGGCCCGCCTTCACGTGCAGGAGCTTGCCCACGTAGCGCTCCGTGTGGGCCCAGATCAGCTCGTGGCCCCAGGGCTTCTCCACCCGCTTCGTCGTCGTCATGGTGCTTCTTCTCTTCCTTGCCCAGCGCTAGTTCGTGCCGGCCACGTAGGCGTCGAGCTGGGTTTCGCGCTTGAAGTCCGTCAGGTACCGGCCCGCCGCCTCCTTCGAGGCGAAGGAGCCCATGCGGACGCGGTACCAGGTGCCCTTTCCGGGCACCTCCGCCGCCAGGATATACGGGGCATAGCCTCGGTCGCGCAACCGGGCGGCGAAGCGGTCGGCATCCGGGCGGCTCTGGAACGCGGAGAGCTGGAGCGTGAACGCCCCACCCTTCACGGCCTCCGCCGGGCGCGGAGGCTCGGCCGGAAGCTGCTGGGCCCGCGCGATGGCCTCCTTCATGCCCCCGTCACGTGCGGCGGTGCGGGTGGCGACCGGCGTCTCCTCCACCTTTCCCTTCACGGGCTCGGGCTTCACTTCCGGCTTCGCGGCGACGACGGTGGCCGCCTTGGGGGCCTCCGGCTTCACTTCCGGCTTCACGACGACGGCGGGGGCCTCGTCGGAGGCTTCGTCCTGCGCGGGCAGCTCCCCGGTGTCCGGGTCCGGCGTGGGGGCCAGGGTGGGCTTCGCGGCGACCTTGGCGGGCTCCGGCTTCACCTCCGGCTTCGCGGCGGTGGCCTTGGGGGCCTCCGGCTTCGCGGCGGGCTTGGGTGTGGGCAGCGGCGGCAGGGGGTCCGCGGAGGCCTTGCGGGTGAGCTCGTCCGGGAAGGTGAGCGGCGGCTCCTGGCGCGCGTCGTGGAGGACCTGTGCGTTGGCGTCCAGCGCGGAGAGCAGGTCCGGGGCGGCGGCCGTCTGCGCGTCGCCGGAGAGCTTCTTGCCCACCACCACGCCCAGGACGAACACCGCGCCCATCACGACAATGCCGGCGATCAACAGGCTGACGATCTGGCGATTGTCCAACGAGACGTCGAACTTCTCCTTCATCCGGTGGGCGTCACGCATGGCAGGGCGAACCTCGTCGCGCGCACGGGCCGTGTTACGGCCTGTAGCGACAGCGTGCGCGCAAGCTACGCCCCACCCCCAGGCGGGTCAAATTCACGGAATGGGGGGTCTTGACGCCGGTGGAACGCGACGCGCGCGAGGCCAGAAGTCGGGCCCCGGCGCAGTCAAACGACGTCAGACGATCCACCCGCCACCGAGCACCCGATCGCGGTCGTAGACCACCGCGGCCTGCCCCGGCGTGACGGCGCGCGCGGGCGCATCCAGCTGCACCGACACCAGCCCGTGCGGCGAGATGTGCACCCGGCCCGGAGCCCCTGCGTGACGGTGGCGGATCCGCACCTCCACGGCCTGCTCGGGCGGGGGCGGCGCGTCCACCCAGTGCGGCTGGAGCAGGCCGAACTGCGCGCGGCCGGTGCCCTCCGCGGGGCCCACGACGACGCGGTTCGTCTCCGGCTCCAGGCGCTGCACGTAGCGCACCTCACCACCGCCCAGGTTGAGGCCCTTGCGCTGGCCCACGGTGAAGCGGTGGATGCCGTTGTGGGTGCCCAGCACGCGGCCCTCCGGATCCACGACCTCGCCTGAAGGCTGCGGCCCGGCGACCTTCTCCACGAACCCGGCGTAGTCGCCGTCCGGCACGAAGCAGATCTCCATGCTCTCCGGCTTGTGGGTGGTGGGCAGGGCGTGGCGCTCCGCGACGGCGCGCACCTCCGCCTTCGTCAGGTGGCCCACGGGGAAGAGCACGTCGCGCAGCTCCTCCTGGCCCAGCGTGAAGAGGAAGTAGCTCTGGTCCTTGGCGGCGTCCGCGGCGCGGCGCAGGTGGAAGCGGCCGTCCACCTCCTCCACCTGGGCGTAGTGGCCCGTGGCGAGCCGGGCACCCAGGGCGCGCGCGCGCTTGAGGAGGAAGTTGAACTTCACGTCGCGGTTGCAGGCGACGCAGGGGATGGGCGTCTTGCCGCCCAGGTACGACTGGACGAACGGGTTGACCACCCGGTCCTGGAAGATCTCCTCGGCGTTGGCCACATAGAACGGGATGCCCAGCTGCTGGGCCACCGCGCGGGCATCGTCGATGTCGTCCGGACTGCAGCAGCTTCCACACTTCGCGTTGCCCTCGTAGGACCAGACGCGCAGGGTGATGCCGATGACCTCATGGCCCTGCTCCTTGAGCAGGGCGGCGGCGGCCGAGGAATCCACCCCGCCGCTCATGGCAACGACGACTCGCATGGGGCTCCTTCCTACACGCCCCCGGCCCGGGACGCACGGCCGGATGGCACTCCAGGCCCCCTTCCCTGCCCTCCTGCCGGGGGAAGGTGACCTTTCAGGCGCTTCGCGTCCGGCTCCACTCCGTCAGCAGCGCGCGGAGCTGGTCGGCGGTGTTGCGTGACGGGTCGTCCAGCACCGACTCCACGAGGTACCGGGTCGCCTCGCCCACCTTCGGGGATGGCCCGATGCCCAGCGTGGACATGATGTCGCCCCCGGTGAGCGCCAGCTCCTTCGCGGACAGGGGCGGCTTCGCGGCGGCGAGCAGTCCCAGGCGCTCGGCCAGCGACTCCAGCGCGGGAAGCTGCTCCGGCGCCCGGGCCTGCACGCGGGCCTTCGCCACGGCGAGCAGCACGGGAAGCTGTGGCGGACCCACCCGGGCGAGCAGCCGGCGCAGGGCCGGATCCGTGTCCGTCAGGCGCGTCTCCAGCTTCGCGTGTTCGACGAGCAGGCCCACGAGGTCGGCGGACTTGTTCGGGAACTTCAGCCGCATGCACAGCTCGCGGGCCTGCGGCCCCGTGACGAGGTCCGCGAGCAGCGTGGCCATGCGGACATCCAGCTCCAGGGGCGCGGCCTGCGTGGCGGCGCGGGCGAGCCGGGCGGCTTCGGCGTCCGCGCGGGCCAGCTCCGGCAGGAAGACCTCCAGGAGCCCGGTATCCGCGAGCAGTTGGAGCCCCGCCTCGGCGCGCGGGGACAGCAGCAGCTTGCAGAGCTCCTCACGCACGCGCTCCAGGGCGACCTTGCGGAAGACACTCAGGGTCGCGGGGATGGCGTCGCGGGTGTCGGGGTCCAGCGAGAAGCCCAGCACGGCGGAGAAGCGCACGGCGCGCAGCGGGCGCAGGCCGTCCTCGGAGAAGCGCTCCAACGCGGAGCCCACGCATTTGATCAACCGGGCCGGCAGGTCCACCTGTCCGCCGAACGGATCCACCAGCTCCTTGTCCAGCGGGTTGTACGCCATGGCGTTGATGGTGAAGTCGCGCCGGGACAGGTCCTTGACGATGTCGCGCTCGAAGGACACGGAGCTGGGCCTGCGGCCGTCCAGGTAGTCCCCCTCCGAGCGGAACGTCGTCACCTCCACGTGGTTGCCCCCGGTGACGACAGTGACCGTGCCGTGCTGGATGCCAGTGGGGATGACCTTGCGGAACGCCTTCTGGACCTCCTCGGGCAGCGCGCTCGTCGCCACGTCGAAGTCCTTGGGGTGGACCTGGCGGACCATGTCCCGCACGCAGCCGCCCACCAGGTAGGTGGCATGGCCCAGCTCGCGCAGGCGGGTGATGACTTCGAGCACGGGCTTGGGGATGTCGGCGTTGTGGAGGTCGGCGATCATGGC
>NZ_RAWI01001198.1 GCF_003612125.1 Corallococcus praedator
GCGTGCTCACGAGCGTTCACGCCTTCGCCTCGGACCCCGCGCGCGGCGTCGTGATCCTCGCCATCCTCGGCGTCTTCGTCGGCGGCGCGCTGACGCTCTTCGCCGCGCGGGCCTCGACGCTGGACGCCAAGGGCGTGTTCGGCACGGTGAGCCGGGAGTCGGCTCTGGTCCTCAACAACGTGCTCCTCGCCGTGTCGGCCTTCGTCGTCCTGATCGGCACGGTGTGGCCCCTCATCGCGCAGGTGGCGCTGGGCCGCACCCTGTCGGTCGGGGCGCCCTTCTTCGACGCCGCCTTCACGCCGTTCATGGTCGCCATCGCCGTCGCCCTGCCGCTGGGCTCGCAGATGGCCTGGAAGCGCGGCGACGTGCCGCGCGCCGTCCGCGCCCTCACGCCGGCCCTCCTCTTCGCCCTCGCGCTC
>NZ_RAWI01001199.1 GCF_003612125.1 Corallococcus praedator
GAGCTTAACCGTCGCGAGATGGAAATGGAAGCGCGGCAAGAGCAGCTTCAAGACCTCGAAGCCGACCTAGAGCGGCTAGAGCAGCAGCGTCAGGCAATTGAAGCGACTCGCACCGAGGCCGACCAGCTCAAAGCCGAATATGAACGCAAAAGCCAAGAGCTTGAGGGCGCGTGGGCACATCTGCAAGGCGAAATGAACCGCTTTGAAGAACAATCCGCCAGTGCCGGACTCAATCAGGAACAAGCCCAACAGCTTCAAAACATTATCGATCGCCTCTCCGCCTCTGCCCCCACTGGAGCCGTCAGCGACCAAATTGCTCAAGCCTTTGCCGTTCTCACTCAGCAGCAAGAAACGCTCAACTACCACTGGCACAATCTTGAACAGCAGCGCCATTCTGCCCACGAATTGCGGGCTACGGT
>NZ_RAWI01001200.1 GCF_003612125.1 Corallococcus praedator
ACGTGGGGAAGGCGATCCCACCGGGAGGGCGCAAGGGCGTCAACCCGCTCGGATCGGTGCCGGGCCGGTTCCTCCACGGCCGGCTACGTGAGCACGCCGAGAGCATCGCGGCCGCGCGGAACCTCGACCTCGCGGATTTCCAATGTCGCTACCTGTCGGTCGACGACATCTGGATTCCGTTGGGAGAGACCCTCTTGATCGCCAAGTTCCGGCCCGTCTGGAACCTCGTGCTCGACGGCTTCGGAAACCATGACCCGGGCTCCGGTCGGTATGGGGGGTTGATGCCTCTCTGGGACGTCCTGCATCCCGGACGCGCCTGGGCCACCCGGTGCCAGCCGCGGCCCGAGACGGCGGAAACGCTGGCTCGGCGCGTGACCGAGTTCCTCCGAGGCAACGTGCCGTCGGACCCTCACATGGA
>NZ_RAWI01001201.1 GCF_003612125.1 Corallococcus praedator
CTGTGAAACCTTTATAATCCATAGTCTTTGCCGTTGCTTTATAAATATCACGCTCAACTATAATTGGTACTTCAACCTCTGCTAACTTCAATCGCAATTGAAGTTCTTCTGCTCGTGTACCTGTCACGATGATAGCTTCAATTTGTTGCTTAGATAATTTTTCAAAATCTGCATCATAAATCCATGAAGTATCTCGACCATCTGCAGCGTTATCATTTAGCGAAATAACATACACTTTTTCGCCTTCTAATTGTTCACCAACTGATAAACTTGCATTCATTCCTGCAGGGTTTTTAGCTAAATTGATCATCGCTTCTTTTCGTTCTTTTTTAAAGTACTGCATACGACCATTGTCTGATGTATACGTTTCAAAGCCATTTTTAATTGTTTGTTCATTTAACCCAAGCTCTCTTAAAAC
>NZ_RAWI01001202.1 GCF_003612125.1 Corallococcus praedator
CACGATTACGAGCAAACGCGAGAGCGACGCGGCATGTCCGCTCTACGATGGCCAGCGTCGCTGCACGCAGCCTGGCGTCGATGCAATGGCGCGCGCGCAGACGTTCGCGTGGGTGACCGATGTGACGTTGGCGACGGGCATCGCGGCAGCGGGGCTCGGGGCTTGGTGGTTCTTCACGGGCCCGGTTTACGAGCGCGCACGCGTGAGTGTGAACGTGCGCGTCGAGCCGACGTTGGGCGGCGCAGCGCTCATCTTGCGGGGCGCGTTCTGATGCGCGCACGGCCCTCTAGGAAGACGTCGGCTGGGCGGCGCTGGCCGGACATAACAGTCGTGATGTTGGCGCTAATCTCGGCGAACTGTCAGGCCGTCGCGGGGCTCGAATCGCGCGGCTACGACCCGCTCCCTTCGGGATGCGCAC
>NZ_RAWI01001203.1 GCF_003612125.1 Corallococcus praedator
GGCCAACGCCTGACCAGTTATGTCCACGTTTTCGGCGGTGTGGCCTTACCGGATGACCCCGACGGGCCGGATTACCAGTATGTAATATTCCTCGACAACGGACGCAGCAAAATTTACCAGTCCGAATATGCCGAGTCGCTGCTCTGTATCCGGTGCGGTGCGTGCCTGAATGCCTGTCCGGTATATCAGAATGTCGGTGGGCATAGCTACGGGTGGGTGTATCCCGGACCGATTGGCGCCATTATCACGCCGCTGCTGACAGATATTCACAGTGCCGCACCGTTGCCGCACGCTTCCAGCCTGTGTGGTGCGTGTAAACAGGCCTGCCCGGTCGATATTGATATTCCCGATATGCTGTTGAAGTTGCGTGCCGATCTCGTGGCCGAACACGATACCCCGTTCAGCCTGACCGCCGGGA
>NZ_RAWI01001204.1 GCF_003612125.1 Corallococcus praedator
CCTTCATCCAGGGGTGTTTTCGCCTCGAAGCCGAAAAGCTCTCTGGCCATGCGATTTTCCATGAGCCGGACCGGCATCGTGCTCGGTCGCGAGGCGTCGAAACGGACGTCGGCGTCGCGGTAGTCGTCGACCCGGAGAAGGGTGTCGAGAATCTGTCGCACGGAATAGCCTTCGCCGGCGCAGGGATTGACCGCGAGGTAGGGCAGGTCTGTGGCGAAGGCACCCAGCATGCCGTCGATGAAATCGTCCACATAGACCAGGTCGCGGATATCCTGGCCGGTGCCCCAGACCTCGACCGGGGCTTGGCGCTCGGCGACCCGCCGGACCAGCGCGGCCGTCACATGGCTGACGGCGAAGTCGAACTTGTCGTACGGGCCGTAGATGTTCGAGGGGCGAACGACCACCGCCGGCATGGGGG
>NZ_RAWI01001205.1 GCF_003612125.1 Corallococcus praedator
CGCCAAAGACGACGTGGAAACGGCCCGCAACGAACTGCAGAAATTGCAAACCCGTTACGCCCATCGCAAAAGCGAGATGGCCGAGGCGCGCCGCCTGCTCGTCAATGCCGAAAAAGCATTGCAGGGCAGCAACCGCAAACTCGAACAGAAAACCGCCGCTGAAAAAGAGGCGGCTTCCAAAGCAACCGCCGCCGCAACCGCGCTGGCGGCGGCGCCCAATGATGAGGCATTGAAAAAAGCAGCGGCCAACGCGGCCAGCGCGCATGAAGAGGCCGTGAAAGCCAAAGACGATGCCGGGGTTGAGCAAAAAGAAGCACTGGCACTGCGCGATAAGGAAAGCGCCAATGTGACCGAACTCGAAACGCAGCACAAGGGTTTGCCCGCGCTGATTGGCGCCGCAGAGACGACGATTATCAAC
>NZ_RAWI01001206.1 GCF_003612125.1 Corallococcus praedator
GCGGGGTACGAGGGCGACGGCGTGACCTGCACCGACATCGACGAGTGCGCCGCCGGTACCGACAACTGCAACGAAAACGCCACCTGCACCAACAGCGGGGGCTCCTTCACCTGCGCCTGCAATGCGGGGTACGAGGGCGACGGCGTGACCTGCACCAGCATCGACGAGTGCGCCGCAAGCCCCTGCCTGAACGGTGGCACCTGCATCGACGGCGTGGGGAGCTACACCTGCAAGTGCGCGCCCACCTACGAGGGGAACATCTGCCAGTCTTGCTCCGGCACCCTTGGGGACTGCAACGGGAACTCGTCCGACGGCTGCGAGGTGAACCTCCAGAGCGACGCCAATAGCTGCGGCGCCTGCGGCATCGTGTGCTCGACGGGCCAGATCTGCTCGAACGCCACCTGCCAGACCGCCCCCA
>NZ_RAWI01001207.1 GCF_003612125.1 Corallococcus praedator
GTACATGAACCGGCCGTCCACGTAGCAGAAGCCGGGGATCTCCGTCTTCGCCCCGATCAGCGGCAGGCAGTCGCCGCAGTCGCAGCGGGAGCGGCCCTCGACGAGATGCTCGGTGCGGTGCTGGCCGGAGGTGTGGTGGATCAGCTCCGCCAGGGCCGGGTCCAGCGTCGGCGGATCCAGGTCCTTCGGCAGCGAGTATGCCCAGATGTTCTGCCCAGTCGCCGTGGGTGAGGCCGCCAGGTGCCCCGGGAGCGCCTTCGCCAGGACCTGCGAGAGCAGCTGCATCGCCTCCCGGGCCGACGCCGGGGCGATGCCGTCCGTGCCGAACCACTCCCGTGCGACGCGGACCTCGACCTTCTGGCCGGCGGCGGCGCTGACGAACCGTCCGGTGGGCGGCCGGTCGTCCTTGATGTAGTG
>NZ_RAWI01000120.1 GCF_003612125.1 Corallococcus praedator
CCTCCGCCCCTGGGGCACCAACCCCTGCCGGGAAGCCAGAAGCGAGTTACCTCGCCTCGGAGAGCGAGCGCGCCACGGCCACCGCCCAGCGATGGGCCAGCGAGTTCCGCTCGCAGACGCGGCGCGCCTGAAGCGCCCCCGCCCGCGCCAGGCCCCATCCTGCCCCGGGAGGGGCGCACTTTCCCGCGCGGTGGAGTCAGGGCTGTCCATCCGGCTCGACTGGGGCCAGGCGTCCGTCCACCGTGACGCGCAGCACGTGGGCTGGAGCGAATGCGCCAGCCTGGCCACACACGACTTCATCGAGTCGCTGATTCGTCGTCCCCACAACGAGGTCCCCCGCTTCACCCAGCGCGTATGCCATTGGTGCGCCTGGGAGCGTCACCCAAGGCGTGGCACGCCACCTCCCCTCGGTCTCGTCGACACGCACCAGGCGCCCCGCACCGCCAGCCAGGTGTGCCAGGCCCTCCACCACCACGAGGGTGCCGCGCATCCGCACTGCCTGCAGGGGGTTGGCCTGGGGTTCCTCCAGCACCGTCACCCGCCCGGCCTCATGCACCTCCAGCGTGCCCCCAAACTCCCCGTCGTCCCGTCCGACAAGGCAGGCCTCCCCCATGGCTTCGAGGACGGACGCGGAGTCCCCATCAGGAACACCCGCACACGGCCCCAGCCGCGGGGGCGCCTTCGGCTTCTCCCAGTGCAACTGGAGTGAGGTGTGCCCCTGGCACAGCTTCCAACCCGCGCCGTGGCATGGAATGACACGGGCGCAGTCGATGGAGTCCGGAGGCCGCACCTCCTGGCCGGAGAGCCATTCCAAGGCCAACCTCGCGTGGCTCCGCGCCACAGGCGAGGCGTGCGTCGCCACCACCTGCTGGAGCAGCGGTACCAGCTCTTCTTCATGCGCCCGGAAGGCATCGCTCCCCAGCGCCTCGATAGCCGCGGCTTGGACTTCGCTGTGCGGCGCGTACACCGCCTGGCGCAGCGCCGCGAGGGCGACTGCATCTCCGCCGCGCCCAAGGGCCTCCGCAGCCCGCGCACGCTCCCAGCCCTCCTCCCCCGTAGCCAGCAGGCGCAGCAGCGGCTCCGTCGCGGCTGGCCGCGCCACAGGCCCCAGGGAAGCGAGGCTTGTGAGGGCCCGGGCACGGCATTCAGGCACGGCAAGCTGCTGGAGGACGAGGGGCACCGCAGCAGGACTCTCGAAGGCCACCAGCGCCTGCAGCGCCACGGGCGTGAGGCGCACGTCCGCCCGCTGTAGCGCCTGGAGTGCCTCGGGTGCGACCTCCGCCCCTCGGCGCTCGTGGGCCGCCAACACCGACGCCACATAGGCCGCTCGTGGGGTGCACCCGTCGAAGATGGCCTCGCAGCTTGGCGCAGGAGCTGCCGGGCAGGACGCCCCTGGTGGACGCCGGAGAATGGGCTCCGCCAGTTCGCGCGCGAGGAGCATCCGCAGGCGGGGGACGACGTTTTCCGTGTGCGAGGAGGCGCGCCGGGCGAGCACGTAGCGCACCCGCACCAGCGCCTCCCAGCTCGACTCCGGATTCTCCAGCACGTCCAACAGCACCGGGGCCAACGTCGGCCCGAGGTGCTCCAGCGTCGACATGCGCGACTCCAGGAGGTGGCGCACGATGGCTGGAGCGGCTCGCTCGTCATCGAGCGAGGAGAGTGCGTGAAGGGCCATCCCCCCAGGCTCCCGCTCATACGCGGCAAGGAGCGCAGGCACGGCGCCCTTGGCCTTCTCTCCCATCGCCGCCAGCGCCTGGGCCACACCGCCGCGAATTCGACGGTCCGCATGAGAAAGGAGCTGAACCAGCCGGGGGACGACGTCCTCCTCCGCGCGCCCCAGCTTCCAGGCGGCACACGCCTGCTCCGGCGGCAGCCACCTCTCACCGGTGTCTGGGCCGTGGACCTCCTGCAGGAACGCGAGGCACGCGTCGGCCCCCTCGCAGCAACCCTCCCACGTCATGACGTCGTCCCGCTTCCACGTATGCCGGGCACACCCCAACGCCAGCATCACCACCGCGCATACGAGCCCGGCCAACCACCGGGGGCGCCCGGACTTCACCACTCCCACCATGTCATCGCCTCGCAATCTCCCCTCTCGGTGAAGGGACTTCGAACTCAACGCCTCAGCCAGTCACGAAACGCGCAGAGAAGGAGCGTTGCGCTCGAGGTGCCTTCACGACGCGTGTGCCGGCCACCCAGTCGTGAAGGCATCGCCGCTCCTCTCCGACGATGAAGAGCGCATCCACGAGGCCAAACCAGACGCAGTAGCCGCAGAGCGCCATCGGGAGCACGTTCCTCAGCAGGGCAATGCGCCACACCTCCGCCGGAAGGCCGTCCCTTCGGACGACTCGAATTCCCAAGAGCCTCTTGCCGAGGCTCGCCCCAGTGCCTCGAATCAAGCTCGCCTGCACGAGCAACGCGAGGAGCGCCGGGACGTAGACGACTGGAGTATTCATCGCCGCCTCGCCCGGCAGCGCCAGGCACCGGAGGACGCCCAGAAACAGGGACGGGAGCAGGAGCGCGGCTCCGTCGACAAGGCTTGCTGCGAGCCGGGCCCAGCACGTCGCCAGCTCAGGAGCTGCATGGAGGCACCGAAGGCACAGGCCCGCCCCGAACGAGGCGCAGAAGGCGCAGGTGAAGGTACCGCAACGAGTACAGGCCAGGGCGGCGGAGAAACCAGGATGCTCGGAACATTGGGCTTCCGATATCGACTTAACGGCCTCGCGGAAGTCGGACATGGAGGGCCGCAGCACAGCTACGCCCGCCCCAAGGCAGCAAGTTCCTTCAGCGAGAAATCCCCTCCTGTTCCTATAAATGCTACCCAACAGGTTTAGTTCACTCGACCATCACAACAGCCTCCTTGCCACCCGCTGGTTACCACAAAGCCTATTTCCGCTAATTGGGGGACCGACCCACTCAAGAAACGAGCCCTTGGAGCGCACCACTCCAGGGCGGCTCCACCGAGGAGGAATCCCACATCTGGCGGATGGGGTGGCCAACCCTCGGTCACGACTGCTTGCGTGCGTCAAGGAGAGTAAGTGAGGCGCGCACGTGTCATCGCACTGCGTGGAATGGCCTAAGCGGAGTCGGAAACACCGAGGGCACTGCACAACCTTGATGTTCGAGCTCCGGGCCTCCGTCCGCTCGAACATCCGAGGCTTCGAGGAGGTGGCGGAGGCGAGCGCCAAGCCGCATTGGACATCTGCCGGGGCCGGCCGCTCGTCTTAAGCTGCCGGTACGGGGCGCCGGCTCGCCGTCCTCGCAGCAGAGGAGGGCAGCCCCGGCCCACGCGGCACTTCTCTCGTGATCAATGGTCCTAACCGTCCAGGCACGTCACGCCGAGCAGACCGTCGTTGGACGGAGCCGCGTAGCGTGTGCGAAAACGGCCGCATGTTCGAGTTGAACGATGCACTTGAGCGCCTGCACCTGCCACCCGCCCGAACCCTCGTGCTGAGGAACGCCGTCTCCGAACTCGGCGAGGCGATCTACTGGATTGCGGACGAACGTCCGGAACTCTTCTGCGCCTATCAGCACACTCAAGGGCCGCAGCTCACCGGCGCCATGCAGCGCGCGCAGTACATCGTCTCCTGCATTGGACATGCGCCGGACCGCGCCGTCTTCGTCGGTGTCTACGAAATCATGGGCGGCCGGCTGATCGATGCGGCGCAGTTCAACGCCCTTCCGGAGCATCAGGAGCTCGCCCGAAACGGCTACGGAATGCTCGCCGACCCCGACACTGCTTGGGCCTTCGACCTGCAGGCGCGTCCCTTCATGGAGGCGTGGAAGGGGAAGCTGGTGTTCGGTTGGCCCGGCGGCACACGCAGTTGGTGGCGTCACGCCAGCCGGAATCGCTTTCCGATTGAAGCGCTGGTCGAGGAGAGCATCATCAAGCGAAGACTTCCGCCCTGGCAGGAGATGGTGCTGACGTGGGCGCAGCTTGCGCTGCTCCCCACGTCCTGGCAAACCCCACTGTCTCAGTGGCGCGGGATTTACTTCATTCACGACGAACGCAGGCGCCTGGGCTACGTGGGCTCCGCGGCCGGGGCGGAGAACTTGCTTGGCCGCTGGCTTGACTACGCCACCAGCGGCCATGGCGGAAACAAACTGCTCCGGCAATCACGACCGGCCGATCTCCGATTCAGCGTGCTCGAGCGCACTTCGCCCGACATGGCGATGCGGGAGGTGGTTCTCCTCGAGCAGACGTGGAAGCGCCGGCTGCACACGCGCACACCCTGCGGCCTAAACGAGAACTGAGCTGGTTCGGAATCGAAGGCCTTAGCGACAAGCGGAGGCGTGGAGTTGCCTTGTTCTCGTGGCGATCCCGCGGTCACTACCAAAAATTCGGTCGCTGCATCATGGGGCGTCATGGCCACACAGGGTAATGCGTCAATGCGAGTGAGCGAGGCGCGCACGGTCATCGTCTTTCTTGAGCCGGCGAAGCGCGATGCGGAGTCTTGGCACCCGATGATCTCGTCGGGTGCTGAGGCCACGCCACTACAAAGGCTCCGTTACCACGGGCATGCCCGACGTCATGTGAGGGCGCCGATGCGACCGCCTCTGACGACGCGGGCGGACCGGGCCACCAAACTCACCGTTGTCCTAGAAACCATTGTCCTCCTCGTCCGGTTCGTCCTCCTCGTCCGGTTCGTCCTCCTCGTCCGGTTCGTCCTCCTCGTCCGGTTCGTCCTCCTCGTCCGGTTCGTCCGGTTCGTCCTCCTCGTCCGGTTCGTCCTCCTCGTCCGGTTCGTCCTCCTCGTCCGGTTCGTCCTCCTCGTCCGGTTCGTCCTCCTCGCCCTCCTCGTCCGGTTCGTCCTCCTCGTCCGGTTCGTCAGGCTCAGCCTCCGAATCAGTGCTGTAGCTCTGAGCAGGCCGCTTCTTTAGACGCTTGAGTGCATCAGCACTTAGCGGGGCGCCTGTCACGGGCGAGTAAAAGCTAACCCCTGCTAAATTCAGGGCATGGAAAAATTGATTCTCCTTGATGTGCTGATGAGGTCCGCGCCCGCCCAACCATCCTCGACGTGGCGCCTCGTATGCGAGAAGCCAGCGCTCACCATGCAGTTCGTCTGCGGCAAGGACCGAGTCCCACGTGCTCACGTCCAGCCCGCCATCCACCAGGCCTTGGTGATTGGCGTCCAGTGCGAGCAGTGCGACAAAGACATCTTGGGAGCGTTCCAACGCCCGTGCTGCTGCGGGGTCGATCTTCAACCTCAAGGCAAGAAGGCCCCACAGCGCCCAGGTGGTTTCGCTCGCGTGACCCGACGGAGCACTTTCAGTGATGACGTGATTGAGGGTTCGTTGAATGGCCTGAGTGTCGAGAACGTACTCACGCTGTTTTGCCTCAATCAGGACAGTGACGAACTGCTGAGCAGCACTCATTTCAACGGTCACCGCTTGCATCAGCAGATCTTGCACTGTGATCCAGTGCGCTGTTCCGCGCCAATCCGCGCCAGCGACACGGGAAATAGCATAGGGCAACACATATGAATCACGGTGCTCGGCATGGAGTTCAAATGCCCGATCAAAGAACCGGATAACGCGCTGCAACGAATAGCGTGTTTTGGGAGCAAACTTAAAATCTCGAAATTCGGTAAGCCAGGAATTCTCCAATCGCTGCGGCAGTTCAACCACGCGCGTCTTGAGGGGGTTCAGATGCAGGCTGTAGTCAGCAAGCACTTCCTGAAGGTGCTGCAGCGCTGCTTCCGCTTCGCCTCGGCGAGCGAACGAGAATTCGTAGTCGTCGTAGTATCGAAATCCCCGGGCATCGGCCCCTAGCCGCGCCCGCAGCTCTACATCAACAGCCGAAAGCAGCAACTCACCAATAACCAAGGACGTGTCCGGCCCGATGGGAATGCCGTTTGTCTGCCCGTCCTGGCCAGCCATGATTGCACTGTCAAGGCGGTTACCCAGAAGCTTCAAATCGCGGCGTTGTTGCTTGCTCACTTCCTTCGAATGGAGAGCCCATGGCACGCTGTGAGTGTATACACTGCGATAGAACTCCGCGACATCTCCGACGAGAACATAACGCGCGTGTCTGCGGTGCTTAATTCGCACCGCAGACAGGTCACCAAGCGGCAGTTTTGGGAGGAAGGCCCGCCCCTGTTCATGTCCTAGTACGGGAGAGCTTTGGCTGAGGTCGCTTTTATCAAGTAGCGCTCGTATCTCCCCCCAGCCGCTGCCCATCTCCCTACACAGGCGCAGGTACGCTTCCGGATGGGGAACAGACAGCGTTCTGCGAACACCGCCAGCGCGCGCTAGACTATGAGTGAGCGAGCGATAGCTCTGCTCTCCTGAACTTGGTACAATCTTCAACGGCTTTGCCCAACTGGCGAAGCCTTCCGCGGAGAAGCACGGCGGAAGCTCCTTCGGAAAATACCCCTTCGCCAGCAGCATTTCTGCGATTAAATCCATATCCCTGTACGCCCTTTGGGTGCGCAAAATCTCGACAATTTTTCAACTGACCATCAAACCAGCAGTAGTGCGTACCCCAAATTCGGTCGCCACGTCATGGGCGCGTCGAGGCCCACTGCTTCAGTGCGTTAAGGCGAGTGAGAGGTGCGGAGTCAAGCATCGCGCTCGTCCGCCGGCAAGATGGGGCGAAACTACCCCGGTGAAGGCCCACCGCTATCGCGAAATCAGAGTGGTGCCTGGCACACCTACCCAGACTTGAGGAAAATCTCCCTACGGTGAAAATCGAGATAGCGCCCCTGCTCTCGACTGAACCGCCCTACGTTATGCTGTGTGGCTACATCTACACCCATTCGCCGCAAGGAGTCCTGACTGGCCACGGGAGATACCAACACGTCGCCGTTGTCGGCGAAGGAGATAAAGCCCCTATCAAATAGGCAATCGATACTCGGACTCAACAGCAGCCCGTTATTACCATCCAGTCGTTCCCGATTGGAGCTGTGCCGCCAGGGTTTAATGTGACTTGCAACGAGGAAGCTGGGCATACTCACCCCAGTAATGCGACAGGCCTTCTCAATCTTGGCCACGTTCTCTCGAAAGAGGCCCTGGCCTCGGCGAGCCTTTACCAGAGCCTCCCGTACCGTTGTCGGCAGCTCGGATTGAGCTCGAACGGCCTCCTCTGCGTGCTCCTCCCATTGCTCACGGGCATGCTCCACGGGCGGAACGACTTCGAGGAGCGCCTCATCACTCGTCGCAGCAATCTGCGTTCCCTTTGCGTTGAGCAACGCGACAAGAAGTTGCCCCAGAGCAAGAGGGAGCTCGGCTAGGTAGACGGACTGCAATCCGTTACCACTCTCTCGCTGAAGGGGAGAGTAAATCCCCGGCAGTAGCGGCCGGATTTCTTCCATGTGGGCTTTCGGGGCAAGCGGGCGCGGCAGCACCTCAAAGTTGACACTCACCCTATAGCCGATGGCATCCCACGCCTTACTAAATCCATCTGGCCGCGGACAGTCATAGCAATACGACTGCACCACACCGTACGCCCGAATCGCCCCCTCCCAGTACGAGAGAACCACATCACCCGGTGCGGCCTCCCTCATGTTCTCGTAGAACTGGTTACGCGCACCGTTGGTGTTTCGCTTCGGAGACCACAGATAGCCGCCGGCTATCTCGTGCTGATGCGTCTGCTTCTGATTAACCCACCAATATCGCAATCTTTCCCCTCCTATGCAGTTGGAGCTTTCGGGTGACTATAGGGGAGACGCCCGCATTAGTGGAAGACCCACGGATAGCCGTGGCTAAAACGACCATTCACCCTTGATGTCCCTACCCAGAATTCGGTCGCCGCGTCATGAGTTCTTCAATGCCACATTCGACAGCGCGTCAACACGAGTGAGCGAGATGCGCGCGGTCGTCGTTCTGTCTGGGGCGTCGCTGTGCGAGGCGGGAGCCTGGCACCATGCAGAGCCCGTCAGGCGCGCGGCCCATACCGTCATTGACGACATCACCACCACCGACAAGCCCGAAATCAGTCGAGGCATTGCTCCCATGACCCGGAGTGGAGCGCTCCGGGTCTACTTCGCGGCTTGCAGGATTGTCTGGAGTGACACCGTGGCCTGCTCCGTCTCCGTCTTCAGATGTTCGAAGAGTTGGTGCTCCTCCGGAGTTACGTCACGGATGTCCTCGAGCTGGGTCCACATTTCCCTCATGAACCGTGTCATATTGGAGCGAATTCGCTGGGTGAGCGACTTACCAATCTCACTGACCTGTTGATCCAGGCTCGCCGCGAATTGGTCCCAGTTGCTTTCGAAGGTCTGTGCCACGCCTTCTTCCAACTCGGACGGGGTGTCAGCACTGTCCGTGAACAAGCCGACGACCCACGAGACGGCCGTCCCAACCAGTGCCCCCAGCCCGAACAGCTGTCCCATCAGAGCCGTAATGCCGAAAGATGCAATGCCGGCAAACCGAGCAACTTGGCGCCCTTGATGCTCGGGAACTACAAGCTCCATCTGAGTCTTCCAGGTGGAGAGCGTTTGCGAGAGGTCCTGCATCTGTTGAGTCTGGGCGGATGCTCCCGCCTCCGAGCGCAGCTCCGTGAGGCTCTTCCGAATGCGCGAATCGAGCCGCGTCAGCCTGCTCTCCAACTTCTCCTGAACCTGCTCCGCAACCTTGTGCCGACGGTTCAACATCGAGCTTTTCAGCGCTTCCACACCCGCGGATGGTCTGGGCAGGCCCTCTCCAACGGGCAAGGCCTCGACCCACTTGCGCACCTCGGTCCTAAACTCCGTCCTCTCCGCCTTGATGAGCCGCGCACCATGTGCTCGTACGTGCTGGATAGCCTCGTCGCCGTCCGCGACGATTTCCTTTCGCTGCTCCTCACAACGCTGGAGTGCTTCGCGGAGCTTAATACGCTCCGGCTCCTTTGCGTGCCGGGATGCGATCAACATGGCAACCTCATCACTGGCGAGCTGCAGTTGCTCGAAGACCCGGTAGAGACGGCGCAGCCCGATGGCCTCCGTCTTCCAAAGGCTTTCCCAGACTACGTCATAGAACACGTTGAACGAAGGCGGATTCGCTTTTCCCTGTTGCCGGGGAACAGCGACCTCGTTGGCGCTCAGGAAGAACGGGGGATGCGTCAGCGTATCCCAGACGCCAAATCGTTCAAGAGCGGACTGCACCATCGCTTTCGCTTCCCGGTTTTCCTCCGCATTTAGCTGGTCCGCCTTGTTGCAGACGACAAATACGGCGCATTGCCGCTTCTGAGCATCCAAGAGTAGCTCTTTCGTCTGCTTGTCCAGGGCGAAGCCGCCAACCCGAACCGTAGAGACGTCCAGGACAAGCACGAGTGCATGCGCGGTCTGGAGCACCTCTGCAGTGGAGGACCAGATCCGACCGTTTGGGTCATCGAACCCGGGGATGTCCACATACATGACGCCGAGATCGAGAACCTCGTCCCTCAACTCCACACGGATGTTGATGACCCTCTTCTCGTTGTCCGGGTTGTTCTGCTGGTCCGCATAGGGGGCAATCATGTCCTGCGTTATCGGGCCATCGCTCAGGCGCGGATGTTCGCCCTCAATGTTGACCGTGAGGAACTCCCTTTCTCCCGGTTGAATTATGATGGGAACCGCAGTGGTAATGCTGCGGCGCACTGGACAGATGGCCCGCCCCACTAAGGCGTTGAGGAGAGTGCTCTTCCCTGCTCGTGATTTTCCCGTAATGACGACCCGGTAGGGCTCCTGATGAAGGACTTTCAGCAGGTCCTGCCCCTGGTCCGCCACATTGTGCCAGCCAAGCTGCTTCGCAATCGTGCTCAGGCGCTCGACCGCGAGCCGCGCACGCCCATGCAGGCGTGTGTAGTCGCCCGCCGAGAGCATGGAGCGCATGGAGGGCGTGCCTGCTCCCGGTTCCACAATGACCGAGGGCCGACCGATGGAGTCGGGTGCGGACGCCGGGCGCCTCCGTCGTCTCGCGCCTCTTCGCATGAACGAATCGCTCCAGGCCTCACGCTCGTCCAGGGTGGCTCTGGGGTCCGGGCCGAGCACCCGGAAGTTACCCTCCTTAAACGTCGCGACCCGAGGCCAGATACTCAGGGAACAACCGGACTCCTTGAAGTCGATTTGACCCGCGAGGTAGCCGTGAATCCGCTCGGTCTGCCTACCGTCTCCGAAGTCTTCCAATCCGAAGAGGGAGGGGCCCTGGACAAAGCGGCGAGAGGCGCCTCCTCCACGCCGAGTGATCTCCGAAGCACCGAGGTGCATGTGTCCGAACAGGTGGAGGGTGAAGTTGTCATCAGCAAGAATCTCTTGCTCGAACGACGCGACCGCCCGAGGATGAAGCCAGCTCTGGGGATGATGGGTCAGCAGAATCGTCGCGTCGTGGCGGGCGAGCCAGTCCGACGAGTCACCGCCGCAGGCGGCCTGGAACTGACGGGGGTCGAGCACGAGCTTCCGCTCATAATCCGCAGCCGTCAGTTGGAGGAAGGCGGAGTTCAGTCCCACGATGCC
This sequence comes from Corallococcus praedator, assembly GCF_003612125.1. Taxonomy (GTDB): domain Bacteria; phylum Myxococcota; class Myxococcia; order Myxococcales; family Myxococcaceae; genus Corallococcus; species Corallococcus praedator. Next base: position 10,413 of record NZ_RAWI01000120.1, read on the forward strand.
CAGGCTAACGTCGTCCTTCGTCACCGTGAACGAGAAGTCCCCAGGCAGGAGCCCGGGCGTCAGGGGCCGCCCGCTGAACTTCGACGTGCGCTGCCAGTCGACGAATGGAGTGAAGGCCTCCGTGACCATGCGCCTGTATTCGCTGGTATCGTCCTTCCAGAACTCACTGGAGATTTCCTCGTCGTCCCACCAAGTCGCGAGTGCCTTGACCGTGGGCTTCCTGGGCGTAGGTCTCACGAGATCGTGGTTCCCGGGGACCGCCAGCAGGCGCGGCTCTGAACCGAGACTCCGGAGGTGCTCCCATAACCGGGCGAGATTGTTCTCGAGCGCCTGGAACTCCTCGGGGGTGCCCTTCTGGGTGAGATCTCCGGTGAACAGGACGAGGTCCCAGGGCCCCCCCGTCTTCTCCTGAAGCCGGGCCAGGTCATTAAATACCTGCTCCCTCATCACTGGCCAGAGCCACTTCTGCCCTCCCATCCCTTGATGGAAGTCGGTGAGGTGCAGCCAGCGAATCGAGGTCATTCGTCCCCCAGAGGTGCGACCTGAGCGGCCTAGTACCAGACGTCGCGCTGCCCAGAAACTGCTGATTCGGGTCCTTGCGCTTCGTCCTTCTTCCGCGCGCTGTGCCTACCCAAAAATTGATCGCTGCGGCATGAGCGCGTCGAGGCGAGAAAGCGAGGCGTGCACGGTCGCCGGCCTCCTGTGCTGGCGACACGGCGGGGGAGGCTCGGGCACCACCCTCCCCGGACCGCGGGCAAGTGGCGGTGGTGAGTGCCAGGCCGAGATAGGCACACTGTCCGCTCGAGTCGACAGACCCAATCTCGGGGCGCGCCGACTCACTCGTGAGCCTACCCCCCATTCGGTCGCCGCGTCATGGGTGCGCCACTGCCACATTCGGCAGTGCGTCAATACGAGTGAGCGAGGCGCTCGATGCCATCGAGTTCCTGGGCCGGCGAGGCGTAAGGGGGCGCCAACGGCCCAGGGCAACATTGAGGTTCGGGTTCCTGCTGTCCCCTACCACGAGAGCTTCCGAGGCCGCGGAAAGGTCACGGAGGTTTGCGCCTGACCGAACCGAGAGCCCTTCGACAGCAGGCCAATCTAAGCACGCCTCAGGCCTTCGCCGCGCCGATCAAAGATCAAAAGGGCTGAGGTGTAGTCAGTCTGCCCACAAAAGCGGGCCACACCCGAATCGCAAAATGCAGAAGATGAAGCGCACCAGCTGAACCCTCTCTCACGACAACAACACTGACGCTCACCGCGCTGAAGCGCTGGGTACTCGGCGCCTAGTTCGCCAGCTTCGCTGTCATGCAAGATGGCCCCGCGCTAACGTTGCGCGTGCGCGACACGACTGCAGTGACGAACGGCGCGGGAACTATTTTAGTATCTTTGGCGCTCGCATAGAATGGCGTGGGAGGTCACATGCAAAGCAAGCGGATCACAGGACATTGGGTCTACCGCAGTCTCCTCAATACACCGGACCTAGTCGACGACTTCAACAAGGTGCGCTTCGGTGAGGGGACCCTCATCTTGACGGCGACCGCTCGCGGGCTTCTCTCCGGTACGTTCGACTTTGGGGAGAACTACCAACTCGACGTAACGGGAACGGACACGGCCGGAGAGCTGCGCCTGCGCTCGGTGGGTAGGCCAGGCACGCCGACCGCGGGGTGGATTTACGAACACCGTGGTCAGCTGGCGTCGCATTGGGAATATGGCGACAGTCAGGTTCCAGCGATTGTCGGGACCGTCCTGCGTAGCGTAACGCACGATGGCAGACCGGCCGGGCTGGTCGGTTCCTTCATCGCGGTTTCCCGGGACCAGGTGCCTACGAAGAACATCGACCTGCTTCCAGATTCCGTGATTCAACTCGTTTCACATGTGGATATGCGTCTCCACCACACTGCGTGGCACCTCACGCGCAACTCGTGGGGACGGCTTAACGTCGAAACTCGCGATGCCATCGCGAAGCTCGGATGGGCCGTTCCTCGCCCCAGTCTCGAGTATTCAGCAACCGGCGAGCAACGACGGGCAATCAACTGGAATGGCGCAGGTGAAGATTTTCTTTTCATGCACCGCGAGATGCTTATCGCGTTCAAACAGGCGATGAGCGACGCGGGAGCCCAATGGCAATCCTGGACGACGATTCCGTCGCCTGGCCGTGGCCCGACTGTACCTCCGGCATGGGACAATGGAGACGAGGAAGATACGCGACGTTTCGCGGCGCTGAAAACGGACGAATTCTACTGGTCGAGGATGAGGTGGTGGGATGAGAAGTTCAAAGATCCGACCTATCTGCGCACGCTAACGCTGGGGCAACTCGGCGCGCAGATCGAATGGTCTGTGCACAACGATATGCATATGCGTTGGTCTGGCCTTCCTCGCGATCCTGTCACCAACGACCCGCTTCCGCAAGGCCGGTTGGTGGACGACTTCGACGAGAAATGGAACAGACCCAATAGCGACGACCTAGCAGATTTTTACTCCTCACATGTCAATCCAATTTTCTATAAGCTTCACGGATGGGTTGACGACAGGATCGAGGACTGGTTTGAAGCGCATGAGCGCTTCACTCCCGGCGAAGTGAAGCGCCGGATTATCGGCTCGACGCCTTGGTTCGAAAAGGGCCTGTGGGTTGAGGTAGAGGCTCCATGGAGTGCGCCCGGCGGGCACCACCATGGTGGGCATCACGAGGCCGACAACGATCATGGACATCCCACGCCGATGAATCCTGAAGTCATGAAGCGGGTCATTGGCCTCGTGGCTCACCCCATCGGCGCGAGCCCGCTCGCCGTGCGGGACCGACCGAAGAACCTCGCCCGGATAAGCGCCTGGTAAGGTTCTCGTCCATCTGTCCCCCACGAGATGGCCGCCTCTCCGGAGGTATCTCGCCGTGACAATGAGGCCGGAGTCCGTCGACACGAAATGCGGCCGCTTCACTTGATGGAATTTGCCTCGTTTCGACCGAGACTCCGGCATTCAGGCGTCAATGATTCTCCGCAGTCGAAGTGCCACCTAGACCGAGGGGAACCACAACGTGTGGGAGAGCCACGAAACCGTGGCAGCTTCACTTTGCGCACGCCACGACCCACACCCGCGCGGAGAAGCCCTCTTCGGTGCGAACGGGACAACCCGCTTCGTTCTCCTCGTAGAGGGTGTCGACCTTGTGCTCCACAGGAGCACTACAGGCGGGCGTCTGCATCGTGAGTCTCTTGGGCGTGAAAGACGCGCCTCGGATTTTGAAGCAGACCAGACCGATATCATCTGTCCTCACGATGTCGGCCGCCCTGTTTCCAAATTCGTCCCACAGCTCAACGTTTTCCTGAGAGATAGCGGATTCCGACGCGTTACAGACATAACCACACAGCGACCTGGCATCCTCGTCGAAGTACGCCTTGACGGCATTCGGAGTAAGCCTACAGAGGTTTGCACCAATGAACAGGGGGAGAGTGACAAGCGCCAGTTTCGAAGCAAGCCGGCGAGACTGACTGTAGCGGTAATCGAGAAGGCTCCGAGCTGGGAAGAGATCCGAAGGAACCGAAACCCTGGAGCAGAGCCAATAGAGGCAGAATCCCAAGAGCGCGACTAGGAAGAGCGTGTCCACGATCTTCGAAGAGAATAGGGCCAGGGGAAAGAACCTGCTAATCGCATCAGTCGTTGCAATCAGCGCCGATGCCACCCCGGGCAGGACGACCCGTACCAAATCAAGAAGGTCATCCCCCTTGCTCTCGGTACTCAGCTTCGGCTTGGCTCTTCTGTCGAAGAAGTCGCCAATCACGGCCCTCCTCAGCACAGCATCGAGAAACCTCTTCACTTCTTGATCTCCTTGATGACGTACCAGCGCCGGTCCATCAGCGGGAACCTCTTGGACACAATCTCGGAGTCGTCACTGAGTCGAAGCCTGACCTGCATGGCCGTGTTCTTCAGCAGAGCTTCTTTGTCGGACTGACGGTCACTCACCGAAAGATGGTAGGTTCTTCCATTACTGGTCAAGGAGATGGTCCGGGGAATCCTGAATCTGACCTTCTCTGCAGAGTCGGCTGGCAGCGTGAACTGGAACTTGATGCCCAAGACAAGCACGCTCTCGTCACACTTCTTGTAGTCAAAGCCGTACTCGGCCCTTCCTTTGTCCTTAACGCGGTTGTCGCCGAACGCGACTTCGGTGGGGACACTGGCGCCCGTATGAAGCCGTGCGGTCATGCCCTCCCAGTTACCGATGTCGTACGAGATGATTGGTTCTGGGCTGTAGCAACCGGGGTCATTCTTGAAGAGGAATGCCAGGGAGGCCTCTGAGACATCCTTGGGGACTGAAGCGTTGTTCTTGATATGCGCGTCGAATAAGAAGTTCGCATCATCCACCATGCCAAGGATGTCCTCAATAACGACATCTGGATGGAGCTTCACCGTGAGGGGGACCTGACTGGCCCCCGAAGCCAGGGGAACCGTCCTCGATGCCTTCTTGAAGTTCGAAGCGGTGAACTCACACCGAACCGAACTCTCGTGGATGCCGGCTAGTTCGACACGATAGCTGCCGTCCTTCGCCGTCTTCTTGGACTGGAGCTGCTTTTTGTCCGCAGAGACGGTCACTGACGCACCCCCGATGGGATTGCCCGAGGCATCGAGAACCCTACCCTCGATGACGGCCGTGTCCTCCGCGAGCGCGGGAAGTGCGGATAGGAACGATAGCGCCAGGAGCGGCATGAGGAGGATCTTCGAGTTCATGGAGCGCCTCGTGGAAGGAGTGCCTTTTCGCCAGACTGGAGGATTGTCACCTCTACGGTGGTGGCGGACAGAGCCTTCGTAATCCAGCCCGGGTCGATGAGGTCCACGCGTCCCGACCGGTAGGAGAGTACTTTTCCGTCTTTGGCGCAGCCGGCAATCCCGTTGCCTGCGAACAGAGCATAGTTCTTCGCGATGGTGTCCAGCACCCAGGTCCAGCCCTGATAGGACACGAAGGTGAGATTGGCGGGGCAGCCCGCGACCTTGTCCTGGATACGTCCCATGTCGAGTGCGTCCGTCTGCGAGATGACCTCGGCGGGCGTAAAGGCGTTCATGTTCCCAAGGGACGCGTACGCCTCGCACGTGAAGGTGGAGCCCGGCTTGCCGAAAAGGCCGGAGATAGGGCACCGCCAGAGCTCATACCTGGATTTCTCCGCTGCCTGCTCCCTCTCCAGGAAGAAGGAAACCGCCTTGTCGTTCACGGAGAAGATCCGCAGCTTGCCCTTGGTCTCGGGGATATCCAGCACGGAAAACCGCTGCTTCTGGCCGTCGACGCCTTCGAGAGAGTAGAGCCCGTTCTTCGCAAACCCGAAGGCGACGAATAGCGCAGGGGAAACCACGTTGGGCACCGTGAGCGGCTCATTGGAGAACATGGCCTTGATGGCCCAAAGAGAGGTTCCCTTTTGGAGCGCCTCGGGGCTCGCATAGGCCCTTGCCTCATGGCCGGTGACAACTACCAGATAGTTGCTCTTTGTTCCGGCCAAGACCTGCCCCTTGCCACTCCATGACGCTTCGCTGACGACCGACTTCTTGCAACTCTTCGGCATGGCCCAATCGGCACAGGTGATGGCGCCCCTCAGAATCTTGTGAAAGGCCCTCAACTTGCCCCCATCCTGCTTAAGCTCCTTGAGTTGAATGACGAAGGATAGCTTGTTCCCCTCAAAGATGGCATCTAGGAGCCGAAGGGTTCCCGGCCACTCGAAGAAGAGCTGGGAGTCGAACGCAGTCCAATTCCTGGTAGTGAAGAGCCAAATTCTTCCGTACTCCATCTGATTTGCGGGGCTGAACGAGTTCGCAAATCCTACCAGGGCACTCTGGCCTGCAGGAGCCTGGACGTATGACTGGGAAAACACGGCCTCGTCGTAGAAGTTCGGGTGCGCTGCGGCGCCCGAAACCTGCTGCCCTCTTAGAGAGAACTCCAGGGACTCGACATAGGTCGAGTATTTGGAAGCGAGATCGTAGACGGGGTTCATTTCCTTGTTGTCATTGAAGCACCGGGCGACCCCCTCTCCCATTTTGATGGCGCGGTAGGCTGCAGACTCATACGCCGAGGTTCCCAGGCAGAGATCGTCCCGAACGTAGAGGAATTGAGAGACCATGACGGTCTTCACATACGTTCCCATAAGGGTCCTGAGCGACGGCCTTCCGTCCTCTTCCTCATTGTGCAGCTTGCCCAGATAGGGAATCATTCCCTCCTTGCCGACCTTGCTCTCAGTCGCGGCGACACACGCAAGCTGCAGGCCGACGTCATCGAACCGGCTCTCCACCCTCTGCTCGTCATCATCCTTCTGCTGGCAATTTAAGGATACACCGGCCTTCACCACCGGAAACGCATGGCTCACGGTGGCAGGAGATTTGTCATAGAGAAAGTGGCCGAACTCGTGGCCTAGCACCGAGGCGGCCCAGAAGCGCCGGGCAAAGAGATCAAAGGCTTCTTCCTCGGAGTACCTAGCCTTGTCTCGCCCAATCTCGGCTAGGAGGATTCCCATCGCGGGGTTGCAGACGATGTGCCGGTGATTGACGTAGCTCCAGCACCTGGGAACAACTCCGTCATCGCCACAGTCGCGCGTCCACCGCTTGGTGCCTCCACGTGGAACTAGGATGTTAACGAAGCGTGCCTTCGCGGGCTGGTTCAGGTTGATATCTTCGTAAGCAAGCCCCTTGAAAGCGCCAGAGAAGCTCTTGACCATTCCGGCCAGATACGGCGAGTTCTCGACCTCTCCCTGCAAGCCCTGAAGGCAGGTATTGAACGCCTCGTCCCCCCACTGCTCCGGCTGAGAGTGAGCGGGCCGTGCCAATGCGAGAAGTAGCCCCCACATCAGGCAGAGTCTTTTCATTCGGTGCGCGCCCTCAAAAGGCATGCCAGGGACGACATGCCGCCGCCTCCACTATACCTCCACCGATTCCGCACTGCTCTCACGGACTTCTTCGCCACCTGCTCGACATGCAGCGACTCCAGCCGGTTCCGGAGGTCCCTCGCGCGCGGCATCCCGGCCGGCGGCGGTGAGTCCGCGTTCCGACTCATGTCGAACGGCTTTCCGGCGGAAGCCGAACGCGGATTCCAGTACACGCTGAACGGGGGCGTTCCGGGCAAGCCGAATGCCCCTTTCCGCCAAGCCGAACATTTGTGCCTACCCAAATTTCGGTCGCCGCGTCATGGGTGCATCAAAGTCCCGTTCTGCAGTGCGTCAAGGCGAGTGAGCGGGGCGTGAGACCCCATCGAGTTCCTGTGCCGGCGAAGCGGGGGCGGAAACACAAAGGGCACTGCGCAACCTCAGGCTTGATCTCCGGCCCCCTCGTCCACTCTAACATCCAAGGCTTCGACGAGGTGGCGGAGGTGAGCGCCAGGCGGAGTTGTGCGCCTGCTCCCGTCGCGAGACTGCGTCCCAAGCTGCGCCAGTTCGTCCTAACCGCGGCGAACGGGCAGCCTCGATCGATACCGTTGGTGGAACGGCCCGCGCTATCACCGCTGCAGGCAGGGCGTTCTGTCATGGGCTGCCCTGTCGGCTCGCTCGCGGGTCACCCACTCGAATCGTGGACTCGCGCAGGACAGGGAGCCAAGGCTACTCGAGAGCCTCCAAGGTCGGCTTTGCCGAAGCCTGAACGGTTCTGCGCCCTTGCCCCTCCCTCCGCGCGCGAGCGCAGGGCAAACGGCCGCCTGCGGCCAGTCCTGATGGATTAGCGGCTGCGATCCGTTCAGTCGACCCCTCCGCGATTCGACTACCCGGCCTCTGACGCGTTCCGCACAAGGCCACCAGCGCGAGCCTCAAGCAAAACTCCCCATCCCAAAAGCGGGACCGGCATCGCTTCGACCAGGGCGCTCACTGCGGGGCCGGACGGCAGGAGGTGAAGCCCGTCCAGGAGGTAGCAGGTTCCACGACACGACTGCAGCTCCGTGCGCCGTCCCCCATCTGAAGGATGCTGGATGCCACTCCCAGTCCGCGATACCCCGGGAAACAGCCGCAGAGAGGTTTGCGGCCACGCAATCGGACCCCGTATTTTCTCGACTGCGCCTAACCCCATGATGTTTCTCGTTTTTTCCGTCGCAGTCTCTGGAGAGAGGGCCGAGAACGAGTTCGCGCAGGGCTTCAATCGGGGAGCTACTTGAAGGGCCCTACCAACTGGTAGGGCCCTTTTTGTTTTACAAGGGCCTCGCGATGACATCGCGGGGCCTTCGTGCTTAAGCCGCTGAATCCCAAGGGATTCTGGCTCGCGGCGCTGAAGAGGGCACTCTCGGCCCTCCACCCCGCAGAGCGAGATACCCCCTCTCCTCCGCCGCCGATTGGGCTCTCTGGACCGCTCTTTCACCCGTTTTGGGGAGAGAGAGGCCGAGAGTGGTTAACGGTTTTGTTAACCACCGCGGGCGACCGATTCTAACAATCCAGGGCTTTCGATGTCGTACCTTCCAGGGTTGCGCCATTTCCCTCTTTCAGAAGGCCAAAAAAGGCCACCTGTTAACCGAGAGAGCGAAACGCGGCTGGCAGTTACCGGGTACTCACGACTTCGTCGCGCGGCGCAGATTCTGCGAGACGGCCCCAGACAGGAAGGGCTCCGTCCGGCGTCACCAGGCCCCCCTGAGATCATCCTCATCGCTCTGCTTGTACATGTACCCGTGGCTTCGACGCGAATGCCTTTGGCGCCCGGGCCAGAGGAGGAAGCTCAAACGTCGCGGCTTCGCTGCTCTTTGACGCGATGCATGCGAGGCGGAGATGCCAACGAGACTTGCATTGATGACTGCAATGCCTGACTCTAATTAACATCATGGACCTCACTCAGGCCTTTCCCAACCTTGAAGCAGTAGCGCAGGCAAATGGGACTTCGCTGCCCAAGCTTGCGTCTCTGCCTCTGCCTACAGACCCGGATGCCCTCCTAAACTTGGCGGCGAGTTGCTGGTGGGTGGAATCCAACCGAACAAGGAGCAACGACGTGGCGGACCCGTATGGGTACCTTGCTACGCTCGAAGCTTTTCTTTCCTCGTTCGCACCGTCTGAACTGCCTCGTAATAAGTTCTGGACCAAGGTCAAGAACCCGAACGACGGTGCGTTTCTCGACACAGTCGCCGAGGCCGCTTGCTCGCTGCATTTTCGGCACGGTGGCCAGCAAATTCGAGTCGAGGCACCATTCTCCGCAGCATCCGGCTCAAAGGATGCGGACATCCTGCTCACCATCGACGGGAACGACTATTGGCTTGATGTCATTTGTATCCTCCCGCAACGGCCAGTAATTGAAGGGGGCTTTGTGGTCCAAACCTCATCGGATCTCGCACACCTCTTCAGCCGTAGCATCCAAAGCAAGTACGACAAGAAGTTCCGAGACGCGGTAGCAAATGGGCCCTTGCAGGGAAAGAACGTCGGCGTACTCGCATGCATCCTCAAGTACGAGGTGTCATTCGTTCCCCTGCTGGCGACCGGCCAGCCATTGCCGCCCCCTCCCCCTCATCTCTTCGCCAATTCTCCAGGATTGCTCCTTGGATGGGTTCATTCGTTTCGCAAACAAGGTACAGGTAGCGATCTGCTCGTTCCTAATTCGGTGCTCAAGTGGACTCCCACCTAAGCCTGCCCGAATAGCCGAGTGAGCGAGCAGTCCAGAAGCTCTTGGCCAATTCTGCGGCCATCACAGCATCCCCCTGGACTGTCCGCCTCACTCCACCTGCATCCGAATCGGGGCAACGTGGATGTAGTCGAACCGTTTCGTGCCGTCCTCGGCCACAGCCGTTTCGACCTCTTCTTTGCTCCGGCCTGCCAGACAGGCCCATCGACCGCGCCACATGTACTGCTCGCCGCCGTAGCTCGCATCCCGATGGTGAAACGAACACCGGATAGCGCCGACTCGGACTCCAGCGATGTCGTCTCCCACGCTGACGGACTGCACTCCGTTCACCGCCTCAAACGCGCTGACTTGCGTTATCAAGTAGTCCTTACTCCTACAGCTGTAGTTCGGAAGACTCCGCAGCCCTCCTCCTGTTGAAGAAACAAGAGGGGGAGGAGCGAGACTTCCCATGCAGCAGCCATCGGCCACAGAAGCGCAGGCACCGGAAGTCCGGCTGGTTGGCCGTCTCGTGACGGAGCTGGAGGAGGTAGGCGCCTGGCTGCAGCCGCACTTCCGCAGGCGCGAGGCCCATGCAACCGCGGTCGAGTACGTGAAGGCCCTGCTGGGGCGGGCACAGCGCAAGAATGTGTGGGGCCTTTCAGAGGATGCGGGGCATCGAGCCCCCTATGCTTTCCAGCACCTGCTGCTGCGCGCGAAGTGGGACGCGGATGCGGTGCGCGACGACGTGCTGGAGTACGCACGCAGGGCGCTGGGCGAAGGCGGCATCCTGGCGGTGGACGAGACGGGCTTCCTGAAGAAGGGAGAGAAGTCCGTGGGCGTGGCGCGCCAGTACACGGGCACCGCGGGCAAGGTGGAGAACGCGCAGGTGGGCGTCTTCCTCTCGTACGTGACGCCTCTGGGGCATGCGCTGGTGGACCGGGAGCTGTACCTGCCAGAGCCGTGGACGGAGGACTTTGCCCGCCGCCATGTGGGAAGGATTCCGGACGAGGTGGGCTTCGAATCCAAACCGGCCTTGGCGCAAGGCATGCTGCAGAGGGCACTGGGCGCGGGACTGAAGCCCGCGTGGGTGGTGGGAGACGAAGTCTACGGACGCGACAGCACGCTGCGCCGCTTCCTCGAAGACTTGCACCAACCCTACGTGCTGGCGGTGGCCTCCAACACGCACGTCTGGCGCGGCTTCTACCAGGTAAAGCCGGGCGACATGGTGAAGGAGGTACCTCCAGAGGCCTGGGCGCGTCTGTCCGCGGGCGCGGGCACCAAGGGCCCACGCCTCTATGACTGGGCGCGCATGCGTCTCAACCGGCACCTGGGCCTGTCGCGGTGGCTGCTATTTCGCAGAGGCCTCGCAGACGGCAAGGTAGCCTTCTACGTCGCCCATGCCCGGCGCAATGCCTCGCTGGAGTCGATGGTGCGCGCGGCGGGCAGTCGGTGGACCGTGGAGGAGGACTTCGAATCCGCCAAGAACGAGGTGGGCCTCGCCGACTATGAGGTGCGCACCTGGACGGCCTGGAATCGGCACATGACGTTGTGCCTGGTGGCCCACGTCTTTCTCGCCGCCGCGCGTGCCGTGGCCAATCAGCAACTCCAGGAGGGCCTGCCCCCAAAAGCCCTCGGCCTGCCGAGGCGCAGAAACCCCATGCGCGCGTTTCTCGCCCGGCGCGGCCTTCACTGACGGCCTTCATCCGCTACTCCGTCCAGGAAGTGCGAGGACTCCTGGTGGCGTTGCTGCGGCGTGCGGTCGCTCCGCTCGCGCACGTCCTGGCGTGGAGTCGCTGGCGGCGCCACCACCAAGCCGTTGCCATGCGGTGCCACTACCGGGCCCGAGGGGCGCGGCTCAAACTGCAGCTGTAGGATTAAGGAGCATGACGCAGCAGCCGAGAACGAGGAAGCCGAAGTGGACGTCGTCCCTGCGCTCGTCGCGGACGCGAAGCCGGCGCAGCTGGTTCTTCCAGGCCAGCGTGCGCTCCACCACCCAGCGGTAGCGTCCCAGCCGTTCCTTGGACTCCACGCCTGGGCGGGCGATGCGCGGAGCAATGCCGCGCAGGCGCAATCCGAGTCGGTTCTTCCTGGAGGCATAGGCTTTGTCGCCGTGGACCTTCGCAGGGCGGAAGCGTCGCTGACCCGAAGGCATCCTCACCGCGGGGACGGAATCGACGAGGGGGAAGAGTTCGTGCGTGTCGTGGACGTTGGCCGCCGTCACTGACTCGGTGAGAGGCAGCCCATGGGCCTCTACGAGAAGATGATGCTTGCTACCCGCCTTCGCTCTATCCGTCGGGCTTGGGCCCGTGAGGGCCCCCTTTTTGACGCCCGCACGGACGAGGAGTCGATGGAGGCGCGGGAGAAGTCCACCTTGCCTCGCAGCCCCAGCTCATCCAGCAGCCGCGCCTGGAGCTGTTCCCACACGCCGGCCTGGGTCCACTCCTCCAACCTGCGCCAGGCTGTCATGCCCGACAGGCCGAACTGCTTGCGAGGCAGCATCTCCCAGGGGATGCCGCTCCTGAGCACGAAGACAATGGCCTCCAGCGCCGCCCGGTCGTCCGCCCGAGGGCGGCCCAGCTTCTTCTTCGGCCGAGGCGGAGGCAGCAGGGGCACCACGCGCTGCCAGAAGGCGTCGGGGACGAGTTCACGGGCCATGTCCCTCAAGCTGAGGATGCCCCTTGCTGACGGCCAGTCCAGTCCTGACTTTCGTTAGGTGCTGTTAGTTTTTCCGACGTGCCGTGTCTTGCTGTCGGCGTCCAGCGCAATCGAAGTCACCCATCGATCTGGTTGCTTCGGTAAGTCCGGCGGCCCGGGCTCGCCGCGACTGCACGACGTCGCAAGCGCCGCGACGATTCCAAGAGGGCACACAGACAGAACGGCGGCCCGCAGCCATCGGGCTCGGAACGCAGGGCGCAGCGTCGGATGACATTTCATAGCTTGTTAGGCCCATCGAACGCAGAGCGCTGCTTCGGCGGCCATTGTCCCAACCGTCGCAACTGCGGGAAAAGGTTCGGCAGCAAGGTGGCAAGAGGAGACGCTCTCCTTCGTGTCGAAATAGGCAGTCCGCCCTACTCCTCCACGCGGACGACCTGCCCCTGCTGAATGAAGAAGTACCTAGTGTTGAGGACCTTCCCTCCGAAGGCATTCTTTCCGCGGAAGGAGCTCTTCACAATCCAGAAGGCATCGCGGGCAACAGGAGCCGACGACGAGACATGCTCGTAGCTGTCGGGGTCATTCATCACCTTCTTGAGGTACCTCTCCACCTCCGGCACCGAGCCATCCCACGGTGAGTTCATAGGCTTCTCCCCGCGCATCTCCACCATCAGCTTCTGGGCCGCGCGCTGGAGCTGGAGCTTCTCCAGCCCGGGCTGGATGCGCTTGCGCTGCTGGGCCCCCTGTGTCAGGGAAGTTGTCGCCTCGGCTGAGTGGCCGGGATGACCACGCCTTGGGGGGCGAGAGCAGGCAGGATGCAGTGCCGTACACGGATGGATTCAAGTCACAGATGGTGAAGCGGATGGTAGGCCCGGGCGCGGTGAGTGCCGCCGCGCTGGCCCGTCAGG
>NZ_RAWI01001208.1 GCF_003612125.1 Corallococcus praedator
GTCTTGATGTAGTCCAGGTGGGCCTGGGGGAAGTCATCGCCGACGACGCCGACCATATTGACGGGGCTGAAGAAGCTGGCGCCGACGGCGGCGTAACTGGCGGAGCCGCCGAGGAGGTCGGCGTGTTCTTCGACGGGGGTTTTGACGGTATCGAGCGCGATGGAACCTACGACGAGGACGGACATTGATGGAAAGGTTGGAAGGTGGATGCTGCGGATGAAAGGACCGGGGGACGCGCTTTATCTCTGGGCGGCGTCGCTTGGGCAATTGGCATTTTCCACTAAGCGGGCCCGCACGTCGCGGCAGTAGGCGGCGATGTCGGCCGCTTGCAGGATGCCGGAGACGATGACGACCCGGCGCGCGCCGGCGGCCAGGATGGCGTCGAGGTTCTCCCGCTTGATGCCGCCGATGCAGAAG
>NZ_RAWI01001209.1 GCF_003612125.1 Corallococcus praedator
AAGCAGGCGTGAGGCCGGGGCACTGAGTGGGCGATGATATTCACCCGCGTGCAGGTTTGATGTCGCACGCGGGTGGAGGGGGGGCGAGGGGATTGATCTGATCCAGCGTCCTTCCATGAAGATAACCCTGCAATGGCGGCAAGCACGCAGGCAACCTCATTCGTGGAGCCGCAATGGCTTCATTCAGCGCAGATGTCTTTGCGAATAATCAATGAAATCCCGTTTCAAATGATTGAGGGGGCGTTCGCGCCGACCTCGAATTAGCTGTGTGCAAAGGTTTTCAACAGAAACAGTACGTTACACAAAGTCGTCGCCGAAGCTGTTGACGAACGTCAGTGCTGCGTCGCGTTGCCGCGCTCAGGTTTCCCTCCGATAGGCCGATAGGTCCGGTATCACATTGTATGAGCCCCATTGAAC
>NZ_RAWI01001210.1 GCF_003612125.1 Corallococcus praedator
TGTGAGAGGTGAGCAGGTGTGCATGCACACCTGACTGTGGCCCCCGACATTCATCGGGGGCCACAACTTCAATTCGCAGAAGGCCATCTCACGGTTCTACAGTGACTTTGATGGCCTCGCCCTTGGCAACGATGTCGAAGGCGTGCAGGGCGTCCTCCAACTTGATGTGGCGCGTGATGAGGTCCTTGACCGGCACCTGACCACTGGCGATGTACTGCAGGGCACGCTTGTTGTGTTCCGGGGCCGAACCATTGGCGCCGTGGATGTGCAGCTGACGGTAATGCACCAGGTTGGAATCGCACGTGATGGTCGGGTCGGTCTTGGGCAGGCCGCCGAAAAATGAGATTCGACCGTTGCGAGCTGCCATATGCAGAGCCTGCTCCTGGGTGACGTTGGCCGGGGTGGCGGTGATGATG
>NZ_RAWI01001211.1 GCF_003612125.1 Corallococcus praedator
ATTCGATCCCGAGCTGAAACGACGTCGAGCGAACCGACGATCACGCTGGAGGAAGCGTACGAACGCACGCTTGCCAGCGATCAATCGATCAAGATCGCGGGCTATGAAATTCGGAAGGCAAACCTGCTGCCGTGGAGCGCCCTGACCCGGCTGGGACCGCAACTCAGCGGGAACCTCAGCTACGACCGCGCGCAGCAAACCAGCAGCGGGCGGTCACCAGCGATCACGAGTGACGGATTCATTACCTCGTCACCGCGGCGGGGATTCACGAAAGGCGAAACGCGAAATATCGGGGCGTCGCTCGAGCAACCGTTGGTGGATTTCACCGTTTTTCCGGCGTTCCGGCTCGGGAGGCTTTCCGCCACGGTGGCGCAACTGGAGCATCGGTTCACGATTCGTGAGACGCTCTTCGGGGT
>NZ_RAWI01001212.1 GCF_003612125.1 Corallococcus praedator
GACCAGTATTCGCCAACAGCAAAAATATCGCGACCGGCTTGAGCGCGAACGTGGATCAACCAATCCGGGAAGAAGCCCGCTTCGATATGTTTCACGGCATCGAAGCGAACGCCATCGAGTCCGACTTCGTTGAGATACCACGTGCCCCAATTCTTGAGTTCCTGCTGCACGTCTGGATGTGCGACATCGACGTCGCAACCCATGAGATAATCAAAACTGCCCTTCTCCATGTCGACGTTGGTATCGAACGACTTGCCTTCGATCAGATAGACTGCTTGGTAGAGATTGTCGTTGAAATCGGTGTCGACGGCCGTGAAGTGTTGGTAGTTCCATTGGAAACTGGAGTATTTTCCAGCGCGACCAGGGAATGTGAATTTTGTGTCTGAGCGAATCTCGCGCATCTCGCCGATTTGATG
>NZ_RAWI01001213.1 GCF_003612125.1 Corallococcus praedator
AAATACAGGACCGTATTCGCGAACTGATTGCCAAACTACAACTGCCCGAATCGCTGCTGAGCCGATACCCCGCCGAACTAAGTGGCGGGCAGCGGCAGCGCGTTGGACTGGCGCGGGCACTGGCGGCCCGTCCGCCGGTGGTGCTGATGGACGAGCCATTCGGTGCGCTCGACCCGTATACCCGGCGGCACGTCCGGCGCGAATTATTTGGACTGAACGAATTGCAGGAAACGACCGTCGTGCTCGTCACGCACGATGTGGGCGAAGCCCGCGAACTGGCCGACCGCATTGCGCTCATGGATAAAGGTCGTATTGTGCAGATTGGCCCACCCGATGAACTGCTGAATCACCCGGCAAACGAGTTCGTAAACGATTTCCTGGATATAAAATAAATATTTAAACACGGAGACACAGAG
>NZ_RAWI01001214.1 GCF_003612125.1 Corallococcus praedator
CCTGTACAAAGCTGCAAGACGCGATAGGGCAGCTTTAGCGCCTGCAACACGCCTTCTGCATCTTGAGTCAGCGATTGCAGCTCGGCTTCCGATCGATCGGGATGCACAAACTTAAACATCTCCACCTTATTAAACTGGTGCAGCCGAATCAGCCCGCGCGTATCGCGCCCGTAGCTGCCCGCCTCGCGTCGAAAACACGGCGTATAGGCACAGTGATGAATCGGCAGCGCTTCCGCATCAAGAACTTCCTCGCGGTAAAAGCTGGCGATCGGCACTTCAGCCGTCGGCGTCAGCCACAAATCATCGCGATCGCACTTAAAGCTTTCTTCCGCAAACTTGGGCAACTGCCCCGAAGCCGTCAGCGAAGCGCTATTTACCAAAATCGGCGGCAGCACTTCGATGTAGCCTTCCTGAAT
>NZ_RAWI01001215.1 GCF_003612125.1 Corallococcus praedator
GCGTGAAGCGGAAGATGTTGTCGATGAAGAGCAGCACGTCCTGCTTCTGCACGTCGCGGAAGTACTCCGCCATCGTCAGCGCGGACAGCGCGACCCGCAGGCGGGTGCCCGGCGGCTCGTCCATCTGGCCGAAGACGAGGGCGGTCTGGCCGATGACGCCGGCCTCCTCCATCTCGACGATGAGGTCGTTGCCCTCGCGGGTGCGCTCGCCGACGCCGGCGAACACCGACACACCGCCGTGGTCCTTGGCGACGCGGGCGATCATCTCCTGGATCAGCACCGTCTTGCCCACGCCGGCGCCGCCGAAGAGGCCGATCTTGCCGCCCTTGGCGTAAGGAGCGAGCAGGTCGATCACCTTGATGCCGGTCTCGAACATCTGGGTCTTCGACTCGAGCTGGTCGAACGCCGGCGCCTTG
>NZ_RAWI01001216.1 GCF_003612125.1 Corallococcus praedator
AGAATATCCAGCTTTCCTTCACGGAATTCAGCAATTCTCATTTTACCTTCACGTACCGATTTTACTTTAAAATAATTCGATAAAAAGTTTACTGCCTTCGTACCGACACCATTAAGGCCTATCGATTTTTTGAAAGCGCCGTCATCATATTTCCCACCGGTATTCATGATTGAAACAACATCAACAATTTTACCCAGGGGAATTCCACGCCCATAATCACGTACCGTCACCGTACCGTCTTTAATTTTTACATCAATTCTTTTTCCGGCTTTCATTCTGAATTCATCAATGGAATTATCCATCACTTCTTTCAGCAAAATATAGATTCCGTCATCCACAGATGAGCCGTCTCCCAATTTTCCGATGTACATTCCCGGTCTCAGGCGTACGTGCTCTCTGGGTTCGAGAGTCCGGAT
>NZ_RAWI01001217.1 GCF_003612125.1 Corallococcus praedator
CTCGAAGAACGAGCGTGCCTTCATCTCGCGGAACACGCCTTCGCGCTGCATTTTCTTCTTCAGGACGCGGAGGGCCTGATCGATGTTGTTGTCGCGAACTTCGACTCTCAAAAAAAAATCCTAACGTAGACAGGTCCGGCCGCATCGGCAGCGTCGGACGCTATTTCGCACAAAACTTGCTGTCAGGGTAGCGAATGCCATCATGACGTGGCTTCAGTTTCAGAGCGTCACCGGACGTCGCCGCCCGCCTGTTCTTCGGCTGAAGCCATCGGAGGCGTCGGCTCATGACGAGCCGGTCCACCGCGCTTTGGGGTTCCCTACAACATTCCGGCGTCAGAGGCCAGAGGGGAAATCAGTGCCGGTGAAACGAACCTCGTGCGTTCCGCAACTCGCCGGAAGCCCGGCAGCGAGATCGC
>NZ_RAWI01000121.1 GCF_003612125.1 Corallococcus praedator
CCGGTGGAGGGTGTGGAGGCGGGCACGGGCGCCCGCTCAAGGTCGATCCAGTGGCGCTGCCGCTGGAAGGGATACGTGGGAAGGGTGACGCGCTGGCGCTGCTCGTCGGCATGGAACGCCGACCCGTCCAGGGGAACGCCCCGGCGCCAGAGCTGGCCCGCGGCATTCAAGAGGGCGCTCCAGTCGGCCGTGTCGCCGCTGGACTCACCCAGGGAGGTGAACACGCGGGCGCGCTGTTCGGCGGTGGCCTGCTGCCGCGCCAGCGTGGCGAGCGTCACGCGCGGGCCCACTTCCAACAGCAAGTGGTCGCTCTTGTCCCAGAGCGTGCGCAGCGCTGGCGCGAAGCGGACCGTGTCGCGCAGGTGCCGCGCCCAGTAGTCGGGGGACGTCGCCTCGGCGGGCGTGAGCCACGTGCCCGTCGCGGTGGAGACGATGGGGATGCGCGGCTCCGACAGGCGCATGCCCTTCACCGTCTCGAGGAAGGGCGCCACCGCGGCGTCCATCATCGGCGAGTGGAAGGCGTGCGACGTCTGGAGCAGCCGGCTCGCCGCGCCTTCCGCCTCCAGCGTGGCCTGCAGCCGCAGCACCGCGTCCGTGGGACCGGAGACCACGCACAGGCGCGGCCCGTTGTCCGACGCGATGGCCAGCCCGTCCGTCAACCGGGGCGCGAGCGCTTCGGCGGGCAGGCGCACCGACAGCATGCTGCCCGGCGCCTGCGCCTGCATGAGCTGGCCGCGCTTCGCGACCAGGTGCAGCGCGTCCTCCAGCGTGAAGACACCCGCGAGGCACGCGGCGACGAACTCGCCCACGCTGTGGCCCACGAGCGCGCCCGGCCGCACGCCCCAGCTCCACCAGAGCTGCGCGAGCGCGTACTCCACGGTGAAGAGGGCCGCCTGCGCGAACGACGTCTGGCGCAGGGCCTCGGCGGCTTCAGGGGACTCGGGGTCCTTCGGAAAGAGCACCTCGCGCAGGTCGCGCCCGAGCAGCGGCTTCAGCACCTCCGCGCACGCATCCACCGTGGCGCGGAAGGCGGGCGCGTGGCGGTACAGCCCGTGCGCCATGTCCGGGTGCTGCGAACCCTGACCGGGGAAGAGGAACGCGAGGGGCGGGGTGGACTCCAGCGCGGTGGCTTCCGCCCCGGCCGCCGTCAGCGCCTTCACGGCCTCTTGCGCACTGCCCGCGACCACGGCCTTGCGGAACGGGAATGCCCGCCGGCCGGTGGACAGCGTGTGCGCCACGTCCGCGAGCGGAAGCTCCGGGTTCGCCTGGAGGTGCGCGGCCAGTCGCTCCGCCGCCTGCGTCACGGCCCCGGGCGTCTTCGCCGACAGCAGGAGCAGGTGGACGGGCTTCGACGGGCCGGAGGCAGGGCGCGCGGGAGCCTCCTCCACCACGACGTGCGCGTTGGTGCCGCCCACGCCGAAGGAGCTGACGCCGGCGCGCAGGGGCTCCGTGCCTTCCGGCCACGCGGAGCGCTTCGTCTGGACGAAGAAGGGGCTCTTGCCGAAGTCGATCTTCGGGTTGGGCGTCTGGAAGTGCAGCGTCGGAGGCAGCTCGCGGTGCTTCAGCGCGAGCACCGTCTTGAGCAGGCCCGCCACGCCCGCCGCGGCGGTGAGGTGGCCGAAGTTGCTCTTCACCGAACCGATGGCGCAGAAGCCGGTGTCGGTGGTGTGCGCGCGGAAGGCCTGCGACAGCGCCTCCACTTCGATGGGGTCACCCAGCGGCGTCGCCGTGCCGTGCGCTTCCACATAGCGGATGGTGCGCGGATCCACTCCCGCGTTCGCATGCGCCGTCGCGATGACGGTGGCCTGTCCCTCCACGCCCGGCGCCGCGAAGCTCATCTTGGCCGCGCCGTCGTTGTTGACGGCCACGCCGCGCAGCACCGCGTGGATGACGTCGCCGTCCGCCTGCGCGTCCGACAGGCGCTTGAGCACCACCGCGCCCACGCCGTCGCTGAAGAGCGTTCCGGTGGCGTTCGCGTCGAAGGGCCGGCAGTGCCCGTCCTGGGAGAGCATGCCGCCCTCCTGGTACAGGTGGCCGGACAACTGCGGCACCGTCACCGCCGCGCCGCCCGCCAGCGCCACGTCGCACTGGTGCGTCTGCAGGGCCCAGAACGCCTGCGCCACCGCGACGAGCGACGTGGAGCACGCGGTGTTGAGCGACAGGGCCGGCCCGCGCAGGTCCAGCTTGTGCGCGACGCGCGTCGCCACGTAGTCCTTCTCGTTGGCGACCATCGCCTGGAAGGCACCCACCCGGCCCACGATGTCCTGGCGGGGCTGGACGTGCAGCGGCTGGTAGCTGTTGTTGTGCGTGCCCGCGAAGACGCCGATGAGGCCCGGGTACGTCTCCGGCACGCAGCCGGCGGACTCCAGCGCGGACCAGGCCGTCTCCAGGAAGAGGCGCTGCTGCGGATCCATCACCTGCGCCTCCTTCGGCATGATGCCGAAGAAGCCCGCGTCGAACAGCTCCACGCCCTCCAGGATGCCGCGCGCGCGCACGTACTCGGGCGCGTCCCGTTCGGCGGTGGGCACCGACGGATCCACTTCGTCACGCGTGAAGGTCGTGACGGATTCCACCCCGCCGACCAGGTTCTTCCAGAACGTCTCCACGTCGGGAGCGCCCGGGAAGCGGCCCGCCATGCCGATGATGGCCACCGGCTCCGAAGCCCCCGTCCCACCGGCCGCCTGCTGACGCTTCGCCTGCCGCGCCTCCACCTGCTGCTTGAGCGAGGGCCGCGACGCGTCCCCGGAGAGCACCGCCGCCAGCTGCGCCACCGTGGGCGACTGGAAGAGCTGGACGATGGGGATCTCCAGCCCGTGCTCCTGCCGCAGCCGCGCCACGCACTGGAGCGCGAGCAGCGAGTTGCCGCCCAGCTCGAAGAAGCTGTCGTGGATGCCCACCCGGTCGATGCGCAGCAACTGCGCCCACGACTCCGAAATCGTCCGCTCCAGCGGCGAGCGGGGCGCGACGTAGGCCTGCTGCAATTCCGGGCGCGTGGGCAGCGGGGCGGGCAGGGCGCGCCGGTCGATCTTCCCACTGGGCGTCCGGGGCAGGGTCTCCAGCACGACGAACGCGGAGGGCACCATGTAGTCCGGCACCCGCGTCCCCAGGTGACGCCGCAGCGTCCCGGCCGCGTGTTCCAGCGTGCCGTCCGGGACGACGTACGCCACCAGCCGCTTGTCGCCGGGCACGTCCTCGCGCGCCACCACCGCCACCTGCTTCACCGCCGGGTGGCTGCCGAGCGCGACTTCAATCTCGCCCAGCTCGATGCGGTAGCCGCGCACCTTCACCTGGCCGTCGATGCGGCCCAGGAACTCCACGTTGCCGTCGGGCAGCACGCGCGCCAGGTCGCCGGTGCGGTACGCGCGCTCGCCGGTGCCGGGGCGCAGCGGGTGCGCCACGAAGCGCTCCGCCGTCAAGGCCTCGCGGTGCAGGTAGCCGCGCGCCAGGCACACGCCCGCGAGGAACAGCTCGCCGGACTCGCCGTGCGGCACGGGCCGCTTCTGCTCGTCCAGGACCACCAGCTCGCAGCCGTCGATGGCCTTTCCGATGGGCGGCAGCGCGGGCCATGCATCCGGGGATCCCCGGAGCACGTAACTGGAGACGACATGCGTCTCCGACGGGCCATAGTGATTGTGCAGCGCGCAGCCCGGCAGCGCGGCGAAGAAGGCGCGCAGGTGGTGCGTCACCTGGAGCTGCTCGCCCGCGGTCACCACCTCACGCAGGGACGGCGGCACCTTCTGGTGGGAGGTGGCGATCTCCGAGAGGCTCTGCAGCGCGATGAAGGGCAGGAACAGCCGCTCCACGCGCTCGTCCGCCAGCAGCTTCAGGAGCAGCACGGCGTCCAGCCGCAGCTCGTCCCGCACCAGCACCAGCGTTCCGCCCGAGCACCAGGTGCCGAACAGCTCCTGGAACGACACGTCGAACGACAGGGGCGAGAACTGCAACGTGCGCGTGCCCGGGCCGGCGATCGACTGGCCCAACTGCCACGTGATGAGGTTGGCGAGCGGCCCGTGTCCCATCGCCACGCCCTTGGGCGTGCCCGTGGAGCCGGAGGTGTAGATGGCGTAGGCCAGCCCCTCCAGGCTCGACGCGTCCACCGGAGAGGCCGGGGCCTCCGGGGCGAAGAGGGCGGGGGACTCGTCCAGGCACAGCACCGGCCCGGCGAAGGCCGGCAGCCCCGCGCGCAGCTTCGCCTGGGTCAGCAGCACCGGCGCCTTCGCGTCCTCCAACATGAATGACAGACGCGGAGCGGGATAGGCAGGGTCCAGCGGAAGGTACGCGCCGCCGGCCTTGAGCACGGCCAGCACCGCCACCACCATCTCCACCGAGCGCTCCAGGCACACGCCGACGAGCACGTCCGTGGTGACGCCCAGTCCCTGGAGGTGGCGGGCAAGTTGGTTGGAGCGGCGGTCCAGCGCGGCGTACGTCAGCCCCACGCCCTCGAAGCGGACGGCCTCGGCCTCGGGGGTCCGAGCCGCCTGGGCCGTGAAACGCCCCACCACTGTCTGTCTGACCGCTTCATCCACGGACATATCCCCCAGGGCCATCCCGACTTTCTGTTTCTGAGCGTTCGAAGAGTAGAGGATGGGAAAGACAGGCCAAGCCGGTCCCCAAGCATGCCATGCCTGTACAGGATTCAACGGTCCCGGACCGATTCCTTGCGGGCAGGCGAGCCCTGGACCGCCCTGGTGCCTTCGGCCCTGCGTACGTATTCAGAGAAAGCGCGAAAAGAACCCGAGCACGCGGCGGGGGTACTCCTCGGGAGAAGCCAGGAGGTAGTCCCCGTGGCCCGCGCCCGGCACCCGCCACTTCTCCCAGGGCCCGCGGCCCTGACCCAGCAGGTGGTCCAGGGCGGAGTCGGGCACCCAGGGGTCCTCGGTGCCGGCCACCAGCAGGACGGGGCGGTCGGTCAGCGCGGCCATGTCCCGGGCGGGTTGCACGGCGTTCACGTCCACGCCCGCGCGCTTCATCACGCCCAGTGCCGGCCACAGGCCCAGAGGGCCATAGTGACCCAGCTCGTCCTGGAGCGCCTGCGCGGGCGCGACGGCCGCGGCCTCCACCACCACGGCCTTGATGCGCGGATCGCCCGCCGCCGCCTTCAGCACCGAGTAGCCGCCCAGGGAGAACCCGAGCGCGCCGATGCGCCGGGCGTCCACCTCCGGCTGGCGCGCCGCGAAGTCCACCGCCGCCCGCACCTGAGCCGCCTCGCGGTCGCCGTAGGTGGACACCGTCCCGTCGCTTTCGCCGTGCGCACCCAGGTCGAACAGCACCAGCCCGTATCCTTCCCGGGCGAGGAAGCGGGCCTCCGGCAACAGTTGAGTACGGTTGCCTGAGAGGCCATGGACCAGGATGACGAGCGCTCCATTGCGCGGCGGCAGGTACCAGCCCTTGAGCCCCAGCCCCTCACCGGCCTGGAACGCCACGGCGCGCAGTCCGGCGAACACGGCGTCTTCCGGGAGCGGTCCCACCGGATTGCGCGGGGGATGCACCTCCGAGTCGATGTAGCGCGCGCTGCGCACCGCGACCCAGGCCGCCAGCCCCAGCAGCACCACCCCGCCCAGCAGCAGCCCGGTGACGAGCCCGCGCTTCATGCCGGGCCCCGGGCCTCTTGCTCCATCCACGCGTCCAGCTTCGCCTCCAGGACGTCCAGCGGCAGCGAGCCGGTCAGCAGCACCTGATCATGGAAGGCCTTCACGTCGAAGCGTGAGCCCAGCGTGGCCTCCGCCTTCGCGCGCAGGGCGCTGATCCGCAGCTGGCCGACCTTGTACGCCAGCGCCTGCGCCGGCCACGCGATGTAGCGGTCCACCTCGTTGGTGACGTCCAGCTCCTGGCGCGGGGCGTTCTCCATGAAGAAGTCCAGGGCCTGTCGCCGCGTCCACTGCTTCGCGTGCAGGCCGGTGTCCACCACCAGCCGCACCGCGCGCCACATCTCGAAGGCGAGCTGGCCGAACTTGTCGTGCGGGTCGTCGTACAGGCCCAGCTCGTCGCCCAGGGACTCGCAGTACAGCGCCCAGCCCTCGTCGAAGGCGACGTAGGACGTGAAGCGGCGGAACTCCGGCAGCTGCGTTTGTTCGGAGGCGAGGGAGATCTGGAAGTGGTGGCCGGGCACGGCCTCGTGCAGCGTCAGGGGCACCATCTCCCAGACGGGCCGCGTCTCCGGCCGGTAGAGGTTCACCTGGAAGAGGCCCGGGCGCGAGCCGTCCGAGGCGGCGGGGAAGTAGAAGCCCGTCGTCACGTCCGGGGCCATCGCCTCCGGAACGGGTTCGACGACGTAGGGCTTCTTGGGCATCGTGCGGAACAGCCGCTCCAGCAGCGGGTCGATGCGCTTCGCCAGCGCCTGGTAGCGCGCGAGCAGCGCTTCGCCCGTGGGCTCGTAGAAGCGTGTCTGTGTGCGCAGCGCTTCAAAGAACTCCTGGAGCGTGCCGGTGAAGCCCGTGCGCGCCATCACCTGGAGCATCTCCGCGCGCAGCCGCTTCACCTCTTCCAGGCCCACCGCGTGGATCTCCTCGGGAGACAGGCGCGTCGTCGTGTGCCGGCGCGCGAGGACCGAGTACAGCGCTTCACCATCCGGGAACTGCCACACGCCCACGGTCTCCGGGGCGGCGGGCAGGTACTCCGTCAGGAGGAAGTCCCGGGTGCGCCGGAGCGCGGGCACCACCGCGTTCACGATGGCGTCGCGGCCCGCCTGTTCCAGCCGCCGCGCATCCGCCTCCGGCACGTCCTTGGGGATGCGGGTGAAGGGGCCGTAGAAGCCGCTCTGGGTGGCGTCCGAGACGAGCTGCCGCTCCAACTGCGGCGGGATGCGCTGGAGCACGATGCGCGGGTGGATGCGGTGCTGGCGCAGACCCTCGCGCATCAGGGCCACCACCTGATCCGCGTAGGTCCCGAAGCGCTCCAGCCGCTTCACCCAGTCCTCGTAGTCCCGCACCGTCTCGAAGCGCAGGGTGTCCGCCAACTGGTACGCCGTCTGGAGGCCCGGCGGTTGCTTGAGCCCTTCCGGCAGGCCGCCCAGTTGGTTGAGGGGCAGCAGGTGCCACTTCACCCCGTACTCCTCCACCCACGTCTCATGCATCCGGCGGAAGAGGTCCAGGTGGAGCCGGTCCGCGTCGTCGTCCAGGGCCTCGCGGTCCACGCGGGCGAGCTTCGCCAGCACGTCATGGCTGTGCCGGTGGTCCGCCTCCAGCCCGGCGAGGCTCAGGTCGTCCCACCGGTCGTTCCACCGGCGGTCCCCCAGCAGCGAGGCATAGGTGGGGTACTGCTGGAGCGAGTACTGCCACTCCGCGTCCAGCAGGGCGTGCAGCGCGGCGGAGGCGCCGCCGCGCTGGGAGGTGGATTCGGGAGACATGGACGGACTCCGGAAGGGGAGCGCTGCGACGGACCGCGACTACACGAACATCGACGGATCGAACTCGTCCACGTTGACCGGCAGGATGCGCGGCAGGGGACGCTGGAAGACCTTGGCGTTGAGCTCCAGGTCGACGATCTTCAAACCGGACGGCACCAGTTCACGGAAGCGCTGGCTGACGTATTCGCGCAGGCCCAGCACTGCCACCTGGCGCTTCTCCTCCAGCAGCGGCTTGAGGGCCTCCGCGAAGTCCGCGCCGTCGTGGCTGGCGAGTCCCACCGCCGCGCCGGGGCGCTGGGTGCGGATGTTCTCCAGCAGCTTCAGGATGCCCAGGTCCACGACCTTCTGATCCGGCCGGCCGTGCAGCAGCGCGACCTCGCAGCCCGCGGACTTCAGGGCGCGCACGAAGCCGATCATCGCGTCCGGGAGCTGCTCCCCGCGCGCGTTGAGCACCACCACGCAGCGCACCGGCTTGGGGAAATATGTTTCACAGAAGCCGATGAGCCGGTCGAACTGCACCCGATCCTGGGGTTCGGGTTTGCGGCCCACGATGTTGGAGACGGCCCAGTCGACGTTCTCGGCGTCGATGAGCACGTAGGAAGCGGCGGCTGGACGGACGGGTTGCATGGCGGTGACAATACGCGCCCCGCTGGCGATTGGGGGCATCTTCAGCGCGCGCGGATCCGCTGGAACTCAGCAAGCAACAATTCCGAGACCCTCCGCACACGCGGAATATCCAAGGCGGACTTCGCGCACACCAGGTGGGTCTGGCTCCGGGCGAAGGGCCCCAGGTCCAGCTCCAGGGGCACGAGCTGCGTCGGCCGTTGGAAGCGGTGCGCCATGCGCCCCAGCACCATGGCGCCCAGCCCGGCCTCCGCCGCCGCGACCAGCAGCAGGTAGTTGTCCGCGGTGAACGACGGCGCGAAGCCGGGGATGAGCGACTCCAACTGGGGGTTGGGCGGCACCGTGTCGAACGGGGGCGCCCAGGCCACCCACGGAAGTTGTTGGAGCGTCACCTTCTTCGGCAGCCGCGCCTTGAGCGCCTTGGAGACGAAGACGGCGTTGGTGAACTCCAGCGTGTCCACGAGCTTGAGGTCCGGACTGGTGGGAGGCCGGCTGCGCAGCGCGAGGTCCGCCTCTCCGCGCGCCAGATCCAGGTACTGCACCTGTGACTGGACCTCCAGCCGGAGGCCCGGGTGCTTCTGGGCGACGAAGGCCGCGAAGGGGGCCAGGAAGTCGAAGCCCAGGTAGGGCGTGCTCGTCACCCGCACGAGGCCCCGGGGTGAGCTGTCCGCGGACTCCGCCGCGCGGTGCAGCTCGCCGGCCCACTCCGCCATCTTCTTCGCCGGCACCACCAGCCGCTCGCCGGCCGCCGTCAGCGCCGCGCCGTCCACGCTCCGGCGGAACAGCGCCGCGCCCACCGCGTACTCCAGCGCGGCCAGCCGGCGGCTCACGGTGGGCTGTCCAAGGCGCAGCCGCCGCGCGGCGGCACTGAAGCTGCCTGTCTCCGCGATGGCCAGGAACAGCCGGGCGTCGTCCCAGGAGATATCCATAAAGGGATGGCATCATGCCCATTTCATGGATTCCCATCCATGGGTGGATCCTCCATGGTGCGGTTCGTATCGAACGCCCGGGCCCGTCCCGGAAGGAGTTCTCGCCATGAAGTCCACGCTGCTCGCGCTCTGCCTCGCGGTGGTCGGCACCGGTTGCGCCACGTCCTCCCACGACTTCCAGAAGTCCGCGCTGGGGGTGACGAAGCCCGCGTCCGCGCTGCTCGCGGAGCTGGATGCGCCGGGGCCGGTGGAACTGGAGACCATCACGTCCTGCGACTGGGCGGTGGAGCGCGGCGGTCTCATCAACCTGGACCACCCCACGGCGAAGGCGGCGCAGTTGAAGGATGACGACGAGCCCATCCAGGTCTTCTTCCATGCGCTGCGGCATCCGTCGCAGGGTCTGTACATCGTGGACACCGGAATGGAGACGGCCCTGCGGGACGCGCCGGACCGGTCCGCGATGCGCGGCATCGTGGCGAGCCAGATGCACATGGAGAAGATGAAGGTGCTCATGCCGCTGGGTGAGTGGCTGGCGAAGCAGCCGAAGCCGGTGGCGGGTGTCTTCCTCACGCACCTGCACCCGGACCACATCACCGGCATGGCGGATGTTCCGGCGGGGACGCCCGTCTTCACCGGCCCGGGAGAGGCCGCCAAGCGCAACTTCGTGAACCTGTTCGTGCAGGGCGCCGTCGACCGCGCGCTGGAGGGCAAGCCGGCGCTGTCGGAGTGGAACTACACCGCGGATCCGCAGGGCCTCTTCGAGGGCGCGGTGGACATCTTCGGGGATGGGTCCGTGTGGGCGCTCTGGGTGCCCGGTCACACGCCGGGGAGCACCGCGTACCTGGTGCGCTCGACCAAGGGGCCGGTGCTGCTGCTGGGGGATGCCAGCCACACGCGCTGGGGGTGGGAGCACGACGTGGAGCCGGGCACGTTCACCCAGGATGGGCCGCGCAGCGTGGAGAGCTTCCGCAAGCTGCGCGCGTTCGTCGCGGCGCATCCCGGGGTGGAGGTGCGCTTCGGTCACCAGCACTGAGCTTCAGTGCGAGGCACCCGCGCCGCCGCCGCGAAACGCGCGGCGGTAGGCCAGGGGGCTGGTGGTGACGATGCGTTGAAAGTGTTCGCGGAAGGCCGTCGTCGAGCCGAAGCCCACCTTCTCCGCGACGGCTTCCACGGACTGGCCGGTGGTCTCCAGCAGGTGTTGGGCGCGGCGCACGCGGGCGCGGAGCAGCCACTGGAGGGGCGTGGTGCCGGTCTGTTCCCGGAAGCGGCGGCTCAGGGTGCGCTCGCTCAGCGCCGCCTTGCGAGCGAGGGAGGGCAGGGTGAGGGGCTTGTGGAGGTGGTCCTCCATCCACCGCAGCAGGGGCTGCAGTGAAGCGCCCTCCGGGGTGGGCGGTGCGTGGGTGATGAACTGGGATTGGCCGCCGTCCCGCTCCAGGGGCATCACCGACCGCCGTGCCGCATCCGCCGCCACCGCGGAGCCGTAGTCCCGCCGCACCAGGTGCAGACACAGGTCGAGTCCCGCGGCCGCGCCGGCTGAAGTCAGGAATTGGCCGTTGTCGACATAGAGGACGTTCGGATCCACCTGGATGTCCGGGTGGCGGCGGGTCAGCTCCTCCGTGGCCAGCCAGTGCGTGGTCGCGCGAAGCCCATCGAGCAGCCCCGTCGCGGCGAGCAGGAAGGCCCCCGAACAGATGGACGCGATGCGCGTGCCCCGGGTGGCCGCCGCGCGGACCGCGCTCACCAGCCGGGGCGGCACCGGAGCGGAGATGTCCGAGACACCGGGCAGGATGAGGGTGTCCGCCCGGGCCAGCTCCGCCAGTCCGTAGCGGGTCTTCATCTGGAAGGGGCCCGCGTTGACTTCGGGTGTCACCCCGCAGACGCGGACCTGATAGCCGGGGGCGCCACCGGGAAGGCGGACGCAGCCGAACACCTCGCAGGGGGTCGAGAGATCGAACGACACCACTCCATCCAGCGCGACGATGGCGACGACGTGCATGGCGGGAAGATACCAGTCCGACGGGTTCCCGCCAGGTGGCTGTGCCTGGCGGGAAGTCGTTGAAGATTGGCGTTTCCGCCACTCACGTTTCCGGAAGGGCGCATGCCATACGGGGCTTCGTGGCGATGGACGCCATCGGGTTCCCGGGGCTGTTGGTGCTGATCTACCGCTTCCTGCTCCTGCTCAAGTTCTCTGGCGTGGTGCTCTACGGCGGTGGGCTCATCGGGGCGCTGGTGGCCACGAGCCCGGTAGACCGCAAGCGCGCGGTGCATGCCATCGCGTCGCCGGGGTTGATGGTGACGTGGACGGCGGGCTACTTCCTCACGCTCCAGCTCAACCTGGCGCTGACGGAGCCGTGGATCCTGGGTGGGTTGTCGCTGTCGTTGGTGTCACAGCTCGCGCTGGTGGCCATGGCGACGCGCGAGCGCCGCACGGTGGCGGGGGCGTTGCTGGCCGTGGTGCCGTTCTTCTTCGTGCTGGTGCTGATGATCTTCCGGCCGCGCTGGCCCGGGGTGGACACATGAACGCGCTGCGGCAGTTGCGGCTCATCGCCTTCCTGGAGGGGATGTCCTTCCTGGGGTTGCTCTTCGTGGCGATGCCGGTGAAGTACCTGCTCGGACAGCCGTTGGCGGTGCGCATCGCCGGCAGCGTGCATGGGCTCCTGTTCCTGCTCTTCGTGTCCTCGCTGTTCCGCGCGGCCTCCGAGCACGGATGGCCCGCGAGGCGCTCGTTCGCGGCGTTCGGCGCATCGCTCGTGCCGTTCGGGACCTTCGTGCTGGACCGTGCGCTCAAGCGCGAGGAAGCGGGGCCGCAGGGGTGAGTCAGCTCAGTCCTGCTTGAGCCCCAGGTTCATCACGACCTGTGCCTTCCGTGCTTTCTGGACTGCGTGCAGCCAATCGGCCCAGACAGCGGGATCCGCGGGCTCGCCATTGGCCAGCAGCGACATGCCGCCCAGGAAGCCGCCCAGGTCCTCCGATGCGGTCTGCTGGTAGAGCATGCTCATGTACTCGTACATCGCCGCGTAAGCCTCTTTGAGCGTGAGCGTGTCTTCCATGATTACGGAGGGGCGCTGACTCGGAGCGCTGCCGACTGCGTAGTGGCGTGCATGTATTGGCTGGCTAGGGTCAGTTCTGGCGATTTTCTGTGCATTGAGAGATGATTGAGCTGGCGGACATTGGCTCGCCAGTGATTTTCCAGTAGGGATTGTTTTTGGCCTCCTGGACACACTTCTTGATGCGTTGTTTTTCGGCGTATCCGCTATAGGTTGATTGGCAGAAGATTGCGGCAGCGAGAAAGACGGCCCCGGTCATCGTGTGCCTTTCTTTGTGCCGCCATTCCTTGTCTGGATGGTAGTCGTACCCTCTTGCTATGCGGTTTGCGTAATAGATGGATGTCATGAGTGCAAGATGGAGAATGAGTTGAAATCCTAGGCTTCCAATGGCAGCAAATAGGATGAGGGCGAATTTGTTTTCTTCATTTGATGTCCAAAGGGCAGTGACGAAGAGCAGGATTCCAGGAGACGCATGTGTTAGCGACTCTCTCCATGATGAGGGCGGATACTCTTGTGGATTGGGGGTGGGTAAACTTGTGCTGGAAGGATGATTCATTTATGGGTCCTTGATTTGAGTGTCCAAGTGCTGTGTGTTGGTGTTTTGGTTTGATGTGTAGTGGGTTCTTGGTGGAAGCTGATTTGTTCGAGCCGCCTGGGGGTGTCCTGGTTGCGGGGTGAGACCCGCTTGTGATGTGGATTCAGGCTTTTGTTGTTTGGGCTACTCCGTGCGGAATGCACCCGCGGAGATGACCAGCAACTCCACACCGGAGGCTGCATTCGCTCCAAAGGTGTCGAGGCGGGTGCTGGCCTGGAGCCGCAACGCCGCATCATAGGTGGAGAAGGCTTTGACGATGGCGTCGGAGACGAACGTGCTGTTGGCCTCGCCGGCTTGTGCCGCGATGACACCCAACGCCGTGTCCAGGGTGATGAGCGCCTCGATGCTGGCATTCACCGCGTCCTGGAAGTGGAACTGCGTGGCGGCGGTCACCCCGAGATGCGTTCCCAGCACCGACGTGCGTCCGCTGAAGGTGAGCTGCGTGGAGTAGTTCGCCCAGGACTGGCCAGCGGCACTGGCGGAAGGAGCGCCGGCCAGCCCGGTGTGAAGGGTGGTGGCGGCGGTGTCCGCCTGGGCTGTCACCGCCTCGGTCGCGCTGGCTGCCTGGAGGAGGGCTCTTACCGAGGCTTCTGTGGCGCGCCCCTCCAGCGCGGCGGCCGACCGCACCGATGTGTCGGCGATGCCGGAGCCCGCTGGCGCCTTCGCCTTCACCACGAAGCGGAACGCCACACTGGCCTCGCGCTCCGCCTGCTGTTCCTGCTGCGCGTTCGCCTCTTTCGTGGCCTCGCGCACCGCCGCGAAGAACGTGTCGTACGCCTCCGTGGAGGACTCCGCGCCCGCATCCAGCGCGGCGTCTAGCTTCGCTGCCGCATCCAGCGACGCGGCGAAGAGATACTCCTGCGTGACGAGGGCGCCCGCCCGGGCGTACGCCTTGAGCCGCGTGGCCTGTGCCGCACGCATCGCCGCAGCGAGCGCCTTCACGGAACCCGCCGCTGCTTCGTCGCTCGAATCGGCGCGCACCGCCACCGCCTGCTCCGCGTTGATCCGGGTGCGCAGGTCCACCGTGTCCACGCTCGTAGGCGAGGCTCCGTCCTTCACCATCCGCACGAACACCTCCGCCTCCAACGAGGACTCCGTGTTGATGGGGGGCGCGGTACGTGAGTCCTCTCCTTCCGCTGGCTGCGTGGAGTCCAGTAGCGCGGAGGCCACCGTGAGACCCTTTGAATCCACCGCCTCGATGACCACCCGGTCGTGCGCTTCGTCCAGCTCCAGGCTGTAGCCTCCGCCCGACTCGACGTCGGCTTCGGCCAGTCGCTTCAACGCACCGTCCGAGCCCACACCGCTGGCGCGCACCTTCACGGCCGCCGTCACCGTCCCGTCGCCGCCCAGCGCGGGCTTGCCGTCGGTGAGACCCTGGGGCTGCTGGCCGACACCCTGGGTGACGTGGCCCCGGACCTTCACGTCGCCGCCTCCACAGCCCACCAGCAGCCAACACGCCGCCGCCCCCAGAATCCATCGAGCCATGTGACGCATCCGCATGTGTGGACAACCCCTGGCCGGACGGGTTCGCCACGGCGCTCGGAGGACTCTAACAAGGCGCGGACACCCGGCGCGCTTAGCGCTTCGCCGCTCCGCCCACAGAAGGCGCCGCCCCCTTCCTCGTCCGCCCCCGCGCTGGCGTGGGCGCCCGCGCCTCCGTCTCCTGGAAGGCCTCGGACACGAAGTCGACGAAGACGCGGACGCGCGGCGACAGGTGCCGGCGCTCCGGATAGACGATGTACACGTCGGGCCCGGGCGTGTGCACGGAGGTCAGCAGGGACTGGAGCCGTCCGTCGGCCAGGGCCTGCTCCGCCACGAACTCCGGGATGCGCGCGATGCCCACGCCCTCCAACGCCAGCGCCAGCAGCGCTTCGTTGTTGTCGGATGCGAAGGGACCGGGCACGTCCACCGCGACGCCATCCAGCCTCCACGGGACGCGCTGCCCGTCACGCAGATAGGCCAGACACGCATGGCGCTGGAGGTCGGCCACCTTCCGGGGCGTGCCGCGCCGGCGCAGGTACGCGGGCGACGCGCAGATGACCGCGCGCGAGTCTCCCAGCCGCTTGCGGATCAGCCGCGCATCCGCGCTCTCCCCCATGCGCAGTCCCACGTCCATCCGCTCCTCCACCAGGTCGATGAAGCGGTCGGTGAGCCCCAGCTCGCACTCGACCTGCGGATACGCGGCCAGGAACGCGGGCAGTCTGGGCACCAGCCAGTAGCGGCCCAGGTCCATGGGCGCGGTGATGCGCAGCGGCCCCCGGGGGCCTTTCGATTCGCGCAGCTCCCCTTGCGCCGCTTCCAGCTCCGCCACGATGCGCTGGCCCCGCTCGAACAGGGCCAGCCCCTCCGGGGTCGGCTGGAGCGTCCGCGTGCCGCGTTGAAGGAGCAACACCCCCAGGCGGCCCTCCAGCCGGGCCACCGTCTTGCTGACCGCGGAGGGAGACACGCCGAGCGCTCGCGCCGCCGCGCTGAAGCTGCCGGACTCAATCGTGCGCACGAACGCGCCCAGCCCGGCGAGCGGCTCCTGGAGGAGGGTCATTCGCGAACTCTAGGAACAGGACATGTGCCCGACAAGCCACTACCCGTCCACTTGGGAACAATGCAGGTTGTGATTCCTCTCACAGGAGCAGGTCATGAAAGTCTTCGTGCTGGGCGCGACGGGGTACATCGGTGGGTCGGTGGCGGTGCGGCTGATGGCGGCGGGACACCAGGTGGTGGGCACCGCCCGGACGCAGGACAAGGCCCGCGAGTTGGAGGCGCGCGGCATCCAGGCCACGGTCGCCTCGTTCGACGACGTGGACGTGCTGACGCGGCTGGCGAAGGAAGCGGATGCCGTCATCAACGCGGCGTCCGCGGATGATCGCAAGACCGTGGAGGTGTTGCTCGCCGCGCTCAAGGGGTCGAACAAGCACTTCATCCACACCAGCGGCTCCAGCATCGTCGCCACCGACACCGGCGGCACGCTGACGACGCAGGTGCATGACGAGGACATGCCCATCGACCCCGTCCCGGAGAAGGTGGCCCGCATCGCGCTGGACACGCTCGTGCTGGAGGCGAAGAAGGACGGCATCCACACCAACGTCATCTGCCCGTGCCTCATCTACGGCAAGGGCCTGGGTCTCAACCCGGACAGCGTCCAGTTGCCCCCGCTCATCAAGTACGCGCGGGAGACGGGCACCGCCCGCTACATCGGGAAGGGCGAGAACGTCTGGTCCAACGTGCACATCGAGGACCTGGCGGACCTGTACCTGATGGTGCTGGAGCGCGCGCCGGCCGGAACGTTCTATTTCGCGGAGAATGGCGAGGCGAACTTCCGCGACGTGGTGACCGCCATCGGCAAGCGCTACAGCCTGCCCGTCGGCAGTATGACGGTGCCGGAGGCGGAGAAGCTCTGGGGCGTGGAGCTGGGACGTCTGGCGCTCGCGTCCAACAGCCGCATCCACGCGAAGCGGGCCCGGGCGCTGGGCTGGAAACCCCACCGGCCCTCGGTGTTCGACGTCATCGCGCAGATGAAGTAGGCGCCCACCCGCAACCATCCAGGGTGGGAGGGGTTGAGGAGGGCATGACCCGACGCCCCCTGCTCCTGGCCTCGCTGCTGTTCACGACCCCCGTCTTCGCCTTCGGCGAGGACCTCTGCTACGCGGCGAATGGCACCGCCCCGCTCAACTGTCAGCCGCTGCCCGCCGGCTGCGCGTCCGGAGACGCCTCCGCGGCATGCAAGTCGGCGGCGCTGACGGCCGCGGCGAACGCCAAGGAGCAGTCCAGCGGGGGACGCAGCCTCATCCACGTCGACGCCACCTACCTTCTGGCGCAGGCCGTGGGCTTCACCGCCACCAGCGCGTACTGGATCGCCGCCTACGACGAAGCGACGGACCTGGGGACGTTCGCGCCGCGCACGCTCACGGGGGCTCCCGCGACGAACGCGACGGCCCTCACCACGAAGTCCATCACCGGCGTCACCCGGGGCGACTTCGAGCACGGTGGCGTGCTCTTCCACTTCGTCGCCCCGCGCAACGGCGGCGCCGCGTACCCCGACCCCGCGGTGGACGGCCTGCACCCGGACGCCAGCGACCCGGACGAGGTGCTGCTCACCAACCTCCGCGCCTGGGCGCTCCAGGGGCAGGGCGCGGGGCGCGGCTGCACCGGCGGCTTGACGGTGCCGGTGTCCGGGGCCAACTACGCGCAGGGGCCCCTGTGCTACCAGTGGAACAGCCAGCCCGGCGTCGTCAGCGGCAGCCTCGCTGCGGTGGGGCCCTTCTCGGTGCCGTTCAGCGCGCCCACCGGGCCGCAGGTCATCGACGTGGGCACCGGCGTGCTGTCCACCGGCTTCGACGCGTACATCGGGACGTACGCCGCCGACGCTCGGGCCGGCATCTACCTGCACACGCTGGCGGATCGCATCTCGCACCACGTCTGCACGGACGCGTCCACGAACACCGGCCCCGTGGGTCTGCCGCGCACCTTCACCATCGACATGTCCAACGCCGAATGCGTCCAGACGCTGCACGTGCTCCGCCATGTCTGGGAGACGGGCACCGACTTCTCCGCGCTCCCGGCGCGCGAGCGCACCACGGAGGCCGCGCTGGGCGAGGTGTTCGACGCGCTCCTGGAGCTGGCCACCGCGCGCGGACTGGCCTCCGGCCCCTCGTCCCAGACGCAGACGCTGAAGACCCAGCTCGTCGCGGAGCTGGCCGCCGCGCTTCAGACCTACAACGCCCAGGACCGCGCGCTCGCGGTGCGCGACGTGGGCTGCGACCGGGGCTACGCCGTGCTGCCCGGCATGCCCGCCTGCGTGCCCTGACGCCTTGGGACAGGGAGGCCGCGAGCCGAACAGGCCCGCGGCCTTCCCGTGCCGCACGGACCTCAGTCCGGAAGCATGAAGCTCAGCTTGTGCCGCTGCGCCAGCGCCGGGAAGCCGCGCGTGATGGCGTCCTGCACGTAGCCGGCGAGGTTGGGGAACACGTAGTCCCGTTCCTCGGCGGTGTTCAGGCCCAGCCACGAGGCGAGCGTGAAGCCGTACTGCTCCACCGTCACCGAGGGAAGCCAGCGGCCCTTGTCGTCCGTGGAGCCGTCGAGCGAGCCGCTCAGGTCCAGGTTCGGGAAGGCGCCATAGAGCTTGTTGCCCGCCACGCGGTTGCCCATCACCAGCACGTGGCCGCCCCAGGCGTGGTCGGTGCCCCGCTCCACGTTCTCCTGCAGCGTGCGGTTGAAGTCGCTCATGGTGAAGAGCGTGGACTGCGGCGCGTTGCCTCCGAAAGCCGGGTCCGCCTCCAACAGGTTCATGGCCTGCTGGAACGCGTCCAGCGCGAAGTCCAGCTGCGCGAGCAGCTCCGGCTGATCGACATCCTGGTTCTGGTGCGTGTCGAAGCCGCCGAAGCCCACGGAGAACACCTGGCGCTTCAAGCCCAGCCCTCCACTGGCGGCGGGAATGGCCCCCGCGACCAGGTCGCGCACCACCTGGTAGAGCTGGGTGTGCAGCGTCCACCGGTCCTTGCCCACGGGCGTCGCGAACAGCGTCTCGATGGTCGCGCGAGTCCCCACGGCGACCTGCGTCCACGCGGCGTCACGCGCGGCCGCTCTCGCGGTGGCGAACGTCTGCGCGGTGCCGAAGACGCCCGCGTAGGAGCCCTCCAGCGCCACGCTGTCCTGAAAGGCCATCACATCCTTGAGCGCCTGCTGCTGGAGCGCGTCGAAGGGCGCGTCCCCCACGGTGCGGAACGCGAGCGTGCCGTCGGCGGCCACCATCAGCGGCTTGCGCTCGGCGCCGACGGTGAAGCGCGGCCTGCCGCCGAAGGACGTCACCTCCGGATAGTCCGGCGGGGTGCTGCTGTTGAGGATGTGCAGCTTGTCCGCCGCGCGCCCGCCCCAGCCCGTCACCTTGAGGTCGGACGTCACCGTGCTGGTGGTGGGGTTCGCCAGCGCGCTGGCCCAGGCGTCCTGCTGGTCGCTGTGGGAGAAGAGGTTCTCGGGCACGTCCAGGCTGGCCGTGTAGTCAGCCTTGGTCAGCGGCTTCACGAGCGGGCCCACGTTGCACACGAAGGCGGCGCGGCCCGCGTTGAAGTGGTCGCGCACCTTGAGCAGCGACGGGTGCAGACCGTAGGCGTTCGTCTGCGCCTGTCCCGTCGGGTTGATGATGAGCAGGTCGCCCAGCGGGATGCCCACGTTGGGGCGGGCCGCCAGGTAGCTCGCGTTCTGGGCGCCCAGGCGCGGCACGAGCACGTTGTTGCTGTCACTGCCTCCCAGCAGGAAGACACAGACGGCGACACGGGAGCCGGCGTAGCCCGCGGGCGTGGCGGCGTAGGCGTTGCCCATCCAGCGGGGCATGGCGGAGGCGGCGGCGAGGAAGCCCAGGCTGCTCGTGGCCCCTCGGAGGAACTGGCGTCGGGTGGTGCTCATGAAGTCACCGCTGGACCTGGAAGGAGGGAGAAAGCGAGGTGAGGTAGAGGGCGAGCTTCTTCTTGCGCAGCACCGTGCCCGCGTTCGGATCCGCGAGCGCGCTCAAGAGGCGCGTCCTCAGTGCCGGATCCATCGTGCCGTGCAGCCAGTACTGGCCCAGCCAGTCGACCAGCGCCGTGGGGTCCGAAGGCACCAGGTTGTAGTCCACGGTGATGCCCGAGTTGACCGCCATGTTCGAGTAGAGGAACTCGTGCACGAAGTTGGCGCGCGCGGTGACGGTCGCCGTGTCGAGGATGGCGAACTCGGGGCCGAGCAGGCCGTCGGTGTCGGGCGCGGGGGCGTTGGGCGGGTAGTAGCTGAAGACAGACGGCGAGCGCGTCACCCACTGGCCCAGGCTCTTGCTCCAGTTGCTCAGCCGGAGGCCCGGATCCTTGTTCACATCCAATGTGGGCTCCAGCCAGCGCACCGTGTTGGTGATGAACAGCGCGGGCGAGCGCAGGTGGCCGAAGCCGGGCCGCAGCGCCAGGGGCGGCTGGGCGCCGCGCGCCTCGGTGTCCTCCAGGATGGCGCGCACCACCTCCTTCAGGTTGCCGCGATCCCCCTCCTTCGCGAAGACGGTGGCCACGCGCTTCACGTAGGCCGGCGTCGGGTTGCTGGTGACCAGGTGCTGGATGAGCTGCTTGCTGATGAAGGGCGGGACGTTGGGGTCGTTGAAGACGTTGTCCAGCGCCTCCTGCAGGTGCACTTCCGGGGACGCGCCCTCCGTGGTGGAGAAGCCTCGCAGGAGCTGCTTCGAGCCCTTGTCGTGGTTCACACCGCACGCCATCATCGGCTGCGTGTAGTCCGGCGTGGTGATGGTGCCGCCCTTGGCGGGACACGCGGCGGCCTTCCAGGTCCACCCCGACAGCGTGCTGGCGAAGGCCTGCACCTGGGCCTCCGTATACGCGGGCTTGGGCTGACCGGTGTTGGTGTCGAGCTGCACCGAGCCGTTCATGTTCAGCTTGTGCAGGCCGAGCGTGAAGAGCTGGAGCATCTCCCGCGCGTAGTTCTCGTTCGGATCAATGGGATTGCCCGCCGAGTTGAACGCGCGGTTGTTGACCATGTCCAGGTAGCGGCCCATGGCGGGGCTCTTCGTCACCGCCTCCATCAGGTCGCGGAAGTTCCCGAAGGCATGCGTCGACAGCAGGTTCATGTACCCGGCCATCGCCGTCTTCGGATCCGAGTACGCCGTCCGGGTCGACTCCGGGATGCCCAACTGCGAGGCGACCATGATCTGGCTGAGCGCGAACGCCACGCGCAGCCGCAACTGGTCCTCTCCGGCGACGGCGCGCAGGAAGAACTGCGAGCCCAGGTCCGGGGCGGTGTCCGCTCCGCTGAACTGCGCGGCGGGCTGGAGCGCGAACTGCTCCGTGAGCGACGCGGGGATGCCCACCGCCATCACGTGCTCCACGGTGCCCACGGGCGGCGTGGTCACGGTGCGCGCCAGACGCGGGCCGAAGGACGACTGCTCCAGGAAGCGGATGCTGTTCGCCTCACCGGGGGTTTCGAGCGAATCCACGGCCTGCTGGGCTTCGCCCAGGACCTGCTCGGCGGGAGGTGACTGTTCGGGGGGGCCATCGGCCCCTGTGCAGGATACGGCGCACAGGGCGAAGGCCAGGGCGGTGCGACGAAGCATCCGGATACCTCCTGGAACTGCGGGGGACGACCCCGGGAACGTCGGGGCCGCGACGTCGCAGCGGATTCTAGGAGGTTGGTGAATTCCGTGAAATCGGTTTTTTCTGGTAGTGCGGGAACCCTATGACTCGGGAGGTTTCGGGCCGTCCCGGGCGTGGGGCGGCCGCCTACCGGGAGCGTCGGGCCGGTCGCGCGGAGCGGGCGGGCTCACGCACGAGGGAGGTGACCAGGGTCTGTCCCAGCACCTCCGCGGGGGCGCCCTGGAAGCCGGAGCAGGTGAGCTTGAGGCTGATGATGCCGTGCAGCCCCGCCCAGAACACCTCCGCGAGCCGCGCGGGAGGGGTGCCTTCCGGGGTACGGCCGGCGGCCTCCAGGTCCTCGAACACGCGCACCAGCACGGCGAAGGACTGGGGACCCGCGCCTTCTTTCGCGTCCTGGAACAGGGCCTCGGACAGCCGGGCATCCTCCATGAAGATGAGGCGGTAGGTCTCCGGCTGCTTCAGGCCAAACCCGAGGTAGGCCTCCGTCAGGCGTGACAGCCGCTCCACCGGCTCCTTCACGCGAGCGGCGGGCTCCAGCGCCGCGAACAGCTCCTGGAAGCCGCGCACGCACAGCTCGCGCGCGATGGCGTCCCGGTTCTCGAAGTGCAGGTAGAGCGTCGCGGGGGCGTACTCCACGGCTTCCGCGAGCTTGCGCATGGACAGGGCGTCGAAGCCCTCCTTCATCACCATGTCGCGCGCGACCTGGAGGATGTGTTCGCGCAGCTCCGCCCTCTGCCGCTCCTTGCGTTCCGTGATGCCCATGTTTCAAGCGTAGGACTTGACGACGCGAACGGCCAGCAATAAATGAACGGTGTTCACAGAACGGTGTTCAGTGTTTTGGGCGCCGTTCATTCCCCGGGAGAGCGACATGGACACGGACACGGTGGCGTTGTTCGGTGCATCAGGCGTCATTGGTCAGGGTGTGGTGCGAGCGCTCCAGGCGCAGGGGCGGAGCTACCGGGTGGTCGGGCGCTCGATGGAGGGCCTGCGGCGGGAATACGGGGCGGACCCGAAGGCGCAGATCGTCACCTGGAACCCGGAGGACCCGGCGTCCATCCGCGCGGCGGCGCGCGGTGTGCGCACGCTCATCTACATGGTGGGGGTGAACTACTGGCAGTTCCACCTGCACCCGGTGCTGATGCGCCGCACGCTGGACGCGGCCATCGCGGAAGGGGTGGAGCGGGTGGTGCTCATCGGCACGGTGTATCCCTACGGCCTGCCGCGCACCGAACGCGTGACGGAGGCGCACGCGCGCGAGCCGAACACCTTCAAGGGCCGCATGCGCAAGGAGCAGGAGGACCTGCTGCTCGCCGCCGACGCTGCTGGCTCCATCAAGGGCACCATCCTGCGGCTGCCGGACTTCTACGGGCCGGGCACCGAGCGCAGCTTCCTGTACCGTGCCTTCGACGGCGCGCTGAAGGGCAAGCGCGCTGGGCTCGTGGGCCCGCTGGATGCGCCGCACGAGTTCGTCTTCGTGAAGGACGTGGGCCCCGTCGTCACCGCGCTGATGGACGAGCCGCGCGCGTACGGACACTTCTGGAACCTGGCGGGCGCGGGCGTCACCACGCAGCGCAAGATGGTGGAGGACATCTACGCGCAGGCGGGCCGCCCCGCGAAGATGATGACGATGGGCAAGGGGATGGTGCGGTTCGCGGGCCTGTTCGACCCCTTCATGCGGGAGCTGGTGGAGATGTATTACCTGCTCACCAACCCCGTGCTGATGGACGACTCCGCGCTCAAGGCGCTCCTGGGCACCGTGCACAAGACGTCCTACGCGGAGGGCATCCGCCAGACGCTGGTGGAAATGCGCGAGCAGCAGGCGAAGGCGCACCCGGCGGCGGTCCTCGCGACGACGTGACGGCCGACGTCGCGCGGGGCCGAAGAGGCGTCAGGCCGGGTGGGGTGTCGGGGGGCGTGGAGCGCGCAGGCCCCGCTCCCGCCGGTGGGCGTTCTCCAGGCGCTGCCGGTGGCCCGCGAGCAGGTCGCTGCGGGTGATGATGCCCACGAGGTGACCGGGCTGTTCGCGGGACATCACGGGCAGGCGGCCCACGCCTTCGTCCATCATCAGGTCCGCCGCCTCGCGCAGGGAGCTGTCGTCGAACACGACCGCGGGAGGGCGCTTCACCAGGTCCTTCATCCTCCGGACGCCAGCGTCCTGCCCGTCCAGCAGATCCCTGCGCGTCAGGACGCCCAGGAGCGTGCCTTCGGCGGAGACGACGGGAAAGCCCTGGTGGCGTGAGCCCGCGGCGTCGGATGAAAGCCATGCGCGCACGGCCTCCAGGGGCTGCTCCGCCTGGAGGGTCACCACGGGCTTCAGGCCGTGGTCGCGCACGAGCGCCTGGCCCAGGGCATCCGCGCCCAGCTCCGTGGGGATGCGGCCTCCGCGCCGGGCCAGCTTCTCCGTCATGATGGAGTGCCGCATGAGCAGCGCGGACACGAGGTAGGACACCGAGCAGCCGGCGAGCAGTGGCAGCAGGCCCAGGGGCTGCCGCGTGGTTTCAAAGGCAAACACCACCGACGTCAGCAGCGCGCGAGAGGCCCCCGCGAAGAGGGCGGCCATGCCCACCAGCGCCGCCACGCGCACGTCCACGCCCAGGGCCGGGAACAGGTGCGAGGCGAGCAGGCCCAGGGCGGAGCCCAGACCTCCGCCCAGCGTGAACAGGGGCGCCAGCGTTCCGCCGGACGTCCCGCTTCCCAGCGCCACGGACCAGGAGATGAACTTCAACGCGCAGAAGGCAATCATGGCCATGCCCACGAAGCGGCCCGACAGGATGTCCTCGATGTTGGTGTAGCCCACGCCCAGCGTGCGCGGGGACAGCCACCCCACCACCCCCACCACGAC
>NZ_RAWI01001218.1 GCF_003612125.1 Corallococcus praedator
ACCCTCAAGCCCGCAGACGGACCGACGGTGGTGCTTCGCTGCAGCATGGCCGAGGCGACCGCCTCCTGGGCCACCTGGGCGGCCCCGGCCCGAAAGTTGCTGGCGGACAACCCGTTGCCGCCCCTGGTCGGATTGGGAGTCACGCTGTCCGCGCTGGTGCCGGCCGACCAGGTCCAAACCGCGCTGTTCTAGGTGAACCGAGCAGTCGTCCAACTCGGCGGTTCGGCCGGATGCCGGGGCGGTCGGGACAGCTCGATCGGTGCATCCATCCCGGTCTAGGATCCCGATGTGCACCTCATTCGCGGCGGCCGCCGCTTCCTCGTCGGCCTGTCCGTCTCCCTGACGTTGTTGGCCGCGGGCTGCGGAACGCCCGGATCCGACCGGACGGCCGGCGGTGCGACGGCCGGTGTCCAGAC
>NZ_RAWI01001219.1 GCF_003612125.1 Corallococcus praedator
ACAGTCAGGCTGTGACGCCAATTCGATCGAGCGCCAGAATTGCCCATCCCCACGATTTGCTGATCACGCAGGAGTGGCATCTGTGGCAGCAAGATTGCTTTGCGAGCGATGGCTTCGCCTCCTCTGGGCGCGTTCAGCCGTTCAAGCAAATCTTTCGCGAACTGTACGTTCCCACAGCCGCCGAACAGCAAGAATCTGGTTCTCGTCGCTATGAAGGTCATCAGGTCAATCCGAAACAGGCACTGGCGCTGTGGGGTCAGCGCGGCTGGGTGACTGCTCCTGAAGAAGGCGTCCGGCGCACCTTTCACGCCGAAGGACTGATTGCTGAAGTCGATTTTGTCAATGGATTCTACACCCCGCTCGAAATTGAAGGACTGACGATCGCCCATGTCAGCTTTTACCGTCGTGACGACTGG
>NZ_RAWI01001220.1 GCF_003612125.1 Corallococcus praedator
ATTCATCATTTGCCTGGTAACTCAAACCTAATTCACCGGCTGTCAGGTCATCTTTTTGTTGTTCCGAACCCAATTGGTTTTCATCATCAACTTCTGACTGGCGCGCACCTATAGTGGTAGTCAATTTGGGTAATAACGGATATACCAGTTGTGCGTAATAACTGCGCTGTTCTTGCGAAGAACCTACAGGAGACCAACCATTATTGCTTTCGTAATCACCATCAATGTGATCATATCCCAAAGTAGCAACTAGAGAACCATTATCCAGCGCATAGTCACCCACAATGCGCGGCGTTAAACTTTTAACACGCATAGAGTATTCTGTTGGCTCAGGGGTAGGGCCACCCCAATAATCATCATAAAAATAAATGCCTTCTTCATTACGATCAGAATATTCCGCTTGCACAGACCAATGG
>NZ_RAWI01001221.1 GCF_003612125.1 Corallococcus praedator
GTGCGGCTGACCGAACTCGGCACCGACCTGACCGACCTGGACGACGAAACCCAGATCACCGGTCGCTGGCAGACCTGCCGC
The DNA here is from genome assembly GCF_003612125.1 of Corallococcus praedator. GTDB lineage: Bacteria > Myxococcota > Myxococcia > Myxococcales > Myxococcaceae > Corallococcus > Corallococcus praedator. The sequence goes on from NZ_RAWI01001221.1 coordinate 82, forward strand.
GGGCTTCGCGGCCAGATCGGTGTCGGTATCGACGGTGTGGTGAGCCTGGACCTGCGCGAGGACGGCCCGCACGGGCTGGTGGCCGGCACCACCGGCGCCGGTAAAAGTGAACTGCTGCAGTCGTTCATCGCCTCGCTCGCGGTCAACAATCCGCCGAACCGGCTCACCTTCCTGCTGGTCGACTACAAGGGCGGCGCGGCCTTCCGGGAATGCGCGGATCTGCCGCACACCGTCGGCTACATCACCGATCTGACCCCGGCACTGGTGCAGCGGGCGCTGATCTCGATGAACGCCGAGTTGACCTGGCGGGCGGAACTGCTGGCGCACTACAGCGC
>NZ_RAWI01001222.1 GCF_003612125.1 Corallococcus praedator
GCGCCAACACCTTCAACATCTCCACCGCCTCGATGTTCGTGGCGGCGGCCGCCGGCGCGCGCATCGCCAAACATGGCGGACGCGGCGTCAGCTCCAAGTCGGGCAGTGCCGATGTGCTCGAAGCGCTGGGCGTGAACATCATGCTCACGCCCGAGCAGGTGGCCGAATCGATCGAAACGGTCGGCATCGGCTTCATGTTCGCGCCCAACCACCACCCGGCCATGAAGAACGTCGCCCCGATCCGCAAGGAGCTGGGCGTGCGCACGATCTTCAACATCCTGGGGCCGCTGACCAACCCGGCCGGCGCGCCGAATATCCTGATGGGCGTGTTCCATCCGGACCTGGTCGGCATTCAGGTGCGCGTGATGCAGCGGCTGGGCGCGAAGCACGCCGTGGTCGTCTACGGCAAGGACGG
>NZ_RAWI01001223.1 GCF_003612125.1 Corallococcus praedator
TCATAACCCATTGCGATAAGTTTATCGGTTTCTGCATTACACAAAAAACAATTTAATGGAGCAGTGACGATTGCTTTTTGTTGTGGCAATATACTTTGTCTAACAGGCATTGTACTATGAGCGGTTACCTCACCAATTTTAAAATCATCTTTCATCTTGACTCCAATATCAAGTCTTGAATATGTGCAATGAATTTTATAGCTTCAGCAATTTCTGATGGTGTTAATACTTCAAAATCAAGCACTGCACACATATCGGTACCAGACTTATCACGAACATCTTCTCCGAATTTATTCAGAAGCTCATTAAAGATTCGCACATCTTTTTCGTCATTCACCTGATAGAATATAATTTGAAATGATGGCTCATCTTCAAAGTATGCAAAAGAAGCCCTTGTGTCAGAAATTGTATCAGA
>NZ_RAWI01001224.1 GCF_003612125.1 Corallococcus praedator
GGGAGGTGGCGGCCTGCCCGTTCCGCTGGGACAAGACGATGCACGGGATCGACGCGCCCGTCCTCCCGGCCCGGGGCCTCGCGGGCCGCGCCCGCGCCGTCACGGGTCTCGCGCGGCGTCGAGCCTGAGGCGCGTGGCGAAGGCGCGGCTGATGTGCTCGCGCAGGGCGGCGTCGGCCGCCTCGCCGTCGCCCGCCTCGATGGCGCGCACCACCGCCTCGTGCTCCTCGATCGTCCCCTTCGGCCGTCCCGGCGCCGACAGCGACGTCGTCGCCAGCAGCGCCATCGACCGGTGCACGAGGTCGAGCTGCTGCACCAGGAAGCGGTTGTGCGAGGCGAGGTGGACCTGCCGGTGGAACCGCCGGTTGGCCCGGCTCAGCGCCTGGGGGTCCCCGACCAGCGCCCGGTCCCCTTCC
>NZ_RAWI01001225.1 GCF_003612125.1 Corallococcus praedator
GCCGCAAGCTCATCGGGAAACTGGGCATCGGTTTGTTCGCGCTATCCCAGCTGACGCACGAGTTTCAGATCATCACCAAGCAAAAGGGCGACGACACCCGGACGGTGGCAGATGTCTTGCTGTTCCGGTATGCGGAAGACAAGGCCAAGGCAGGGGACTCGGAAGAGGAGGAATTTCACACGGGCTCAGTCAGACTGTGGAAGGTGCCGGCTAGGGACAAGAAAACCCACGGCACCGAGATCATCCTCCGGAATCTCTTGCCCCGCACGAAGGCGGAACTGGCGAGCTACGAACTGTGGACGGTGATACACGCACCCGTGCCTGCCGACGGGGACGATGAGGAGCGGGACAGGCGCGAACGTCCTCGCTATCACCTGGGCTGCCTCGATCCCGATCACCCGGGCGAATTCCTGG
>NZ_RAWI01001226.1 GCF_003612125.1 Corallococcus praedator
CTGCTGAAGCGCAAATCGCTGAAAACAGCCGCAAGCTGCAAGCGCTGGTCGACAACGTGTCGAAGAACGCTCCGGCCGGTTCGGAATCGGCAGTTGCCCTGGTGAAGTCGGCTCTGTCGGCCGCCAACAACGCTTACGACTCGGTGCAGAAGGCCACCAAGCAAGCTGTGGAACTGGCTGAAAGCAACTTCCACGCTGCTGCCAACGCTGCCAGCAAGGCAACCGCTCAAGCATCGGCTCAAGCGCGCGCTGCCACCGGCAAGAAGTCGGCAACGACCGCTGCGTAAGCGCTAAGCTACTGTCTTTAGTCCTCCGGCTGTTGAAGCGGGCCTCCTTCGGGAGGCCCGTTTTGTTTTGGCCGTCGAGCCATCCTCCAAACTCAACGTTTGCGTGCATTTGCGCGGAACCCAAACG
>NZ_RAWI01001227.1 GCF_003612125.1 Corallococcus praedator
AGATGATTATTGCAGCAGGTGCTGATGTGCTTTGGCTCAACACAGCTCACCAGGACGAAGCAGGCACTCTCGAAGTTGTAAATCGTATTCGTTCTGTGACGACCAGGCTCCCGATCATGATCGACACCAAGGGTCCTGAAATTCGTACCAAGAACATCGAAACTCCGTTTGCTGTCAAAACAGGTGATGTCATTATCTTCACAGGTGATCTTACCTACACTGGTCAGAACGTCGTACAGGTCAGCTATCCGAATTTCCACAATGAAGTTCCTGTCGGCTCATACGTGCTCTACGATGATGCTTCTATCGAAACGGTTGTTACCGAGAAGGTTAAGAACGGCATCAAGTGTGTCGTGAAAGGTTCTGGTCTCATCAAGAACAAGAAATCTCTCAACATCCCAGATGTTCATATCG
>NZ_RAWI01000122.1 GCF_003612125.1 Corallococcus praedator
CAGTCGGGCGCCGCCCCCGAGCTTCGCCTGTTGGATCGGCGCGCGTTCGTGGGCTTTCCGGCATTGGAGGTGCAGCCCGGCCTGCGCATCTCCGACTTCGCGCTCCAGATTCCGGATGTCAGCTTCCCGTTCAACGTCAGCGCGGGCGCCACGCGCTACCAGCGCAAGAAGCTGCTCTTCGGCTTCCTGGAGCTGTCCGTCGACGCGGACCTCATCACGCGCAAGGTGGCGGAGCTGGCCGGACGGCTGGCCGGCGTCGAAGAGCTGCGCCTGCACTTCCGCCCCGGCTACCTGGAGGGCCAGGGCCGTCTGCCCGCGCCGGAGCGCACGCCGTTCACGTTCAAGGTCGCCTTCGACGCGGACGGGGACCGGCTCGCCGTCTACATCTACGACGTGCGCCTGTATGGCTTCTCCGCCACGCCGTCGGTGCAGCTGCCGGGGCTGTTGTCCACGGCGGTAGGCGCGCTGGCGCTCCTGCCGGAGGTGGAGGTGCGCGGCGCCACCGGCTTCTCCACCCGCGTGCTGCCCGCCCTGTGCGAGCGCGCCGCGATGAGCCGGGGCTACAAGGTCCCCACGCTCGACACCGCGCGCCTGTCCGCCGCGGAGGTCTCCAGCACCGGCCTGCGGCTGCGCTTCGCCGCCGGTGGACTGCCCCCGCCCGCCGCGCCGGACGAGGAGCTGATGCTGGCGCTCGAGGGTGCTCGGGCCTTCGCGGACGCGGAAGGGCTCGTCGCGCAGGGGCGGCTCGCGGAGGCCCGGCAGGCGTACCTCCAGGCCGGGGACGCGCAGGACGCGCACCCGTTCGCGGCGGAGCGACTGCTGGCGTTGCTGGTCGCGGATCCGCAGGCGCACGACCTGGCGCTGGACGTGGCGGCCACGCTGTCGCGCCGTCGCGACCGCAGTCCCGCGGCGCTGTGGGGCGAGGCCGTGGTGCGCGAGCGTCGGGGCGAGGGTGCCCGCGCGGCGGAGCGCTACCTGGCGCTGTGCGCGCTGGCCCGTCGCACGTCGGAAGAGGCCGCCGCGTTCTTCGCCGCCGAGGCCGCGGCCCGTTCGTCTCGCGACACCGCGCCCCAGGTGGCGGTGAAGGCGCTGCATGAGCTGCTGGGCCTCAAGCCGGATCACCTGCCGTCGCTGAAGGCCCTGGCGCGCGCGTCGGATCAAGCGCGGGACCGGGCGGGCGCGGTGCGGGCGTACCGGCGGCTCGCGGCCCTGGCGCGCGACCCGCTGGAGGCCGCGGACGCGCACGTGCATCTGGCGCGGCTGTGCGCGCAGACGGAGGACGACATCGCGGGGGCCCGGCTGCACTGCGAGGCCGCGCTGCGCCTGTCGCCCGACCAACCGGATGCGCTGCTGCTGCTGGGCGAGCTGTGCCATCGCGGCGGCGAACACCTGCGCGCGTTGAAGGCGTTGGATCGGCTGCGTGAAGTGTCGATGGCGCGCCATGAGCTGGACCGCGTGGGACAGGCGGACCTGCTCGCGGGCCGGGTGTGGGAAGAGGGGCTGAAGCAGCCGGAGAACGCGCTCCTGCGCTACCGCGAGGCGGTGTCGCTGCTGCCCGGTGAACCCGAGCCGCTGTTCGCCTCCGCTCGCGTGGCCGAGGGCCTGGGGCGTCTGCAGGAGGCCCTGAGCGGCTACCAGCAGGCGTTGGAGCTCGCCGGCCCGGCGCCGCGTTCGGAGGGCATCCGTCACGCCGCGCACGCGAGCCATCACGCGCTGGCGCGGCTGTCGCGCACGAAGCTGGGCGACCCGGCGCGGGCTCGCGAGCATCTGGAATCCGCGCTCGCGTTGGATCCGCGCGACGCGGTGGCGCTGGACGAGCTGATCCCATACTTCCGCGTCACCGGCCGCTCGCAGGAGCTGGCCGAGGCGCTGGAGAAGGCCGCCGCCCTCAAGGAGGAGCCCAAGGCCCGCGCGGCGCTGTGGGCCGAGGCCGGCGAGCTGTACCGGGGCAAGCTCCAGCAGGCGGACAAGGCCGACCGGCTGCTCACGCTCGCGCTGGAGGCGGATGGCGATCACCGTCCCGCGCTGGAGTCGCTGCTCGCGCTGGCCGAGGCCCGCCGCGATGGCGCGCAGCTCACCCGCTGCCTCGCGGCGCTGGCGAGGCTGACGCCGGAGCCCAAGGAGCGCGCGCAGAAGTACCGCCGCCTCGCGGTGGCCGCGCGCGACCTCGCCTTCGACCTGGACCTGGCCGTGCACGCGTTGCAGGAGGTGCTGCGCGCGGAGCCGGACGACCTGCCGGCGCTGGGCGAGCTGTGCGCCCTGCAGCGCAAGCGCTCCGACATGGCGGGGCTCGCGACCGCGCTGGAGGACCGCGCGCGCGTGGCCGAGGCGCAGGGGGACAAGCGACTGGCGGCGGCGGCCCTGCGTGAACTGGCGGGCGTGCTGGAGGCGCGGCTGGGCCGGGTGGGCGACGCGCTGGTGGCGCTGGAGAAGGCGGCGCGGCTGGCCCCGGATGCTGGCGTCCTGCTGGACCTCGCGGACCTGAGCCTGCGCTGCGAGCGGCCCGAACATGCGCGCCGCGCGCTGGAGTCGCTGCTGGCCATGCTGCCCCGCACCGCCGCGCCGGAGAAGCTGGCGGACGTGCGCGCCCGGTTGGGGCGGGCGTGTGAGCTACTGGGGGACCGCGAGGGCGCCATCGCCGCCTATGCGCAGGCGTTCCCGCTGCGCCGGCTGGACGACGTGCTCGCCACGCGGTTGGAGGCCCTCTACACGGAGGCCGGTGAGACGCAGGCGATGGCGGAGCTGTGGGCCACGCGCGCGCAGGCGCTCGCGGGCGCGGACCGTGCGGAAGAGGCCGCGCCGCTGTTCCTCCAGAGCGCTCGCGCCCTGCTGGAGCGCGGCGAGAAGGCCGCGGCGCTGATGCGGCTCTCCTCCGCGTTGGAGGCGAGCCCCGAGGGCCCGCTCGCCGCCGAGGTGCTGGAGGCGCTGGCCGAGCTGGAGCTGGAGCGCGGCGAGAAGCTGGAGGCGGCGCGGCTGTACGCGCGGCGTGCCTCGCTGGTGCCGGACGCGCGAGCGGGCGCGAAGCTGCTCTTCCGCGCGTCGCTGCTGGCGGCGGGCACGAGCCGCGAGGAGGCCTTCCTCGCGGAGGCCCTGGAGCGCGATGCCACCTTCGCCCCCGCGCGCATCCGCCGGGGCGAGCTGCGGCTGACCACCGATGCCCGCGCCGCGCTGGAGGACTTCGAGGCGGTGCTGGCCCTGCCGCCCGCCGACGTGGATGCGCCGCGCGAAGCGGAGCGCGTGGCCCTCACGCGCAAGGCCGCCACCGCCGCCGTGCGCGGCAACCGCACGGACTCGGCCCGCCGCCTGCTCGCGGAGTTCTGCGCGCGCACGCCGGAGGACCTGGACGCGCGGCTGGAGTTGGCCGCGCTGCACCGCAAGGCCGGCGCGCGCGAGGCCCTGGCGGACCTGCTGGTGGAACTCTGGCCGCGCCTCGCGGGAGACGCCCGCCGTCAGGCCCGCCGCGAGCTGGCCGAGCTGTGTCTGTCATTGGGCCGTGCGAGCGCGGCGGCGGATTCGCTGCGCAGCCTGCTGGTGGAGGAGCCGCAGGACGCTTGGGCCGCGCAGGCGCTGCTGGAGCTGTTGCCCCCGCCGGGCACGGGCAGCGCGGAGGAGGAGGCCGAGCGGTTGGAGCTGCTGGGCACGCTGGTGTCGGCCGCGTCGGGAGAGGTTCGCGCCGAGCTGCTCGCACGCCGGGCCGTGCTGCACCGGAGCGCCGGTCGCGTCGGGGCCGCGCGGGATGACTGTGCCCAGGCCGCGAAGCTGTCGCGCAAGCCCGCGCCGCTGCTGCTGATGCTGGCGGAGCTGGCGCGCGAGGCGGCGGATGCGCCCGCGGAGCTGGATGCCTGGCGCCGCGCCGTGGCCGCCGATGCCAGCCTGGGCGCGCGCGCCCGTGAGCGGCTGCTGGCCCTGGCCAGCGTGCTCCTGGAGAAGGACGAGCGCGCCTCCGCCGGGGATGCACTGCGCGCGGCCATCGCGCTGGAGCCGCCCGCCGACGCGCGGTGTGACGCCTTCTTCGCGCTCGCGGAGCTGGCCCGTCGTGAGGGCAAGGTCGCCGACGAGGCCGCCGCGTTGGCGGAAGCCGCGCGCCAGGGACCCATTGCCCGCCGCGTGGAAGCGCTCCAGCTGCGCGCCGCATTGCTGGAAGGGAAGGGGCAGCGCGAGGCCGCCGCGAGCGACCTGGAAGCCGCGCTCCTGCTGGCCCCTCGCCACGAGGAGGCGACGCTCGCGTTGCAGCGCGTGCTGCGCGACCTGGAGGACTGGGCGCGGCTCGCGGAGTTGCTGGCCGCCGAGGCCCCGCATGCCTCGCCCGCCGTCGCGGCGGCGCTGTACTCGGAACTCGCGAGCCTCTACCTCGACCGGCTGGGCCAGTCCGCGCCCGCCGAGGCCGCGCTGCGACAGGCGCTGCGGCTGACCCCGACGGATGCCTCCGTCCGCCGCCGACTGGTGTCGCTGGTGGCCGACCGTGGCGAGCTGCTGGAAGCCGCGGGACTGCTGGAGGCCGCGGCCGAGGAGGCGGAGCCCGCCGAGGCCGCCTCGCTGCTGCGAGAGGGTGTCACGTACGCGCGGCAGGCGCAGGAGTTGGATCGCGCGCTGGCCCTGGCGCGCAGGGCGCATGCCCGGGTGCCCGCGCGGGGCGAGGACCTGGCCACGCTGGCCGACCTGCTCTACCTGCGCGGCGCGGTGCGCGAAGCCCTGCCGTTGCAGGAGGCCCTGGCCACGGCGGCGGACTTCCGCGCGGCCCCGGACGCGGCGGAGGCGGCGTACCTGCGCCTGGGAGACCTGGCCGAACAGGCTGGAGACGTGAAGCGCGCGGTGGCCGCGTACCGCCACCTGCTCACGGAGCGTCCGCTGAGCGAGCGCGCCGTCGAACGGCTCGCGGCGCTGCTGGAGAAGGATGATCCGCGCGGTGCCTTCGAGGTGCGCGTCGCCCACGCGCGCGTGCTGGCGCCGTCCGAGGCCACCGTCACGCGGCTGGTGTCGCTGGCGGAGCGGGCGCGCGAGGCGTTGGCGGACGCGGGCATCGCTGCGTCGCTCCTGTCGCACGCGGCGCAGATGGCGAAGGAGCCCCTGCCGCTGCGCCGCCGGCTGGCCGCGCTCTACCGGGAGACGGGCCGCTCGACGGAGCTGCTGGCGGAGTTGCAGCCGGTGGCCGCGCTCAGCCTCCAGGCCGGGGACGTGGACGCGGCGCTCGCGGCCTACGACGAGGAGGCCCGGCTCGCGGAGGTGCTGGGCCGCGCGGATGAAGCGCTGCGCTCGCTCGCCAACGCGCGCGACCTGCTCGCCTCCGAGGACCGCCGTGCCGAGGCCGCCGCGTGCGAGCGTCGCCGCGCGGAGCTGCTGCGCGACGTGAAGCTGGACCTGAACGCGGCGGAGGAGGCGCTGGAGCGCGCCTTCGGTTTCGCCGCCGAACTGGACACGGCCCGCCTGGGCGCGGCCCTGGCCGAACGCCGCGACGACGCGACCGCCGAAGCCCGGTGGTGGGAGCGCGCGCTGCCCCGGCTGACGGGCACGAAGCAGGGCGCGGCGGTGCTGTTGCGGCTCGCGCGCCTGAACCTGGGCGAGCTCGCGGACGCGCCGAAGGCCGAGGGTTTCCTGCGCCAGGCGCTGCGTCAGGACCGCGCGCTCGCGGAAGCCGAGACCCTGCTGGCGGAGCTGCTGGAGCGCGACGGACGGCTCGCGGAGCTGGCCGCCTGGTACGAGGAGTGCGCGGAAGCCGAGACGGACGTCGACCGTCACGCGGCGCTGCTGTACCGGGCCGCGGTCATCTACCGGGATCGCGCGGGCAAGCCGGAGGCCGCCGCCGCCGCGCTCATCGCCGCGCGCGCCGCGAAGCCGGACGACCTGGAGCTCACCGCGCAGGCCGCGGAGCTGCTGCATCAGGTGCGCCGCCCCGCGGACGCCGCCGAGTTCGACGCCATCCTCCTGGAGGCAGACCCCTTCCGGGAGCCCGTCTTCACGCGCCACCGCGCCTTCCTGGAGGAGACGGAGGAGCGCCAGTCGCTGGCCGAGCTGATGCTCCGCCGCGCCGAGCGCCAGAAGCCCGCCGACGCGGCAGTCAGCTACCTCGCCGCCGCGAGCGCCTTCCGCGAGGGCGGTGCCCGCGAGCGCGCCATCCTGTGCGAGGACCGCGCGTTCGAACTGGACGCCAGCAACGCCGAGGCCTTCCACCACGTGCGCGAGCGCGCGGCCGGAGACGTGCGCCGGCTGGCGGAGCTGCTGGGCCAGCGCGCCGAGGCCGTGTCGCCCTCGGAAGCACTGCCCCTGTTGCGCGAGCGGGCCCAGCGCCTGCTGGACGCGGGCGAAGCGCTCAAGGCCGCCGAGGCCTTCGACGACTACCTGGGCCGCGCGGGCGGCGACGTGGAGGCCCTCTGCGCGCGCGCTGAACTCGCCGCGCAGGGTGGAGGCCCCGCCGCCGCGCAGCCGTACGACCGCCGCGTCCTTGCGCTGGGCGGGGACACGCTGCCGGTGCCGGTGCTCGTGCGCACGTGGCTGCGATTGGGTCATGCATCGCTCGCGTCAGGTGCCTTCCACGACGCGGCGGATGCCTTCGAGGCCGTGGTGACGCTGGAGCCGGAGGGCGCGCGCGGCGGTGAGGCGCTGTCGCTGCTCGCGGAAGTGCACTCGCGCACGGGCAACGGACCGGGCCTGTACCGGGCGTCGTTGCAGCTCGCGCGACGGGCCCAGGACACCGCGACGGAAGAGGTGCTGCTGCGCCGCGCGGCGGACCTCTTCGATGATCCGCGTGAAGCCATCGACGCCCTGGTGCCCCTGGCCCGGCTGCGCCCCGCCGACGCGAGCATCATCGACCGCGCGGTGGAGGGCCTGCGCGCCCTGGGCCGCCACGGCGACCTGCTGGGCATCTACGAAGTGGGCGCGGAGGCCGCGGGAGGCGCGCGCGCCGCGGAGCTGCTGCTCGCCGCCGCGTCCGTGGCGAGTGACTCGCTGTCGGACGCGGAAACGGCCTGGGCCCTCACGCAGCGCGCGGCGGACGCGGATCCGGAGAACCCGGCGGCCCTGCGCGCGCTGGTGGAAGGCCTGCGCGCGCGCAAGGCGTCGGAGGCCCTGCTCGCCGCGCTGGAGCGGCTGGTCCCCCGCACGGACGACGCGGACGAGGCCGCCGTGCTCCGGCTGGAACTCGCGATGCTCGCGCGCGACGCGGGCCGCGAGGACACGGCCCGTGATGCGCTCGAAGCGGTGGTGTCGCGCGGTCCCTCCGGTGCCGGCTACGCCGACGCGCTGGAAGCGCTGGAGCCCCTGCTGGGTGAAGCCCACGCACGCCGCGCCGAGGTGCGCGTGGCGCGCGCCGAGCTCGTGTCGGGCGAGCCCCGGGTGTCCCTGCTGGTGGCCGCCGCCCGGGCCTTCGAGAAGGCGGGCCTGCTGGAAGAGGCGCTGAAGGCCGCGAAGGCCGCCGTCGCCACCGAACCGGACCTGCGCGCCGCGCTGCTGGTCGCGCACCTGCACCGTGCCCTGGGAGACGCGCCCCGCGCGGCCCGTGCGCTGTTGCAGGCTGCGCGCCTCGCCGCGCCCGAGGAGCGGCCGCCGCTGCTGCTGGAGGCCGCGGGCCTCTGGGAGAAGGCCGGCGACATGGGCGAGGCGCTGGAGGTCATCGAGCGCATCGCCACCGACGCGCCGGACATGTTGTCCCCGGCGGAGCTGGCCGAACGCTTCGCCCGCCTGGGCGCCTTCGCGCGCGCGCTGGACGTGGGCTTCGAGCCCGCAATGGTCGCGGGCGAATACATCGACGCGCTGGCCATGGCCGCGCAGGCCGGCGACGTGCCCCGCACGCGCGTGGCCCTGTGGGCCCTGGTCGCGATGCCGGACGCGGATCCGTCCCACGCGGCGGCCCTGGCGGACGGCCTGCGCGAGGACTCCGAATGGGAGGGCCTGCTGGAGCTGGCGGCCCTGTCCTTCGACCGCGACGCGGCCTTCGCCGTGGCCCTGCGGGACGAGGTGCTGCGCGCCCGTCCGGCCCCGGTGTTCGCGCGCCTGCGGGCCCTGGAAGAGCTGGGCGCGGATCCAGGCCTCGCCACGCGGCTGCTGCTGCTCCTGCCGGAGCTGGGCCTGGAGCCCGAGCCCCTGGCCGAAGCGGTGCTCGCCCGGGTGCACGCGCTGCCGGAGCCCGCGCGGCTGGAGTCGCTGGCCTTCGCCGCCGACGGCTGGCCCGCGCGCCGAGAGGAGCTGCTGCGCGAGCGGTACGCGCTGGAGCTCAAACTCGAACACCTGGAGTCCGCGGAGCGCACGCTGGCGCTCATCGCGCAGGACACTGCGGACGTGAAGGCGCGCGCGCTCTTGCACCTGGAGCGTGGCGAGCTGTTGCAGGGCCCGCTCGCGCAGCCCGCCGAGGCCCGCGAGGCCTTCGAGGAAGCGCTCGCCGACGACGCGGAGAGCCTCGCCGCAGTGCAGGCGCTGCTCGCGCTGGTGGACGAGGCGCGCGAGTCCTCGGTGTTCCTGTCCCTGGCGGACACGCTCGCGAAGCTCTCCGGCCCCAACGCGTGGACGCCGTACCGTGAGCGGCTGGCGGATGCCTACGAGGCCCAGCAGCGCTACGCCGAAGCCGCCGCGCAGCTCGAACAGCTCCCGGACACGGACGAGCGGCTCGCCCGCCGCGTGCGCTTCGCCGAAGCACGCGGCCTCGTGGGCGAAGCGCTGCGCCTGCGCGAGCGGCTCACGCACGAACCCGCGGAGCTGGAAGTCATCCTGCGCGGCTACCTGGACGCCCAGCTCGTGGGCCCCGCGGTGCGCCTCACCGAACGGCTGGCGGACGCGAAGCACCTCACGCCGGACCTCACGCGGTGGGTGACCGAGCGGCTGTCCCCGTCCCCGGACGGCGCCGCGCTCGCGGTGCGCTTCTGGCCAGCGCTGCTGCGCGAGAAGTGGCCGGACGTGGACGGCTGGACGCTGTACGCGGAAGCGCTGCGCGCCCTGGGCCGCGCGGAGGCCGCCGAGCGCACGGATGGCATTGGCGCCGCGCTCGTCTCCAGCGATGCCCCCGCGCCGCGCGCCCCGGTGTCCGTGCTGGCCCGCCCCGCGCAGGACTTCCAGCACCCGGAGCCGGAGGGCCGCGTGCCGGTGACGGGTGAAAGCCTGCCGCGCCTGTACGTCGCGCTGAAGCCGGTGCTCACCTCGCTGGGCGCGGAGCACGTGCGCCTGTCCGTAGACCCCAAGGGCGGCGTGGAGGCGTACCTCACGTCGCCGGACGCGCTGGTGCTGGGCGCGGGCGCGCTGGGGTGCTTCGGCGCGGTGGAGCTGGGCTGGCTGTGCGCGCTGGCGCTGGCGCTGGGCGACGCGGGCATACAGCTCACCCGTCCCGGCACGGTGCTGGCGTGGGAGGCCGCGGCGGTGGCGGCCTGGCGCGCGATGCCGGCGTCGCTGGCGGCGGGCCGCGTGCTGGCCCAATTGGATGCGTCCTCGCGCGGCGGCGACCCGACGCGCGTGGATGTGGGTGAGGTGCTTGCCCGCAGCGAGGCCTTCCACCAATTGGCCCTGGCGTCGCTGGACGTCTAACCTCGGGGACGACATGCACCTGAAGCGACTCGCGCTGGCGCTCTTTCCCGCGGCGGCCCTGGCCGTCGCGGTGGGCTGTTTCACCGACCCCGTGTACCCGGGCAACCAGGTGCTGGGCTCGTTCCGCTTCCAGGCGAAGCTGGACGCGGCGCGCACCACCTGCGACGCGGGCTCGCGGGAGTTCGCGCAGCTGGACGACGCGGGCTCCTTCTATTTCGAGGGCACCTTCTCGCGCGACACCGACGCGGGCACGGGCTTCCTCACCGTGCTGGGCTTCACGCGCGACGCCGGCTACTCGGGCCAGAGCGTCAACTCCACCCACCGTGCCACCGCGCCCCGTGCGTCGTGCGGCACCGGCTGCGAGGACTCCGAAATCGAGGAGAACCTCAACGTGATGCTCCTGAGCGACAGCCAGGCGCGCAACGTGGCGCGCGACTGCGCCCGCCTGGATGGTGGCGTCCCCGAGGGCGCCATCCCGGCCCCCACGGAGAACGGCTACGACGTGTCGCTCGCGTGCGGCACGCTCACGGACGTCTTCCTGCCGGGCAAGGGCGCGAGCTGCAACTGCCAGCCGGCCACCTGCACCACCGTGTACACGGTGCGCGGCGACCGGCAGGACTGAAACACCCGGGGCCCGGCCCCGTCGTGTAACGTGCGCCGCCCCGAAGTGGAGGATGGAATGGCGAAGCGTGCGGTGGTGCTCCTGTCCGGCGGACTGGATTCGACGACCTGTCTGGCGATGGCGAAGGCGGCCGGCTTCGAGCCGGTGTGCCTGTCCATCGCCTATGGCCAGCGTCATTCCGTGGAGCTGGAGCGGGCGCGCAAGGTGGCGCAGGCCATGGGCGTGCGCGACGTGCGCTTGGTGACGGTGGACCTGCGGCAGGTGGGCGGCTCGGCCCTCACGGACGACATCCCGGTGCCCAAGGACCGCTCGGACGAGGACATGTCCCACGACGTGCCCGTCACCTACGTGCCCGCGCGCAACGCGCTGTTCCTCTCGCTGGCGCTGGGGCTCGCGGAGGTCGTCGGCGCGACGGACCTCTACATCGGCGTCAACGCGGTGGACTACAGCGGCTACCCCGACTGCCGCCCGGAGTTCATCCGCTCCTTCGAGACCATGGCCCAACTGGCCACCAAGGCCGGCGTGGAGGGCGCGCGCTTCCAGGTGCACGCGCCGCTCTCCGGCCTCACCAAGGCGCAGATCATCCAGGCCGGCGTGAAGCTGGGCGTGGACTACGGGATGACCCACTCCTGCTACGACCCGGACGCCCAGGGCCGGGCGTGTGGCCGCTGCGACAGCTGCCTCCTGCGTGCCAAGGGCTTCCAGGAAGCCGGCGTGCCGGATCCCACCACCTACGTGGACGGGGTGCGCTGATGCACGCGACGACGCGGCTCGCGCTGACGCTGGCGCTCTTCGCAAGCGCTCCGGCCCTGGCGGAGGACGCGAAGCCGAAGCCCGCTCCCACGGCCACGCCGAAGCCGAAGGTGGAGCTGGTGGACGCGGCCACCGTCATCCCGGACCTCATCCTGGACCTGCGCTACGCGACGAAGGACAACTTCCTCAAGCGGCAGGTGTACCCGGACGGGGCGCGGTGTCTGTTGTTGCCGGACTCGGTGAACCGCCTGAAGAAGGCCGCGGACGTGCTGCGTCCCCAGGGCTACCGGCTGAAGGTCTACGACTGCTACCGGCCGCGCGCGGTGCAGTACGAGATGTGGAAGATCCTGCCCAAGCCGGGCTACGTGGCGAACCCGGCCAAGGGCTCCAATCACAACCGGGGCGGCGCGGTGGACCTGACGCTGGCCACGGCGGAGGGGGGCGAGGTGGAGATGCCCACCCCCTTCGACGACTTCACCCCCAAGGCGCACCACGGCTACATGGGCGGCACGCCCGCCTCGCGTGAGCACCGGGAGGTGCTGCGCGCGGCCATGGAGGGCGTGGGCTTCCAGCGCAACAAGATGGAGTGGTGGCATTACGACCTGCCCGGCGCTACGAAATTGCCGGTGCTGGACGTGCCCTTTACGCCGACGAACTGACGCTCGGCCGGTCGCCAGCCCAGTGGTTTCGCGCGGTTGCGTCATGGACTGCGCGTAGGTGGGCGCGCGCACGGTGTGCCTGCTATTCCTGGCGTCCCATGAGGCAAACGCTCTCGGCTGGCCTGGAAAACACGCTCATCTCCCCGTCCTCTTCGTCGGAGCTGGCGCCCACGCTCGCGCCCGGGTCCTCGATGACCAACCGGCGCAACACGGTGCTGCCCCGGGTGCAGTGGACGGGCCAGCAACCCAGCGTGGTGCCCCTGCAACGCGAGCGCTTCGAGGAAGTGCGTCCGCTGGGGCAGGGCGGCATGGGCGAAGTGGTGCTGATGCGCGACCACGACATCGAACGGGAGGTGGCGCTCAAGCGGCTGCCCCCCGGCGCGGAGCTGGACCGCGTGCTGCGCTTCGTGGAGGAGATCCGCACCGTCGGCACGCTGGACCATCCGAACATCGTGCCGGTGCACGACGTGGGCGTGGATGAGCAGGGCCGCTACTTCTTCATGATGAAGCACCTGCGGGGCGAAACGCTGGAGTCCATCATCGCCCGCCTGCGCCGCTCGGACCTGGACGCGCTCGTGCGCTATCCGTTCCAGGTGCGGGTGCAGATCTTCCGGGGCGTGCTGCACGCGCTGTCGTACGCGCACGGCAAGGGCTTCATCCACCGCGACCTGAAGCCCGCGAACATCATGGTCGGGCCCTTCGGAGAGGTGACGGTGCTGGACTGGGGCCTCGCCCGCAGGGTGGGCGCGCCCACGCCGCCGAGTCTCCCGGCAGGCTCCGCGAGCGCGTCGGCGGACCTCGCGACCGCGCGCCCGCTGCACACGGAGGTCGGCTCCGTGGTGGGCACGCCCCTGTACATGTCCCCGGAGCAGGCGCGCGGCGAGCATGACCAGATGGACGCGCGCAGCGACATCTACAGCCTGTCGGTGCTCTTCCACGAGCTGCTGGGGCTGACGCACTACCTGGACGGGCTCCAGTCGGTGCCGGAGATCATGAAGGGCGTGCAGACGCGCGAACTCACCCTGTCCACCCTGCACGTCAACAACGCCCAGGGCCCGGTGCCCGCGGAGCTGATGTGGTTCGTGGTGAAGGGGATGAAGAAGAACCCCGCGGAGCGCTACGCCTCCGTGGACGACATGGTGCTGGAGCTGGATGCCGCGCTGGATGGCCGGTGCGCGGTGCAATGCCAGCGCACGTTCCTGAAGAAGACCTTCCACCAGGGCCTGCGCGCGGCGGACCGCAACCCCATGGCCATCACGATGGCCGCGCTGGTGGGCGCGGGGCTGGTGGTCGCCTCCGCGGTCCACCTGGGCATGTCGTTCTTCGCGACGATGCTGCACTGACGACGGACCGCGCCGCGGCATTCGCGACCTCGATGCGCTTCTTCGCGCCTTGTCGAGTGCGCGAAGCTCGCGGGTCGTGCGCTCCAACCCGAGTTCCGGCGTCCGGCCTCCTGAGACGAACGCCGCCATGCGCCTTCCGGTGCGCGTTCTCCCTCCGCCGCGCGTGATGTGATGGAGTGGCGGCGTGCAACGTCATCGCCGCCTGCTCATGGCCTTCCTGCTCATCTCCGGCATGCTGTACCTCGCGCTGTGCGCGGTCACCTTCGCCGCGCAGCGCTCCCTCATCTATCCCGCGCCGCGCGTCGGTCCGGAAGCCCTGCGGGACCGTCCCGGCTTCGGCCAGGTTCCGCTGGCGGCGGGCCTGAGCGTGGACACCTTCTATCTGCCCGCGCCGCCGGGAGCGCCCACGGTGCTGCACTTCCACGGCAACGGCGAACAACTGCTGCAGCAGCGGGGGCTGGGCCAGCTGCTCGCGGACGCGGGCCTGGGCTTCCTCTCGGTGGAGTACCCGGGCTACGGCGCCTCGCGGGGCAGCCCCTCGGAGGCGGGCCTGTACGCGGCGGCGGAGGCCGCGCTCCAGTTCCTGCGCGAGCAGGGCGTGAAGCCGGAGCAGGTGGTGTTGAGCGGCCGCAGCCTGGGGACCGGCGTCGCGGTGGAGATGGCGCGGCGCGGATACGGTGCCCGCATGGTGCTGGTGGCGCCGTACACGTCCATGGTGGCCATGGGCCAGCACATGCTGCCCTTCCTGCCCGCGACGCTGCTGGTGCGCGACCGCTTCGAGTCCCTGTCCAAGGCCCCGGACATCGCCATCCCGGTGCTCGTCATCCACGGCGAACAGGATGAGGTCATCCCGGTGGAGATGGGCCGCACGCTGGGTCAACGCTTCCCGCACGCCACGGTGGTGACGGTGCCGCGCGCGGGCCACAACGACGTGCTGGAGCAGGACGGCCTGAAGGAGTTCGCACGGCTGGCCACGTTCGCGCTCGACGGCACCTGAGCCGCCCGTGGCCCCAGGGGACATGACGTCCCGCGTCGCGTTCCCTTGCGCCTACCGGCAAGCGCCGGATTATGCTCCGTGTCATCAACGCGATGTTTCATCGCGTCCTGGTTCCCCCGAGGGATGGATGAGCGTCAACCCGGCCCCCGCCGCCACCCTGTCCGAAGCCGCCCGTGAAATCGTGGAGGTGGGCCGCTTCCTGAGCGTGCGCAACTTCGTGCCCGCGACCAGCGGCAACTTCTCCCGCCGGCTGGACGCCCGCACGGCCGCCGTCACCCGCTCCGGCGTGGACAAGGGCGAGCTGGTGGAGGCGGACGTGCTGGTGGCGGACATCCACGCGCCGCCGCCGAAGGGCTCGTCGGCGGAAACGCCGCTGCACCTGCAGCTGTATCGCGACAGGCCGGAGGCCCAGGCGGTGCTGCACACGCACTCCGTGGTGTCCGCGCTCTTGTCCAACCTGCGGCAGTCCGAAGGCGAGCTGGTGCTCCAGGACTTCGAGCTGCTCAAGGCGCTGGGCGACACCCGCACGCACGAGGCGGCGGTGTCCATTCCCATCTTCCCCAACGACCAGGACATTCCCCGGCTGGCCAGCAAGGTGACGGCGATGCTGGAGAAGCGGACGGAGCTGGTCGCGTATCTCATTGCCGGCCACGGGTTGTACACCTGGGGTCGGAGCATGGCCGAGGCGCGTCGCCACGTGGTGGCGCTGGAACACCTGCTGACGTACGAACTCGAGAAGATGAAGGTGCGGCGATGAGCAACCTGACGGTCTACAAGGAACACCACCCGGCGGAGCCGCTGGGCGTCTTCACGGACCCCGCGGACATCGGCCGGGAGCTGGCCCCCATCGGCGTGCGCTTCGAGCGCGTGGACGCCTCCGTGGCGCTGCCGGACGGCGCGGGGCAGGACGAGGTGCTCGCGGCCTACCAGCACGTGGTGGACGCGGAGAAGAAGGCCCACGGGTACAACACCGTGGACGTGGTGCGCATCAAGCCGGACGCGGCCAACGTGGTGCAGGCGCGCCAGAAGTTCCTCTCCGAGCACACCCACACGGAGGACGAGTCGCGCATCATGGTGGAGGGCAGCGGCTGCTTCTACCTGCACGCGCAGGACAAGGTCTTCCAGGTGGTCTGCACCCGGGGCGACCTCATCAGCGTGCCGGAGGGCATGAAGCACTGGTTCGACATGGGGCCCGCGCCCCTGTTCGCCGCCATCCGGTTCTTCATCCGCCCGGACGGCTGGGTGGGCAACTTCACCGGCGAGACCATCGCCGAGCGCTTCCCGAAGTACGAACCGTGAGCGCCCCCGTCGCCATCGTCACCGACATCGAGGGCACCACCAGCTCCATCGCCTTCGTGAAGGACGTGCTCTTCCCCTTCGCCCGCAAGCACCTGGCGGAGTTCGTCGCGACGCACGGTGAGCAGTCCTCCGTGCGCCAGTGTCTGTCCGACGCCCGCACGCTCGCGGGGGAGCCCGCGCTGGACGACGTCAGCACGGTGGCGCTGCTCCAGCGCTGGCTGGACGAGGACCGCAAGGCCACGCCGCTCAAGACGCTCCAGGGGCTCATCTGGGCGGACGGCTACGCGCGCGGCGAGCTGAAGGGCCACGTGTACGGGGACGCGGCCCGGGAGCTGCGCGCGTGGCACGGGCGGGGCCTGCGCCTGTATGTCTATTCCTCCGGCAGCGTGGCCGCGCAGAAGCTCATCTTCGGCCACAGCGTGGAGGGGGACCTGACGCCGCTGTTCTCCGGCTACTTCGACACCACCACCGGGCCCAAGGTGGAGGCCGCGTCGTACACGAAGATTTCCCAGGCGCTGGAGCTGCCGCCGGGGGACATCCTGTTCCTGTCGGACAACGTGGCGGAGCTGGACGCGGCCCGGAAGGCGGGGCTGCGCACGGCCTGCCTGGACCGGGGCGAGGTGGCCGTTCCCGCGGGCCACGGGCACCCGACGTTTCATGACTTCACGACGCTCGACCCGTTCGCGCGCGCCTCCTGAGAGGAGTCTCCATCCATGTCGAGTTCCAACAAGCCCGTGCTGGGCATCATCGGCGGCAGCGGCCTGTATCAGATTGACGGCCTGACGGACGTGTCGTGGCGCCGGGTGTCGTCGCCCTTCGGGGAGACGTCGGATGAGTTCTGCTTCGGGCGCATTGGCGACCAGCCGGTGGTGTTCCTGCCGCGGCACGGGCGGGGGCACCGCATCCCGCCGTCGGAGCTGAACTTCCGGGCGAACATCGACGCGCTCAAGCGCAGCGGCGTGACGGACATCCTGTCCATCTCCGCGGTGGGCAGCCTGCGCGAGGACCTGAAGCCGGGCACCTTCGTGGTGGTGGACCAGTTCGTGGACCGCACCTTCTCGCGCGTGAAGAGCTTCTTCTCCGCGGGGCTGGTGGCGCACGTGTCCATGGCGAAGCCTACGTGCACGCGCCTGGGCGACGCGGTGATGGCGGCGTGCGAGGGATTGGACATCCAGGCCGTGCGCGGTGGCACGTACCTGGTGATGGAAGGCCCGCAGTTCTCCACGCTGGCGGAGAGCAAGATGTACCGCCAGTGGGGCTGCGACGTGATTGGCATGA
Organism: Corallococcus praedator; assembly: GCF_003612125.1. GTDB lineage: Bacteria > Myxococcota > Myxococcia > Myxococcales > Myxococcaceae > Corallococcus > Corallococcus praedator. The sequence continues at coordinate 16,456 of NZ_RAWI01000122.1, forward strand.
CGAACATGCCGGAGGCCAAGCTCGCCCGGGAAGCGGAGATTTGCTACGCGAGCGTGTCCATGGTCACGGACTTCGACTGCTGGCATCCGGACCACGACGCGGTGACGGTGGACCAGGTGGTGGCGGTGCTCCTGGGCAACGCGGGCAGGGCGCGCGGGCTGGTGAAGAACATCGCGCCGCTCGTGGGCCGCCACGAAGGCCCCTGCTCCAAGGGCTGCCAGACGGCCCTGGACCACGCCATCATGACCTCGCCGGACGTGCGCGACCCGGCCGTCGTGGAGAAGCTCTCCGCGGTGGCGGGCCGCGTCCTGAAGCGCTGAAAGGAAGACACGGCGATGAAAGTCCAAGGCGAGCCAACGCGCTCCATCTGGGTCGAGTCCGACGGCTGGACCGTGGGCGTCATCGACCAGACGCGCCTGCCGCATGCGTTCGTGAAGGTGAAGCTGTCCACCGCGGAGGAGGCGGGCCGTGCCATCCGCAGCATGCTGGTGCGGGGCGCGCCGCTGATTGGCGCCACGGCGGCGTATGGCGTGTGTCTGGCCATGCGCGAGGACGCGTCGGACCCAGCGCTGGAGACGGCGCTGACGATGCTGCGGGCCACGCGGCCCACGGCGGTGAACCTGCACTGGGCGCTGGATGGGATGCGCCGGGTGCTGACGCCGCTGCGGCCGTCGGAGCGGGTGGCCGCGGCGTACCGGCACGCGGCGGCGCTGTGCGACGAGGACGTGGCCATCAACCGGGCCATTGGCGAGCACGCGCTGAAGCTGTTCCAGGATGCGTGGGACCGCAAGGGCCGCAAGGGGCGGCTGAACGTGCTCACGCACTGCAACGCGGGGTGGCTCGCGACGGTGGACTGGGGCACGGCGCTGGCGCCCATGTACCTGGCGCACGACGCGGGAATGCCGTTGCACGTCTGGGTGGATGAGACGCGGCCGCGCAACCAGGGCGCGGTGCTGACGGCGTGGGAATTGGGCCAGCACGGCGTTCCGCACACGGTCATCGCGGACAACGTGGGCGGCCACCTGATGCAGCACGGGGACGTGGACCTGTGCATCGTGGGCACGGACCGCACGACGGCGCACGGCGATGTGGCGAACAAGATTGGCACGTACCTGAAGGCGCTGGCGGCCAAGGACAACGGCGTGCCGTTCTATGTGGCGCTGCCGTCGCCGACGGTGGACTGGACCATCCAGGACGGCGTGAGGCAGATCCCCATCGAGCAGCGCGAGGGCACGGAGCTCAGCGACGTGACGGGCCGGCTGCCGTCGGGCGAGGTCGCCACGGTGCGCATCACCCCTCCGGGGAGCCCCGCCGCGAACTACGCGTTCGACGTGACGCCCGCGCGGCTGGTGACGGCGCTCATCACGGAGCGGGGCGTGTGTCCGGCGTCGGAGGAGGGGCTGCTGTCGCTCTTTCCGGAGCGGAGGCCGGCGAAGTGAAGGAGCACGGTGCGCTGCGCGAGGCGATGGTGGCCACCTGCCGGAGGATGAACACGTCGGGCCTGAACCAGGGCACGTCGGGCAACCTGAGCCAGCGGGTGGAGGGAGGCTTCCTCCTCACGCCCTCGGGGATGAATTACGAGACGATGACGCCGGAGGACCTGGTCTTCATGCGCTTCGACGGCACGCACGTGGGTGCGCGCAAGCCGTCATCCGAGTGGCAGCTGCACCGGGATCTCCTGGTGGCGCGTCCGGAGGTGGGCGCGGTGCTGCACGCGCACAGCATGTTCAGCACGACGTTGGCGTGTCTGCGGCGGGGCATCCCGGCGTTCCACTACATGGTCTCCGCGGCGGGAGGCACGGACGTGCGGTGCGCGGAGTACGCGACCTTCGGCACGCCGGAGCTGGCGCGGCACATGATGAAGGCGCTGGAGGGCCGCAAGGCGTGCCTGCTCGCGAACCACGGCATGGTGGCGGCGGGCGTGGACCTGCCCGCGGCCTACAAGCTGGCGGTGGAGGTGGAGACGCTGGCGGCCATGTACTGGCGCGCGCTCCAGGTGGGCGAGCCCGTCATCCTGGACGACGCGGAGATGGCGCGCGTGTTCGAACAGTTCCGGGGCTACGGGCAGTAGCGCCCCGGCCTGTCAGGCGCTGCGCAGGGTGAGCAGCGTCACCTCGGGCGGCACTCCGATGCGGAAGGGGAGCCAGTGCCCCGTGCCGCCGGAGACGTAGAGGTGACTGTCGCGGAAGCGGTAGCGCCCCAGCATGTGCTTGAAGGCGAAGCCGAACAGCGGGATGCCCAGGAAGGCCACCTGTCCGCCGTGGGTGTGGCCGGCGAGCGTCAGGCGGGCGCCGCGTTCCGCCGCGTAGGTGAAGAAGTCCGGGTGGTGGGACAGGCAGATGACGACGTCGTCCGGCGTGCCCCCCTGGAACGCGGTGTCCGCGGAGTGCTTCCAGCGGGCCTCGCGCACGGTGTGGCTGCGGCCGGACATGGGATAGTCCACGCCCACCACGCGCACGCGCTGACCGCCGTGCTCCAGCACGTGGGATTCATCCACGAGCAGGCGGACCGGGGCGCCACGCTGGGCCAGGGCCTCGTAGCCGCCCAGGACTTCTTCCAGGCCGCGCCAGTGCTCGTGGTTGCCCAGGATGGCGAGCATGCCGTGGCGGGCTGTCGTCGCGGCCAGGGCGTCCATCGTCGCATCCACCTGGTTCACGTCGTCGATGAGGTCGCCCGTCATCACCTGGAGGTCCACGCCGGCCGCGTTCATCGCGTCCACGGCGCCGCGCAGGTACTCGGGGCTGATGAAGGGGCCCACGTGGACGTCGGTGATCTGCCCGATGCGGAAGCCGTCGAGCGCGGCGGGAAGGCCCTTCAGCTTCACCTCCACCTCGCGCACGGTGAAGCCCAGGCTGCCGCTCACGACGCCCAGGGTGCTCCCTGTCACGGCGAGCACGGGCATGGCCTGTCCGGCCTTCACGAGCAGCCCGCGGCGCTCCAGGTCCACGCCGGGGGGCGCGGCCTTGCGGCGGCGCTCGCCCCACAGCTTCAGCACGAGGAACGGCAGGCCCAGCAGCATCACCATCAGCGCGGCGATGCTCCAGATGACGGCGAACAGCTTCACCGGCACGAGGGGCGCGGGCGTGTCGTGGAGGCCGTAGCCGGTGAGCGCGGGGACGGTCCAGGCGACGAAGGACAGCCCCATCAGGCCCAGCAGCACCCCATGGCGCCAACCACGCGTGACGGCGGGCCACAGCCTGCGCAGCACGAGGTACGAGCCCAGGTAGACGAACAGCAGGACCAGGAGCCTTCCCATCGTTTTAGCGCTCTCCGTCACGTCCCGGGCTCAAGAGGTCCGGGGCCGCCCTCGAAGTGAGGGAGCCCGAGGATAACGGACCCCCTGACAGCGCGCTGTCCCTCCGACACCGTGGCCGCTCGCCTGAGTCACGGCGCACCTGATGGCCTGGACGGGGAATCCCTGGAAGATAAGGGGCCAGCTTCGGGAGGGTGGGATGCGCGCGTGGTGGTTGTGGGTCGTCTTGGTGAGCGGTTGTGCCTCGGTGTCCTCGCCCACGCAGGAGTGGTCGAGGACGGACGCGTCGCAGGAGTGCGAGGCCAGCGACGAGGACCAGTGCCTCACGCAGGTGTGCGAGGAGGAGGTCTGCGCCCTGTTCCGGTGCGAGGACCTGGCGCTGGAGCGGGTGGTGCGCACGCGAGGTTCCGCACCGGTCGCGCCGGTGTTCGTGGCCCCGGGCAGCGGGCCACAGCGGACGTGGGGCAGTGCCCAGGGCGTGCCGGGCGACGCGGTGCCCGTCATGGTGTTCCGCTGGCACCCGCGCGAGAAGCTGCCGAGCGAGCTACGACGGGAGAAGGCCCGGGAGGAGTGGGCCAAACGTCCGAAGGAGCGGCACCACATCTTCCCTCAGGCACACGTGAAGCATTTTCAGCGCAAGGGTATTGAAATCCACAAATACGTCCTGGCCATCGATGCGGAAGTTCACGCGCGCATCCATCGGGGGGCGAATGGCGGACCTTGGAACAAGGACTGGAAGCGCTTCATCGACGAAGAGGGGGAAGAAGCGAAGGTGCCGCGTCATTTCGAGCATGCCTCCTGGATGATTCAGAAGTACGGACTCTTTGGACTGCCGATGACCTACTGGCAGCAGGTCGACCTCTCACCCGTGCCCTTCGAGGACTGAGCCATGCGCTACTTCGAGATTCGTGGCCCGCGCGAGGATGCAGAGCCACAGTGGAGCGGAGAGTATCGGGCCAGTCACCGATGGCACCTGCCAGGGGTTGACTGCCCCAAGTGCGGGAGCTGGGCAGGAATGGCTGCATATCCTTCAGTGGATCTGTCGAGCGTGGAGGAGCCTGTGCTCGCGAAGGTGACGGGACCGACCCGCTTCGCGGAGTACATGCGATTGGTGTCCCTGATTCGACCCTGTCTCCCCTCTGCGATACCCATCAAGGGCGGGAGTTCGTTCGGTCCCATGGTCGGAACAGCACGAGGCAGGTTCGGCCCCATCTCCTGCGATCCTCCATGGGAAGTGGTCCTCCGTGAGGACGCGGTCGAGCTGCTCAACGCAGAGGGGCTGAACGGCGTCATCGCAGTCCGGATGGAACTCAGGTCCCGTCGAAGCACCACACCCACGCTTTACGAGATGGAGGCCCGACCCCTGGCGAAGCTGCATCCCGACTGCATCGGAGAATGGAAGACGCCCCCGTGTGACGTCTGCGGCCGACCCGAGATGTTTGCTTTGCCGCCGGAGCGCTGGCTGCTGCGCTCCTCCATCCCGGAAGGGCTCGACGTCTTCGGCCTTGCAGGCGCGAACCCGCGCGTCGTCAGCGAGCGCTTCGTCGACGTCATCCAGCGGCTGGGCCCCAGTGACGTGACCTACCAGGAACTGCCCGCCGAGTAGTTTTCGCGGCGCATGTCCGTGGGTGCAGCGCAGGTCGAGCACACGAAGCCGGAGGCGGGATGCGCGCGTGGTGGCTGTTCTGTGTGGTCGTGTTGGGAGGTTGTGCCTCGGTGTCCGAGGTGTCCTCGCCCACGCAGGAGTGGGCGAGTGCGGAAGAGTCGCAAGAGTGTGAGGCCAGCGACGAGGACCAGTGCCTCACGCAGGTGTGTGAGGAGGAAGTCTGCGCGCTGTTCCGGTGCGAGGACCTGGCACCGGAGCGGGTGGTGCGCACGCGAGGCGCCGCACCGGTCGCGCCGGTATTCGTGGCCCCGGGCAGCGGGCCACAGCGGACGTGGGGCAGTGCGCAGGGTGTGCCGGGCGACGCGGTGCCCGTCATGGTGTTCCGCTGGCACCCGCGCGAGAAGCTGCCAAGCGAGCTACGACGGGAGAAGGCCCGGGAGGAGTGGGCGAAGCGTCCGAAGGAGCGGCACCACATCTTCCCGCAGGCGTTCAAGGCGCACTTTGAATTCAAGAAGATAAACATCCACCAGTACGTCGTGGCGATTGATGCGGAGGTACACGCGCGCATTCATAGAGGGGAGCGCGGCGGCCCTTGGAACCAGGATTGGAATGACTTCATTGAAGCGCGAGGGAGTCGAGCCGACATCCCACTCCATTTCGAGCATGCCTCCTGGATGATTCAGAAGTACGGACTCTTTGGGTTGTCGATGACGTACTGGCAGCAGGTCGACCTCATGCCCGTGCCCTTCGAGGACTGATACGTGCGCTATTTCGAAATCAGAAGCCCTCGGTGGGACGAGCCGGGCCACTGGAGTGGCGAATACCGAGCCCTTCATCGATGGCACCTGCCAGGAGTGGAATGTCCCAAGTGTGGAACCTGGGCAGGGATGGGGGCCTACCCCTCCGTGGCTCTCTCGGCTTTGGAGGAGCCTGCGCTCGCGAAGGTGACGGGGCCCGTCCACTTCGCGGAGTACATGCGGTTGGCAGGCCTGGTTCGGACATACCTGCCTCCCGGGATCCCCATCAAAGGTGGAAGCTCATTCGGCCCCATGGTCGGAACGGCGCGAGGCAGATTCGGCCCCGTCACCTGCTGGCCCTCATGGGAGGTCGTGCTTCGTGAGGATGCGGTCGAATTGCTCAAGGCCGAAGGCTTGAACGGTGTCATCGCGGTCCGGATGGAACTCAAGTCCCGCCGAAGCACCACACCCGCGCTCTACGAGTTGGAAGCCCGCCCCCTGGCGAGGCTGCACCCGGACTGCATCGGAGAATGGAAGACGCCCCCGTGCGACGTCTGCGGCCGGCCCGAGATGTTTGACCTTCCACCGAAGCGCTGGCTGCTGCGCTCCTCCATCCCGGAAGGACTCGACGTCTTCGGCCTAGAAGGCGCGAACCCGCGCGTCGTCAGCGAGCGCTTCGTCGAAGTCATCCAGCGCCTGGGCCCTGCGGACGTCACCTACCGCGAACTGCCCGCCGCCGACTGAACCGTCACATCCCGCCGCCCGGACTCGCGAGCCGCAGGTGCGAGTGCAGCGTCTCCGCTCGCAGGTACAGGAACTGCGCGTCGCCGAACGACAGCGCGTCCCCGTCCGTGAGCAGCCGCACCTCGCCCTCGCCCAGCGCCGCCGCGTTCAGCCAGGTCCCGTTCATCGAACCCAGGTCGTGCACCGAGCACGTCCCCTGCTGCTCGTGCCAGCGCAGCACCGCATGCTGCTTCGACACCGACGGGTCATGCACCATCAGCGCACACCCCTCCATGCGCCCCACCTTCAACTCCTGACCGTCCGACTCCGGCGCCAGGAAGTGCACCTCCAGCGAGTCGAACCCCTGGAGCATCACCAGCAACCGGTCCACCAGCCGCGACCGGTGCGCCATGCCCACCGTGCGCGCTTCCGCCAGTCGCAACGCGACCTGCTGGAACACCGGCTCCGGAGGTTGCTGGATGAGCACCACCGGTCCAGAGGCTTCCAGGAACGCCTGGACGGGGGCGTAGGCGAACGGGCGGAGCTGTTGGACGGAAGGCATCACCCCCCTACCGTACCCCC
>NZ_RAWI01001228.1 GCF_003612125.1 Corallococcus praedator
AGTTTATTGATAATGACGAAGTTGTCGTTTTCGATATTATGTCGCCTCCCGACCCTCTGACCCGGGCAGAGTTGCGTCGGAAAATCATTATCGTGGCTAAGAAGCAGGTTCATAATCTGGATCGCATCCAAGCCATGTTCGACACGAAGTATCCTGCTTGGAAAGACCGGAAGGTTCTGCTTGTTGACGACGAGGCCGACATGGCAAGTGTCCGTTTAACCAAGAAGAAAGGTGATACAGAATTCGACCAAGGTTCTATAGCCAATCAGATGGACAACTTGCGCCGTACTGTTCCTCGCATCTCCTTCCTCCAGGTCACAGCGACTCCTTACGCTTTGTATCTGCAACCGGAGAGTTATGAGGCTGGGAACAACGCGAAAGAGGTATTCTATCCAAAACGCCCCGCTTTCACCG
>NZ_RAWI01001229.1 GCF_003612125.1 Corallococcus praedator
GGTGACGAGATCGCCACCGTGAACGACCCGGAGTGGGCGACCGAACCAGGTCACGACAGCGACAATCGGTGGGCGCACCGACCGAGGATGGACTGGGCGCGGGCCGAACAGCGTCACGAACTGCATCATGTCGAAGGGCGATTGTTCCTGGGGCTGCGGCACCTGATCGAAGTGCGGGCCGGTCTGCCACACCTGGAATCATCGGTTGCCGCCGAGATCCCGCGGCTGTCGGACCCCGGAATTCTGCCGGTTTTGCGCAGACATCCCCTTGGCCCACTACTGGAACTGTTCAATGTGACCGACGGTTGGCGGGCCTGGCCGGGATGGCGGCTCGACGAGCTGGGTCTGGTGGGTGCGCGGGACGCCATCAGCGGCAATCACATCCACCCAGGGCCGGACGGCAACATCTGGTT
>NZ_RAWI01001230.1 GCF_003612125.1 Corallococcus praedator
GAAGTTGCCCGTCGATTTGCTCTCACTGTCGAGCCACAAGATTTACGGGCCGCAAGGAGCCGGAGCGCTGTATGTGCGTCCGGGTATTTCGCTCGTTCCCCTGTTGGGCGGCGGCGGACAGGAATTTAAGCTGCGATCGGGGACGCAGGCGGTTCCGATTATCGCCGGATTTGGGACGGCGGCGGAACTTGCCATGCAGGAATTAGTGACTGAAACGCCACGCCTGATCGGACTGCGCGATCGACTCTTCGATCTCCTATCCGACGTGCCAAACCTTGTGCCAACGGGCGATCGCCTGCATCGCCTGCCGCATCATGCCAGCTTCTGTCTGCTCAATGCCGATGGCGAAAGGCTCAGCGGCAAAGCCGTCGTGCGACAGATGAATCTGGCTGGAATCGCGATCAGTGCCGGAT
>NZ_RAWI01001231.1 GCF_003612125.1 Corallococcus praedator
GCCAGGAGCACCGCAAAAGGTCCACCCAGCGGCAACACGTACCGCGGCAACGTTCCCGGGATCAGCAAGACCAGTACAAAAGCGCCGCCGACCGCGAACGCCGCGCCGCGCATCACGGCGGTCAAATCACCGGCGGTCTTCCGTCGCACGGCCAACACGAGCACCGGCGCGAGCAACACCCACGGCAGCTGATCCGCCAGCGCTCGCGGCAAATTGGTGAAGTAGTTCTCGGCGTTGAATTCACTCTCGGTGAAACGTTCGATCCCCTGCCGTTTCCAGACTTCCGCAGCTTGCTTCGTCTCTGGCGCCCGGAAATACGGGACGGCCCAAGCCGCAAAAATCCCGGCAGTCAGCAGCAAGCCGACGACCGGCGCGGGATGCAGCAGCCGCCGCCATTCGCGCGTGCTCCAAGC
>NZ_RAWI01001232.1 GCF_003612125.1 Corallococcus praedator
GGCATCCTGCCCAACGAGTACCTCCAGAACGTCGCCGACTACGTGGCGAACGGCGGCGCCGTCCTCGTCGCCGGCGGCCCGGAGTACGCGGGCGCCGAGTCGATCTACCGCTCCCCGCTGGGCGCCGTCCTGCCGGGCGCGCCGACCGCGCGGGTGCTCGACCAGGGCTTCGTGCCGCGCCTCTCGGACCTCGGCCAGCGCCACCCCGTGACCGAGTCGCTGGAGGGCTTCGCGCCGCGCCCGACGGCCGAGGACGGCACGCCGGGCTGGGGCCGCTGGTTCCGCCTCATCGACGTGGTCCCGAGCGAGGGCGCGCAGGCGGTCATGGAGGGGCCGGAGGGGCGCCCGCTCCTCCTCCTCAGCCGCGTCGGCGAGGGCCGCGCCGCGCTGATCGCCACCGACCAGTCCTGGCT
>NZ_RAWI01001233.1 GCF_003612125.1 Corallococcus praedator
TCGTCGCCCTGCGCCGCGACCGCCGCGAAGACATCACCACCTTCTACGCCTGGTGCCGCGTCATCGACGATCTCGCGGACGACCCCGGCGTGCCGCGCGCCGACCGCGCCGCGGCGCTCGACCGCTGGAAGCAGGCCTTGCACGGCCGCGTCCCCGGTGAAGCCGTGCTCGCCGAACCGGTGCGCGAGCTCATCGCCCGCTATCACCTCCGCGTGGTGCATTTCCTCGAGATCATCGCCGGCGTGGAAATGGACCTCGACGGCGCCCGCTACCAGACCTGGGACGAACTCCGGCTCTACTGCTACCGCGTCGCCAGCGCCGTCGGCCTCATCAGCATCGAGATCTTTGGCTGCGGAGCCCCCGGCGCTCGCGAATACGCCATCGACCTCGGTCTCGCTCTGCAGCTTACCAAC
>NZ_RAWI01001234.1 GCF_003612125.1 Corallococcus praedator
GGGAAGGCGCGCATCGGGGCGTCCGTGTTGCGGTCGATGTGCGCAAAGCCTGCCGTGAGCAGCGTGCGTGGTGCAAGGTCTGCCTCGACGATGCCGTAGAGGACGCCGTAGTCCTGGCGGTAGTGGTCGGCCCAGGCGCCCTGGCGCTTGTAGTCGGCCACCAGCCGCGCGCGCACGGAGGCGTCTCGTTCAAGGGGCGCGACAGGTCGGCCCCTGCGCCGTAGCGCGACCAGTTGCCGGCCTCTGCGGTCACGCTCGCCTGCGCCTCTTTGGTGGGGCGCTTGCGGATCATGTTGATGGTGGCCGACGGCGTGCCCAGGCCGCTCATCATTCCGGTCGCGCCTTTGACCACCTCCACACGGTCGAACAGCACGCTGCTTTGCAGGTAGTTGCTCATCGACGTGGAGCTGGGA
>NZ_RAWI01001235.1 GCF_003612125.1 Corallococcus praedator
GGCCAACGCCGGCATCAGCGGCTCGGACGTCCAGGACATGATGCTCGAGGCCGTCGAGACCCGCTTCGGGACCCATCGCGCCCCGCAGCCCGTCGAGGTCCTGAGCGACAACGGCTCGGCCTCCACCGCGAAGGAGACCCGCATCTTCGCCCGCCAGCTCGGCCTCAAGCCCTGCTTCACGCCCGTCAGGAGCCCGCAAAGCAACGGCGTCTCGGAAGCCTTCGTCGCCACCCTCAAGCGCGACTACGTCCAGGTCACACCCCTGCCGGACGCCGCCTCAGCGCTCGCGTTGAGCGGCGCCTGGTTCGACGACCACCCGCACTCCGAGCTCAAGATGCGCTCGCCCCGCAAGTTCATCCGAGCCCAAACCGCAACCGCCTGAGCGTCCGGTCAAATGGGGGCAAGATCACCAA
>NZ_RAWI01001236.1 GCF_003612125.1 Corallococcus praedator
GCAGAGCGCCGGGGGTTGCCGAAAACCGCCGCCACGATCGCGCCACGATCGCGCCTCAATCAGCATCCTGTGGCGAGTCGCCCACCCACCCCCAACATCTTCGCGCGGAGCCTGCGGATCGTCGCGCAAGCCGTGGCGACATTGCGGTTTTCTGGCGGCGCGAGCCATGCTAGCGTGACGCGGAGCACGAGGCGGGCGGGCCATGCATCCGTCCCCCGGGGCAGTATGGGGCAGAGATCATGGGCTATCGACTGAGGCATCCGGCCTGGCTGGCGTTCATCGTCGTCGTCAGCCTGGTCTGGGGGATGGCCGGGCGGGCGGCGCCCTTCGCGGCCTTCGTCATGGACGCGCGCACCGGGGTCGTCATCCACTCGCAGAACGCCGAGACGCGGCTGCACCCCGCGTCGCTCACC
>NZ_RAWI01001237.1 GCF_003612125.1 Corallococcus praedator
TCTGGGGCATGCGCAAGGCAATTTGCACTACGAAATCTAATTTCGTAATGTGAAAAGCAAATGAGATCAGGGAAAACAGGTAAATTCCTATATGCATCAATACCTTGCGTTCATTTCCTGCGAAGCAGATTGCTGTTCACTAGAGATATTCTTCCAATTTCGGCGCGATTTCGGTGCAGAAGTCGCGGGTTGCACCTTTTCGCACGGGCATCACTGTCAAGCCGCGTTCACCCTAGGGGGGCCAACGCAGGCGAGGGCCGATGGCTACAATGTGGCTTTTCGTCGGCGCTGGCCGACCCTCTGCACAAGGATTGGACATGGATTGCACTGTGAGCTGGACCGGCCCGGATGGCATGGCCTTTTTGGCGGAAACCGGCAGCGGCCACCTCGTCACGATGGATGGGGCCCCGGAC
>NZ_RAWI01000123.1 GCF_003612125.1 Corallococcus praedator
CCTCCGCCGAACCCGACACGCCCGCCTGCGCGCAGATGAGCGCCAGCGGACCCACGCGCACGTTGTGGGCGATCTGCACGAGATTGTCGAGCTTCGTCCCCCGCCCCACCACCGTTTCGCCCACCGTCGCGCGATCGATGCAGGTGCAGGCCCCCACTTCGACGTCGTCCTCGATGCGGACGATGCCCACCTGGGGAATCTTGAAGTGCTCCGGCCCGTCCTCGCCTTCGGCGTTGAACGCGAAGCCGAAGCCGTCCGCACCCACCACCGACGAGGCGTGGAGGATGACGCGCGAGCCCACCACGCAGCGCTCGCGCACCGTGGCGTGGGGGTAGAGCACGCAGTCGTCGCCCACGCGCGCGTCCTCGCCCACGTAGGCGCCGGGGTGCAGCACCGTGCGGGCACCGACGTGGGCGCCCTTCTCCACCACCGCCCCGGCGCGCACCGAGGCCTCCGGGTGCACCGTGGCCTCCGCGTGGACGTGGGCGGACGGGTGGATGCCGGCTTCCGGCCGGGCGGCCGGGTGGAACAGGGCCAGCAGCTTCGCGTACGCCAGATGCGGGTTGTGCACCCGCACCAGCGCCACGCCGTCGCGGGCCTGCGTGTCCATCCCCACCAGCACGGCCGAGGCGCGGGTGGCCTCGAACTGCTTGCGGTAGCGGGGATTGCCGTAGAACGACACGTCCCCGGGGACTGCTTCCTCCAGCCCGTTCAGGCCGTGGACGAGCAGTCCGGGGTCGCCGAGGAGCTCACCCCGGACGTGGGCGGCGATGTCCCCCAGCCGGTGCGCGGAAGGTGCGGAGGGCACGGGGGCGGTTTCCTTGTCGCCTACTTCTTGACCGGGGCGTCCTTGGCCACCGGCGCGGGCTTCTTGGTGTTGTTGTAGCTGCGCACGACCTCGTTGGAGATGTCGTACTGGCCCAGCGCGAAGACGATGCCGGAGTCGCGCTTGTCCAGCACGAAGCCCAGGCCGTCCCGCTCCGCGATGGTCGCGATGACCTGATCGATGCGGGAGATGATGGGCTCCATCTCCTGGCGCTCCTTGTTCGCGGCTTCCGCGCGGCTGCGCTCGTACTTCTGCGCCAGCTCCATGACCTTCTTCTGGAGCTCCGTGGCCTTCTGGGTGCGCGTGGCCTCGCTCATCGCGGAAGCCTGCTTGTCGAGGAGCTCCTTCTCCTTGCGGAGCGTCTCCTGCTCGCCGTCGATCTCCTTCTGGCGCGCCTCCAGCCACTTCTGCAGGCGCTGCTTGGCGGCCTTTCCGTCATCCACCTCCAGCAGCACGCGCTGCAGGTCGACGTAGGCCACCTTGAGGTCGGCGGCCGAAGCGGCAACCGGAAGGGCAAGCGACAGGACAGTGGCGGCGGCCGCCAGGGTGCTTCGAAGCGACATGGGTTACGGCTCCTCGAAAAGGGTGCTGCAGACTCCGACGTCCACCCCCCCGGCCTGTTCACTCCCACTTCTTGAGGAGGTGGGATGGCCGGGGAAGCCAGGGTCAGTGCCTATCAGAAGAAGTTACCGATCGTGAACTCGAACAGGATGGGGTCATCCGACGGCCGCTTGGTCAGCGGGATTCCCCACTCAAACCGCAGGGGCCCGATGGGCGAGAACCAGCGGAAGCCGAAGCCCGCCGAGTGGAAGAGCCCGAGGGGCAGCTTGTCCTGCCGGTCCTCGAAGAACTTCTCGTTGGAGCCGAAGGCATTGCCCGCGTCGTAGAAGAGCACGCCGCGCAGGCCGGCCTTCTCGAAGATGGGGAACTCCAGCTCGAAGTTGAAGATGAGCTGCTTGTTGCCGCCCACCCGGAACTCGGTGACGTTGGCGTCCGGGTTGTCCGCGCGGGGCACCAGGAGCGTGGGGCTGATGCTGCGCAGGTAGTAGCCGCGGATCGTGTTGATGCCGCCCACGTAGTACAGCTCGCTGATGGGCAGCGGCTTGCTGGAGTCCAGCTGCTGCACGTAGCCCATGGTGGCGTTGGTCTTGAAGACGAAGCCCAGGGGCAGCGGGAAGTACAGGCGCGAATAGGCGGTGTACCGGTTGAAGAGGAACGTGCCGCCCAGGAAGGACGGGGCCGTCTCCACCGAGCCGTAGTGGATGAAGCCGCGCGACGGGAAGAGGCGGTTGTCGCGCCGGTCGAACTGCACGGACAGGCGCAACGCGCTGGTGGTGCCGGACTGGAACTGGTTGGCGAGCAGCACCGCACCAATGCCCTGCCCCGCCTGCACGTCCACGTACTCACGCGTGTAGCCGATGGTGGCCAGCACGTCGTCCACGAGCTGCCGGCCCAGGGACACGGTGCCGCCCGTGGAGTTGCGGATGAAGCCCTCGTAGTCCGCCTGCACGCGGAAGAACTCCGCGGACAAGAGGTAGTTCGTGTCCAGGAAGTACGGGTCGTAGAACGACAGCTGCACGAGCGAGCGCAGGCCGGAAATCTGGGCGGACGCGGAGACGCTCTGGCCCCAGCCGAGGAAGTTGTTCTGCGACACCTGGGCCGTGAAGATGAAGTTCTCCACGTTGGAGAAGCCCAGGCCCACCTGGAAGGTGCCGGTGGCCTTCTCCTTCACCTCCACCTGCAACACGATGGCGTTGTCGGAGCCGCCCGGGTGCTGGGTGATCTCCACCGTCTCGAAGAAGCCCAGCGCGGTGACGCGCTCGCGGCTGCGGCGCACCTGGGTGCCGTTGTAGAGCTCGCCTTCGTAGACGCGCAGCTCGCGGCGGATGACCTTGTCACGGGTCTTGTTGTTGCCGACGACGTCGATGCGCTCGATGTTGACGAGCGGCCCCTTCTGGATGTCGAAGGTGAGGTCCACCGTCTTGTCCTCGGCGTTGACGGACGTGACGGGGTTGATGTTGGCGTAGGCGTACCCCTTGTCGAAGTACACGTCGGAGATGGCGGAGATGTCCGTGGAGAGCTGGCCCCGGTTGAAGCGCTCCTTGGGACGCGACTTCATCAGCTTCGCCAGCTCCTCCGGCGGACGCTCCAGGTCCCCCGCGAAGTCGATCTTCCCGATGTCGTAGGCTTCGCCTTCGACGATGTGCAGGGTGATGTAGATGTCGCGCTTGTCCGCGGACAGCTGCACGGTGGGCTTGTCCACGCGCACGTTGATGAAGCCGCGGTCGTAGTAGGCGATCTGGATGACCGCCAGGTCGCGCTGGAAGGCCTCTTCCCGGTACGTGCCCTCGCCGGTGAAGAAGGACAGGAAGCCGCCCTCGCGGGTGATCATCACCGCCTTGAGCTCTTCCGGAGAGACCTTCTCCGCGCCCAGGAGGTTGATCTGCTTCACCATCACCTTCGAGTGCTCGTTGATGACGTAGACGACGTTGACCGCGGCGCCCTGCTCCACCGGGTCCAGGCGGTACGTCACCTCCGCGAGGAAGTAGCCCTTTTCGACGTACTTCTCCTGGATCTTCTTCTGCGTCGCGCGCACGGCCTCGATGTCGAGGATGGTGCCGGGCTTGAGTTCCAGCTGTTCCTTCAGGTCGTCCGCGCTGAGCTCCTCGTTGCCCTGCAACTGCACCGTACGGATGGTGGGGCGCTCCACGACGCGCACCACGTAGGCGATGCCGTTGGGCAGCCGCTGCAGCAGCAGCTGCACGTCCGAGAAGTAGCCCAGGGCCCAGACGGCGCGCAGGTCCTCCGCGGTGCGGGGGCCGGCGATGGCATCGCCGACCTTGGTGCGCAGGGCGCGGCGGACGGCCTCGGCCTCCACGCGGCGGTTGCCCTCGACGCGGACCTCCACCACGCGGTCCGCGGCGGAGACGTTGGCGTCCTCCTCCGGCGCATTGGCGAGGGGGGCGTCGAGACCGGGTTCGGTGCCCGCGTCCGGAGCGGCGACGGGGGTGGCGGCGGACGTGGACGGCGGAACGATGGCCGGCGAGCCCGCGTCCACGTCCAGCTGGGCGTGGGCAGGAGCGGACCAGAGCGCCCACAGGGCGACCGCCAGCAGCGGGGGCAATGACTTGCGCAGAACGGTGAGCCTCAAGTGCAGTCCGGCCAGGAAAAGGCGGGGCAATCTACGGGATGGGGCAAGGGCCCCTCAATCCAAAAGCGAGCGGCCATCAGGCCTCCGACACCTGCCCGCCGGCCAGCCGCAGTCGGCGGGGCATGGAGCGGGCGAGCGTCTCGTTGTGCGTCACGATGACGGCGGTAATCCCCAGGTCCCGGTTGACGTCCCGGAGCAGCTGGTGGATGCCCTCGCCCGTGGTGGGGTCCAGGTTGCCGGTGGGTTCGTCCGCGAGGAGCACCGCGGGCTTGAGCACCAGGGCCCGCGCGAGCGCCACGCGCTGGGCCTCGCCGCCGGACAGCTCCCCGGGGCGGTGATCCACGCGGCTGCCCAGGCCCACGCGCTCCAGGAGCTCCCGGGCGTAGGTGTAGGCCCCCGCGCGCTCCCGGCGCTGGATGAGGGCGGGCATGGCCACGTTCTCCAGCGCGGTGAACTCCGGCAGGAGGTAGTGGCTCTGGAAGACGAAGCCGATGGTGCGGTTTCGGAACTCGGCGATCTCCGCGTCGTTCATGGAGAAGACGGAGCGACCCTCGAAGAGCACCTCACCGGCGGCCGGGGCGTCCAGCGTGCCCAGCACGTGCAGGAAGGTGCTCTTGCCCGCGCCGGACGCGCCCACCATGGAGATCAGCTCCCCGGCGTGGATGTCCAGCGACACGGCGCGCAGGATGTCAATGCGCTTGCCGTGCAGGAAGTAGCTCTTGAAGACGTTGCGGATGGACAACAGCGCCATGGCTACTCCGCCTTCAGACCTTCGACCGGTTCCACGCTGCTCGCCTTGAGGGCCGGGTAGATGGACGCCAGGTAGGTGACGAGCACCGCGATGACCACCGCCAGTGCCGTCTGCACCGGTTCGATGCGCACCGGCAGCGCGGGGATGTAATACACCTCCGGATCCAACTTGATGCCGACCTTCTCGATGAAGAGGCACCACGCGAGCCCGGAGAACAGGCCCAACAGGCCCCCGGCCACGCCAATCTGGAGGCCTTCTGCGAGGAAGATCTTCACGATGCCACCGTCCGGGACGCCCAGCGCCTTGAGGACGGAGATCTCCTTGCGCTTCTCCAGCACCAGCATGATGACCGTGGCCACGATGAGGCCCGCGGCGACGATGATGATGATGGACAGGATGATGCCCATCACCAGCTTCTCCAGGCGCAGCGCGGAGAAGAGGTTCTTGTTCATCTCCCCCCAGTCGCGCGCGCGGTACGGATAGCCGCCCAGCACGCGCACCACCTGGTTGGAGATGCGCCGGGCGTCGTCGATGTCCGCCACCTTCAGTTCGATGCCGGTGGCGCCCTTCACGTTGAAGAAGTCCTGCGCTTCCTTGAGCAGGATGTAGACGAACTTGGAGTCGTACTCGTACATGCCCGAGTAGAAGACGCCCGCCACCCGGAACGCGCGGCTCTTGGGGATGGGACCCGAGGGGCTCAGCTCCGTGCCGAGCGGTGACACGACGTTCACCCGGTCGCCCACCACCACGCGCAGCGACGCGGCCAGCTCACGGCCGACGATGATGCCTGGCAGCACCGTGGGCTTCGCGGGCGCGGAGGCCTTGCCGATGATGGGGTCCTCCTCGTCCTTCGGCTTCGCGTCCTCGTCGTCCTCCACCGCGCGGCTGGGGAGGATCTTCCCCGGCTGCTCCAGGTGGCCCAGGTCTCCGCCGGGCAGGATGTTCTGCGGCAGGTCCGTCACCGAGCCCACCGAGTGCGGGTCGATGCCCTTGATGATGACACCGTCGACGTTGCCCTCCGACGCGATCATCACCTGGTTGATGATGAAGGGCGTCTGGCCCACGACGCCGGGCACGCGCTTCACCTGCTCCATCACCTTGGAGTACTCAGGGAGTTCCCCGGCGTACTTGGACACCACCGCGTGCGCGTTGGTGCCCAGGATCTTCTGCTGGAGGTCGGCCTCGAAGCCGCTCATCACGCTGAGCACGATGATGAGCGCCATCACGCCCACGCCCACGCCGCCCACCGACAGCGCGGTCATCATCATGGTGGGGGACTGTTCGTGCAGCTTCATCCGGTGCTGCGCGGCCGCGGCGGCCAGCGGATCCGCCAGGCCCAGGGACTTCACGCGCGTGCGCTCCACGGCGGCTTCCGCCCCGCGGATGATGAAGTAGATGATGAGCGGCGGGATGATGCCGAACATCAGCACCGCGAGCGCGCCCAGGAGCAGCGACGGGCGGAACACCGCCACGTGGCGCCGGGCGACGAAGAGCTCGAAGCCCAGCCGCAGGTCCACCCGGCCGCTGCCCGCGGCGATGAAGCCCGTGTTGATGCCCAGCACCAGGGCCAGCACCAGCGCGGCGAAGACGAGCCAGTACCCCAGCTCCGGCCGGCCCAGCAGCCCCGCGACGTACGTCACCTCCCGCAGCCGGTAGCCCAGCGCGAGCTGGAGCGACGGCACCCGCTCCATCAGCGACAGGAGGATGGGGATGGGCAGGCCCAGGTAGAAGACGCCGATGGTGGCCTCGGGCAGCGACAGCCGCTGGGCCCGGGAAGCCCCCACGAAGCCCGACGCGAAGGCCACGCCCGCGCCCAAGACGAGCGCGATGGCGAACGCGAGGGTGGGCGCGAGGCTCGCGCCCCCGCCGGGCTCACGCGGCGTCACGCCCCCCAGCTCGGAGGGCCCGCCGCTGGAGAGCACCGTCTGGAGCAGCAGCATGACCAGTTCGGCCAGCAGGATGCCGCCGCCGTAGGCGCCCAGCGTGCTCCAGTAGAAGTCCCGGTAGCGCGCCAGGCGCGGATACAGGGTCGAACCGGCGGCCGGACTGGGGCCTTCGGTGGAGGCCGGGGCGCGGCGGATGCCCGCGGCCACCAGTCCCCAGCCCGCCAGCCAGACGAGCGTCCCGGCCACCAGCATCTTGGGGCCGGCGATGGCCCCCGCGGGGTTGGGGCCCAGGGCGAGCGCCCCGGCGTCGAAGGACTGCACGAGCCCGCCCCACCCGACGAGGGAGAGGCCCAGCGCGCCGGCCACCTCGGCCCACGCCTCGGATTCGGAGATGGCCACGCCCAGGAGCGCGGCCCCCACAAGGGCCACGAGGGCGCCGGCCCACAGGAGGGGCCAGCGATAGTCGGTCTGCCGTTCGGCGGGGTGCACGAGGCCTCGTGGCTACTTCGCCAGCGGCTTGAGGAGGGGGAAGAGAATCACGTCGCGGATGCTGGCGGCGTCCGTGAACAACATGGCGACGCGATCAATCCCGATGCCTTCGCCCGCCGTGGGGGGCATACCGTGTTCCAGGGCGCGGATGTAGTCCTCGTCGTAGTCCATCGTCTCCTCCTGGCCCCGCTGCTTCGCGTCCAGCTGGGCCTGGAAGCGGCCCTTCTGGTCCAGCGGGTCGTTCAATTCGGAGAAGGCGTTGGCGATTTCCCGGCCGGCGACGAAGAGTTCGAACCTGTCCGTGATTTCCGGGTTCTGATCGTTGCGGCGGGCCAGCGGCGAGACGGCGGTGGGATACTGGGTGATGAAGGTGGGATGAATCAGCGTGTGTTCGACGTGGTGCTCGAACAGGGCGCCCACGAGCTCGCCGTGGTTCATGTTCTCCACCGCGCGGCGCTCCGACTCCGCGTGGGACGTCTTGAGCAGTTCGTGACGCAGCCGGTCCGCGTCCACCATGTCCTTGTCGGACAGGCCGGGGACGACTTCGCGGATGGCCTCCGTCATGGGGATGCGCTTCCAGCCCTGGCCGAAGTCCACCGTGTGCTCGCCGTACTTCACCTTGGTGTCGCCGGTGAGGTGGCGGGAGGCCCCGGTGAGCATCTCCTCGGTGAGGTCCATCAGGTCCTCGTACGTGGCGTACGCCTGATAGAACTCCAGCATCGTGAACTCGGGGTTGTGCCGGGTGCTGATGCCTTCGTTGCGGAAGTTGCGGTTGATCTCGTAGACGCGATCCATGCCGCCCACCACGAGCCTCTTCAAATAGAGCTCGGGCGCGATGCGCATGTAGAGGTCGATGTCGAAGGTGTTGTGGTGCGTGATGAAGGGCCGCGCGGCCGCGCCCGTCACCAGCGGGTGCATCATCGGCGTCTCCACCTCGACGAAGTCCCGCCCGTCGAGGAAGTTCCGGATGAACTTCACCAGCTTGCTGCGCTTCAGGAAGACCTGCTTCACGTCCGGGTTGGAGATGAGGTCCAGGTAGCGCTGGCGGTAGCGGATCTCCACGTCCGTCAGGCCGTGCCACTTCTCCGGCATGGGGCGCAGCGTCTTCGTGAGCGGCACGAACTTCGCGGCGGACAGCGTCAGTTCGCCCGTCTTGCTGCGGAACAGCGGGCCCTGGGCCGCGACGAAGTCACCCAGGTCGCACAGCTTGAA
The DNA here is from genome assembly GCF_003612125.1 of Corallococcus praedator. Taxonomy (GTDB): domain Bacteria; phylum Myxococcota; class Myxococcia; order Myxococcales; family Myxococcaceae; genus Corallococcus; species Corallococcus praedator. Next base: position 8,316 of record NZ_RAWI01000123.1, read on the forward strand.
GACCTCGTAGAGGTCCCCCAGCGCGTCCTTCTTGACGTGCACCTGGATTTCGCCGGAGCGGTCGCGCAGCTTGATGAACGCGGCCTTGCCGAACGAGCGCATGGCCACGATGCGGCCGGCGACGTCGTAGACGGGCGGATCCTTCTCCAGGTCCTCGGTGGAGTGCGTGTCGTGCTTCGCGAGGATCTCCGCCGCCTGGTGCTGGGGGCGGTAGCCGTTGCCGTACGGGTTGAAGCCCGCGGCGCGCCACTTTTCGGCCTTGTCCAACCGCTGCTGGTAGATCTCCTGCTCCACGTTGGAGCCGAGATCCGCCGCTTCACCGCTCTTCACACCAGGGGGGGTCTTGTTATCGGTCTCGGCCATGACGCGCTTTCCAGAAAGGCGCGGCACGCTAGCCAAGCGGCCCCCGGGACGCAACGCATCACGGCGGATGGCGCACGACGAAGGTTGCCTCCCCAGAGGGTGGCGGGCCTCAAGAGGACATCAAAAGAAATGCGCCCACCGCCGCGGCCAGCAGCAGCGGGATGAGCACTTCCACGGGAAAGCGGTGATTCGCATGGGCCAGGTGCAGCCCGCGCAGGCCGAACCGGCGCTGCCGGCGGACGCGGCCGGCGACCAGTGATGCGAGCGCTGGCGGGGCCTTCTCCCGCTCCACGGTGCGCACGCGTTGCACCGTGCGTGCGTACCGGTCCCACCCCTGGCGGCACTCCACGCAGTCGTCCAGGTGGCTCTGCACGGCCTGGGCCTGGGGGGCGGGCAGCTCCTCGTCGGCGAACGCCAGGAACAGGGCCCTCGCCTCACGGTGATCCAATCGCGGTTCCACGTCCGTTCCTCTCCGCTGCAGGCCGCTCATGGTTCGAACCTCCCCAGCAGGTCCGCCAGCTTCTCGCGCGCCCGGTGGAGCCGGCTCTTCACGGTCCCCTCGGGCAGCTCGGTGATGTCCACGATCTCTTCGTAGCTCAGGCCTTCGATGTCGCGCAGCGCCACCAGCATGCGCGCATCCGGCTCCAACTGGGAGATGGCCCGCTGCACCCGGGCCCGCTCGCGCGCGGCGTCCAGTGCGGCGTCCGGCTGCGGAGGCGCGCCGCCGCCCTCGGCGATGGCCGCGGCGCTCGTCTCGTCGTATTCGTCCGAGCGGCCCCGCCCCCGGCGCTGCAGGTACTTCAGCCGGTTGAGGCAGTGGTTCTTGGTGATGCGGAACAGCCACGTGGACAGGCGCGCGTCCTCGCGGAAGCGGCGCACGTTCTGGTGCACGCTGACGAAGATTTCCTGCACCAGGTCGTGGGCCTCCTCGCGGTCACCCACCATGCGGAAGCAGAAGTCGTAGAGCCGGTCCTGGTGCTCGCGCACCAGTTCCTCGAAGGCCCCCGGGTCGCCCCGACGCAGCCGGACGAGCAGCGCCTGCTCCTCACGGCGCACGTCCGGGACGGCCGCGCTGGCCAGGGCCTGCTGTCCGACTTCGAGCACTCCGCCCGATGCCACCCGTGCCTCCAAAGCCGTGGCCCCCTCCGTCACCGGAAGAAGGGCCCCTGACGCATCCTACCGCACCACCCTGCCCTGCCCCCTGACACCGGCCCGTGGAAAAGGTTCCCGGACACGAAAAAACCCCTCCCCGGCGCATGCCTGCCGGTGGAGGGGTGGAAGCTTTCCAGTCCGAAAGGACGGGGGGCTAGTCCGCGGAGGCGTTCCGGTTCGGGTTCTTCACGCCCAGCAGCTGCGCGGTGACGAACTCGTCCAGGTCTCCGTCCAGCACCTTGTCCACGTTGCCCGTTTCGATGCCGGTGCGCAGGTCCTTGACCATGCGGTACGGCGCCAGCACGTAGCTGCGGATCTGCGAGCCGAAGGAGATGTCCTTCTTGGCCGCCTCGGCCGCGTCGCGCTCGGCATCGCGCTTCTTCATCTCCAGCTCGTACAGGCGGCCGCGCAGGATCTGAAAGGCCATGTCCTTGTTGGCCGACTGCGAGCGCTCCGTCTGGCAGGTGATCATGATGCCCGTGGGCAGGTGCCGCAGCTGCGCCGTGGACGACGTCTTGTTGACCTTCTGGCCACCCGCGCCGCTGCCGCGGATGAACTTCAGCTCGTAGTCCTTCTCCGGCAGATCGATCTGGATGCTGTCGTCGACCTCCGGGTACACGTCCACGGACGCGAAGGCCGTCTGCCGGCGCGCGTTGGCGTCGAAGGGGCTGATGCGCACGAGCCGGTGCACGCCCACTTCCGCCTTGAGGTAGCCGTAGGCGTTCTCGCCCTCGATGCGCAGCGAGACGTTCTTGAAGCCCGCCTCTTCGCCCGGCAACGCGTCGCTGATCTCGACCTTCCAGCCCTTCGTCTCGCCGTAGCGCGTGTACATGCGCATGAGCATGGCGGCCCAGTCCATGGAGTCCGTGCCGCCCGCGCCCGGGTTGATGTCCATGAAGCAGTTGCTGTGGTCCTGCGGGCCGGAGAGCATCCGCGCCAGCTCCAGCTTCGCGACCTCCGCCTCCAGCGCCACGAGCGAGCCTTCCGCCTCCTGCGCGCTCGCCTCGTCGTTCATCTCCGCCGCCAGCTCCAGCAGCGTCTGCGCGTCGTCCAGCCCGCGCATCGTCTTGTCGAAGGCGCCCACGTTGGCCTCCAGCGTGGACTTCTCCTTCAACAGCCCCTGGGCCTTGGTGTTGTCGTCCCAGAAGCCGGGCTGCGTGGATTCACGTTCAATCAGCGCGATGCGGGACCGCTTGCGGTCCAGGTCAAAGATGCCCCCGGAGCGCGTTGAGGCGCTCCTTCAGGGCGTGGATCTGCTCCATCGAATCGTTCGCCATGGTGTTCGTCGTCCTTCGTGTTGGGAGCTTCTTGGAAAAAGTCGTGCTGCTTCAGGAGGCCTTGAGTGAAGGCACCTGCGCGCCCTCACGGGTGGCGGCGGGTTCCCTGACCGCCACACGGGCGCGCAGCCGGTCCAGCCAGAAGGCCCCGGCCATGCCCAGCGAGATGGGCAGGATGAGCGCGATGAGGCGCCAGTTGTCCTGGTCGAACCAGGGCAGCACCTTCAGCACCACGCCCAGCGCGCCCGTGGCCGCGAGGAAGCCCCACACCCACTTGAGCCGCGCCCGCGCCTTCACGCTGTTCCACGTCAGGCGCAGGCCGTACGGCACCGCCAGCAGCGTCACCGGGTTGGCGAGGAAGAGGTTCTCGTTGTGGTGCGTCACCACGTGGTCGGTGCCAATCCACATCACCACCAGCGCGAGCCCCGGGATGCCCAGCACCAACCCCACCACCATGTTCTCCACGCCCAGGAGGATGCGCGCCGCGCGGCTGCCCCGGCGCTCCCACGCGGCGAGCCCCAGCGCGCTGGCGCCCAGGAGGACTCCCAGGGCGAAGATCCACGGGCCGAAGTTCGGCGGCGTGGCCGGCGGGCGGGGACGCGACGACGCGTAGTAGTCCCACTGCCTCTCCACCAGCGACACCGGCTGTCCGTCCGCGCCGGGCACCTTCAGCTCCGCCACCTGCTGCTCCAGCTCGTCCGGGAGGAAGGCCTCCTCGCGGCGGGTGATGGGCTTGTCGATGGAGTCGTTCATCATGAAGTCGAGCAGCAGGCTCATGGGCGGATTCACCGCCGTGTAGCGCCGCGTGTGCTCGCGCAGGTTCATGCGCGCCGGGGCCCGCTCCGCCTCGCTCAGGCGGCCGCCCACGGCCGAGTCGATCATGTCGCGCAGGCGCGTCACGCAGTTGTCGCTGTAGTGCTCGTACAGGTACTCGCGGTTCTCCGGCAGCACGTTGTCCGCCAGCCGCTTCGCCACCTTCACGCGCTGCTCCGGCGTGAGGTTCAGCTCCTGCACGCGCACGTCGCGCCCCAGCGACTTGTAGAGGCGGAAGGTGCCGTTCACGCTCGACTCGCCCACCCAGAACTCCAGGCGGCCCTTGGCGAAGCGCACCAGGGTCTCGTCGTCGAACGAGTACATCCCGTAGTTGTAGAGGCGCTGCATCTGCCGCGCGCGGTCCTCCACCACCAGCGAGCCGTGACCCCACCACGCGAAGACGTCGTCACCGGGGCTGAACGTCACCAGCCAGATGGACAGGTCCTCGCCCCGGCTCTCGCCCGTGCCCCACGGCGGCACCGAGGCGGCGCGCGCGGGAGACGTCAGGAGGAGCAGGCCAAGCAGGCAGACGGTGGTGAGAGACGACAGGCGGGGCATCGTTCCATCCAACACGCGGAAGGCGGGCCCCAACTACCTATCACGCACCGCCCCCGACTCAACGGCGGGGACGCAGGGGTGTCGGACGCCCGAGGGAAGCCCCGGGGCCCTGGAAGGCCCCGGAGCGGGCTTCAGATGAGCTTGGCCCGGCGGGCCCGCGAGTCGATGGTCAGCGAGTCCGCCACCATCCCGCGCTCGCCCAGGAGCTGCTCCTCCAGGGCCGCCATGCGCTTGGCGTCGCGCGGCTTCTCGTGGTCGTGCCCCAAGAGGTGCAACAGGCCATGCGCAAGGTAGCGGCCCATCTCCGACTCCAGCGTGCGGCCGTACTCCTTCGCCTGCCGCTTCGCCGTGTCGATGGAGATGACCACGTCGCCCAGCGGGCGCGGCCCCGGCGTCCCCTTGGGCTGGTCTCCCGCCGGGAAGGACAGCACGTCCGTGGCCTTGTCCTTCTGGCGCCAGGTGCGGTTGAGCCGGCGGATGGCCCGGTCCCCCACGAGCGACAGCGACAGCTCGCAGTTGGTGAGCCCCAGCTGCTTCAGGTAGTCGCGGCTCCAGGTGGTGAGCAGGCGCTCGTAGTCCTCGCCCTGCCCGTGCGCCACCTGCACCGTCACCTGGTTGTCCTGCGCCTTGGGCTTGGGCTCCGGCTTCTCGATGTGCGCAAGCTCCACGCGGAACGCCGGCGCGCAGATGGACCAGTAGTCGCACGCGCCCTGCGAGTCGTTGCGGTACACGACGCGCTTGCCGCGCGGCACGAGGCCCACCTCGCCCGCGCCGATGCGCTCGCGCTTGCCGTCCACGAGGATGGTGAGCTCGCCCGTGAGCACGAGCACCACCTCGTCGAACTCCGGCGTCTGCGCGGGTTCGCTCCATCCCGGGGGGGCCCGCATGCGCGCCACCGACGCGGACTCCGTCTCCGTGCTGGCCGCGCCGACGAACTCCTCGATGCGCTTGCCGTCGTCCCGGGGAATCACCTTGCCCTTGCGAAGCTTCACGCCCTCCACCTTGCGGCTCATGACATGCCCGCCGTTCTCACCTTCGTGTCCTTCGACTCGGGCTTCACCGGGGCTGGCGCCATCATCAGCGGCGAGCCGGACTTGCCCCCACCCATCGCACCCGCCGGGTACACCGGACGCGTGTGGTAGATGCCTTCCAGCGTGTGCAGGAAGGACTGAGAGATGAGGTTCAGGTCCTTGAGCGTCAAGTCACACTCGTCGAGCTGGCCCTCGGAGAAGATGATGTTGATGATCTTCTGCACCTGGGCGTGGAGCTTCGCGCTGGTGGGGTCCGGCATGGAGCGCGTGGAGGCCTCCACCGCGTCGGCGATCATCACCAGCGCCGCCTCGCGGAACTGGGGCTTCGGGCCCGGGTAGCGGTAGATGCTCTCGTCGATGGGCGGCGCGCCTTCCTTGCCCTCCTGCTCCTTGAGGGCCTTGTGGAAGAAGAAGCCCACCGTGCGCGTGCCGTGGTGCTGGGGGATGGCGTCCGCCACCAGCTTGGGCAGGCGGTACTGCCGGGCCATCTCCAGCCCTTCCGTCACGTGGCGCTTGATGATGACCGCGCTCATCGCGGGCGCGAGCCCGTCGTGCCGGTTCTCCCCCTTCTGGTTCTCCCCGAAGTAGAGCGGATTCCGACCCTTGCCGATGTCGTGGTAGTACGCGCACGAGCGCGCCAGCAGCGGGTTCGCGCCGATGGTCTCCGCCGCGTTCTCCACCAGCGTCCCGATGATGATGGAGTGGTGGTACGTGCCGGGCGCCTGGACGATGAGCTCCTTGAGCGCTGGGTGGTTCAGGTTCGCCAGCTCCAGGAGTTTGATGTCCGACGCGTAGCCGAACGTGGCCTCGATGAGCGGCGTCAGCGCCATCACCATCACGGGCACCGCCACCGCCGTGCCGAAGAAGGCGCACACCGCGGTGACGATGGTGTCGCCCGCCAGGCCCTTGCCCTCCACGAGGAACAGGAAGAGCACGGCCACGAGGTTGGCGATGCCGGTGATGAGGCCCGCGCGGAAGATGCCCACGCGGTCCTTCGCCTTGACGATGCGGTCCGCCGCCACCAGCGAGCCCACCAGCGTGTAGATGCCGAACGCCAGCGAGTTGCCCAGCATCACGCCCGCGAGGCACGCGAACACCATGGCGAAGAAGAGCGCCAGCTCCTGCGTGAGGATGAAGCGCACCAGCATCGCGCCCGCCGCCACCGGGAAGGCGTAATAGAAGGCCTCGATGGGCAGCGCCGTGTAGCGGTCCTGCACCGCGTCCGCGATGGACACCCAGACCTGGAGCAGGCCCAGCAGGCCCACCAGCAACAGGCCCAGGAGCACGCCGTCCTTGCGCGTGGGACGGAAGCGCCGGAAGGCCGCGCGGCAGAAGCCGTAGAAGGCCACCACCAGCAGCGACACCAGACCCGTGCCGCCCACCTGGAGCTGCAGGAGATCCAACCGGTCCGTCTGCGCGCGCATGCCGCGCAGCATCACCAGGTGCGTTTCGTTGACGAGCTCTCCGTCGCCGATGACGCGCTGGCCCTTCTTGATGGAGATGACCGCGTCCTTCACCGCGTCGCCCGCGAGCCTGCGGCGCAGGTCCGTCTCCGCGATGTTGATGGTCAGGCTGGGGCGCACCAGCCGCTTGGCGATGCGCAGCACGGCCCGGCGCTGGACGGCGGGGGACTCCGGCAGCACGTTGCCCGGCACGGAGGCGAACCGGTCCAGTTCCTGGTGCGCCTCCCGCATGTCCACCACCTGCGAGGCGGCGGCGGGCAGCGAATCCTCGTTCTTGTGCTGCACGTCACGCACGGTGAGGCCTTGGGGGGCCTCGCGCACCAGCTCGTCGCGCGAGCTGGCCACGTACACCTGGCCCCGGTCGGCGCGGTAGGCGCGGTCGAGCAGCACCAGCGTGGCGGCCTCCGACTCCTCGGAGAAGCCGTTGGCGACGAGCGCCTGGAAGTCCTCGCCCTCCAGGCCCGCGTCCCGCTGGCCGAAGAGCTGCTCCTGGAACTGGGCCTGCATCTCCTCGCGGTCGCGGCGCTGGCGCTCCAGGGCCTCGGGGGTGGGGGGCGCGGGACGGCGGCGCCTGGTGGTGCCCTCCTCCGGCGTGGCTTCCTCCGCGCGGGCCTCCTTCTCCTCCGCCAGGTGCTCGCGGGCGGTGGCGAAGGCGGCGCGCACGGAGGCGCGCAGGTTGCCCACCACGGCGGGATTCAGGTCGTACACCGGGCGCACCGCGCTGCGGGCCTCGCGGCGGCGCTGCTGCGTCATGGCCTGATGCACGATGTCGTAGTCGCGCGCGGCCTTGAAACCGGCGGGCGAGTTGGCCCGGAAGGGCTTGCCCAGGTTGTCTTCCGTCAGCGCGGGGATCTGCTGGCTGTAGAGGCCCGGGGAGATGACGAAGCCCGCGCCCACCGACACCACCAGCAGCAATAGACCCTGGACGATGCGCCGGCCCCAATCCCCACGTCCGAGTCCCAGGCGCACCGCGAGCGCGTCCAGCGGACTGGGCTCGGGGGCAGGTGATTCAGGCTCGGCCATGGGGGGACTCCTCACCCTGGAAAGGCGTCAAAGGCTCCATAGAAGGCAGCAGCGACGCGGAAAATTCGTGAGGGTGGGACAGCCGCCGCCCGGACGCCAGTTCGCTCTGCAAAAAATGACAGTGGGCGAACAGGCCGGGATGTAGGCCATCCAGCGCCTCGACCCCCGCCCCGGCGCAAGCCTGGGAGCGGGGGTGGAGGCGGAACGTCACTCCTGGGAACCGCCGGACGGTGCTTCGCGGGCGGAGTGCGCCTGCTTCTGGGCGTTCTCCGAGCGCTCGTAGGCGCGGATGACTTCCTGCACCAGCGGGTGGCGCACGACGTCCACGTCGGAGAACTCCGAGAAGTGGATGCCGTCGATGTTCTTGAGCACCGAGCGTGCGTGGTGCAGGCCGGACATCTTGCCCGTGGGCAGGTCCACCTGCGTCACGTCACCGGTGATGACCGCCTTGCTGTTGTAGCCCAGGCGGGTGAGGAACATCTTCATCTGCTCCACGGTGGTGTTCTGCGCCTCGTCGAGGATGACGAAGGCGTCGTTGAGGGTGCGGCCGCGCATGAACGCGAGCGGCGCCACCTCCACCACCCCCTGCTCCACCAGCGTCTGAGCGCGCTCCACGGCCATCATGTCGTGCAGTGCGTCGTAGAGCGGGCGCAGGTAGGGGTTCACCTTCTCCGCCATGTCGCCAGGCAGGAAGCCGAGCTTCTCACCGGCCTCCACGGCGGGGCGCGCCAGGATGATGCGCTTGACCTTGCGCTCCTGGAGGAAGGCGACCGCCATGGCCATGGCGAGGTACGTCTTGCCGGTGCCGGCGGGGCCCACGCCGAAGACGATGTCGTGGGCGCGGATGGCGTCCACGTAGCGCTTCTGGGCGATGCTCTTGGGGGCGATCTGCCGGTTGCCGGTGCTCTTGAGGACCGTGCCGAGCATGACCTCCTGCAGCGACTCCGTGCCGCGGCCCAGGACCTTGATGGCCTGCTCCACGTCCTCACGGTAGACGGTGCGGCCGGCGCGAATCATCTCCTCGAGGTTCTCCACGAGGCGCACCGCGAAGGCGACGGCGTCCGCGGGGCCCGACAGGAGCAGCTCCGTACCGCGCTGCCCCACCCGGACGCCCAGGCGCCGCTCCATCAGCTTGAGGTTCTCGTTCTGATTTCCGCACAGGGCCAGGGTCGTCTCGTTGTCACGGACGTCCACCTTGGCGGAGGTGGGAGTGGATTCTGCGCGAGCAGCGGGCACTTCCAGCGTGGCGGGGTTTCGCAATGCGCGTCGTTCCTCGTTCAGTGGTCGCTCGCCGACAACTTAACGCCGCCCCCCCACCGGTGCCCGGTGGACCTCCAGGACGACCTCATGAAAGCAGGCTAGCGCACGGGCGGCAGGAGGATGAACTGCCGAGCGGCCAGCCGACGGTAATAGTACGGCTCCCGCCAGGGGTAGCGCAGCTCTTCCGGGGCCAACAATCCGGCATCCACCAATGCATCCAGCCGTTCCGGCAGGGTTCCCTTCTCCAGATGGAACACTTCCAGCGCGGCTTCGATGCGGACGCGCTGCGCCTGCGCAATCTGACGCTGGGCGGCGGGATCGCCCAGGACGGTGGCGCCGGCCTCCTGCCCTCCGCCCACCCACCGGGAGGCGATGAAGGCCAGGGCCGCGAGGACCGCCATGGTCACCAGGACGCGGCCCACCGGGCCCGCCACCCGGGCGACGAGGCGGGTGTCCTCGGGGACGGGGGCGCGCCCTTCCAGGTCGATGACGCGCACGTAGTCGCCCTTGACCAGGTTGTAGAGCGCCTTGCAGGTCTCGAACTCGCCCAGGCAGCACAGGTCCACCAGCTTGCGCAGATCCCTGCCCTGGGCGATCTCCTCGTAGACGTGACGCTCCGAGGGCCCGATGGCGCCCAGCTCCCCGCCCTCGTCGGCGTTCGGGCGGGGCACGGGCAGCGCCTTGACGCGCTCGAAGGTCATGTCGTCGCGGTGGATGCGCTTGCGGATGACGGGCCACTCGTCCACCATCCGGAAGCCCTCCATCAGCACCGTCTCCGCGCGCAGCGGGGTGATGCCCTCGGGGCCCGGCTCCACCGGCTCCTGGATGAACTCGTAGGTGCCCGCCTTCCAGGTGAAGAGGCGGTAGAGCGTCTCCGTCACCTGGAGCTGGGCCATCTGCTGGAAGCGCTCGGCGGTGAGCGCATGGCTGGTCACCAGCACGTCCCCCAGCCGCTTGAGGGTGCGCTTCTGCACCTCCAGCGCCGCCTCCAACTGGGTCTCGGTGATGATCTCCGCGCGCACCAGCATGGCGCCGATGAGCTCCTTGCGCTTCCGGGTGAGGCCCTCGGCCTTGATGATGTGGCCGTCCTGGAAGCCGACGCGCACCTCCTGGTCCTTGTCGCGGAAGTGGAGCGTGCCCGTCTTCTGCTGCTGCCCGATGAGTTGCAGGATGTCGCCGATGCCGAAATCCTTGAGGGTGCCCTTGAGGGACATGGATCAGGCCTCCCCTCGCTGGAGCCGGCGCAGGCCGCGCAGCGTCAGCAGGTAGACGAAGAAGAGCACGAGGCCCGCGGGCACGAGCTTGAGGTACAGCGGCGCGTCTCCGTATGGGGTGCGCACGAGGCCCCGGTGAAGCACCAGCGCGGCCAGGGAGAAGCTGAACACGAACGCGTAGAGGGCGCCCCGCACCGGCAGGCCCGCGATGACGTGGCCCGCGCCGGACACCAGTCCGCCCAGCGCGTACGTCACCCGCTTCGTCCAGGCCTGGTGGCGGTCCACCTCCTGTTGCTTGCGTGAGCGGACCTCCCTGGGCACCTGGCTTTTTCGCGCATAGACGTGGACGCACTGGCCGCACATCGTGCTGCCCACGCCCAGGTCCTTGTCGCAGCGCTGGCACACCGCCCGGCCGCAGCGGTCGCAGTCGCGCGACGCCTTCATCCGCGAGCCCGCCTCGCCCACCAGGGCCAGGAGCGCCGCGAGGCCCGCCGTCAGCACCCAGCCCACCGGGCCCTGCGGCAGCGCGCGCGACAGCCACCGGCCCACCTGGGCCTCCACGCGCTCGCCTTCCGCCGCGCCATCCGCCAGGTCCATCCAGTCGCGCTCCGGCACCGGCGGCGACAGCAGCAGCAGGTTGAGCAGCGGGCGGTCCTCCGGGGGCGGCTCACGGCGAAGGAGCGAGTCGTCCAGCGACTGCGCGGTGGCGCTCGCCGAGGTGGCGCGCTCCAGCTCCTTGCTCAGCTGTTCGTCGGGCACCTGCCGGGCCCGGCGCCGGTACACCTGGGCCAGGTTGTAGTGCGGCGCCGCCATCCGGGGGTCCGCCTGCGCGGCCTGGTTGTAGAGGGGCAGCGCGCCCTCCGCGTCCCCCAGGCCCACCAGCACGTTGCCGAAGCGCGTGAGCAGCCGCGCGTCCCCGCCGCGCAGGGCGGAGGCGGCCTTGAAGTCCGCCCTCGCCTCCTCCAGCAGGCCGCGGCGCGATTCGTAGAAGGCGAGCGCGCCCAGCTCCTGGAAGCGGGCCGTCCGGGCCTCGGCGCGCGCACGCACCCGCGCCGCGGCGCCGTCCGCGGACAGGCCGCCGCGCTCCAGCAGGTAGACGTCCTCCGCGGGCGTGCCGGCGAAGACGGTGAAGCGCACCAGCGCTCCGGCGGCGAGCGGCATCACGCCCAGGCCCATGATCAGCACCGCCGCCACCCACCGCTCGGCGCGGCCGAGGTACAGCGCCACCCCGGCGAAGAGCAGCAGCAGGTGCGGCACCAGCCCCACGCCCAGCACCGCGGGCAGCGCCAGGAGCAGCAGCCCCAGCAGCCCCGACTGCCAGCGCGCCACCGCCCGGGGGAACAGGTGGTGGAAGTCATGCAGCGCGTAGCGGATCCGGCGCAGGAAGAGCACGGCCACCACCGCCACCGCCGTGGCCGCCCACGCCGCGAGCGCCACCGCGCCCAGGTCCGTGAGCGCCGGCCGCCGGTAGCGCGCGTCCTTCGCCAGCGTCACGAGCGCCGTCTTCCAGGCCCCCAGGGAGCGCGGAAGGTTGAGCGGATCCTCCACCGCGTAGGCCTCCGCCCGGGCGAAGTGCGCCGCGGGCAGGCCCGGCGACAGCGTCACCGCCACGTCCAGCAGCGCGAGCGTCCCCGTCAGGTCCCCGGCGCGGCGGCGGACCTCGGCCTCGCGCAGGAAGCCCACGCTCAGGGGCTCCAGGTCCGAGGCGAGGATCTCCTCGCGCAGCTTGAGCAGGTCCTGCTGGGCGGTCTGCGCGGCGGCCTTGTCGTTGCGAGCGCGGGCCTGCTTCCACCGCTCCCACACCACCAGCAGGTCCGCGTCCACCACCTTCGGGGCCATCACCGGGGTGGGTCCGGGGCGCGGCGGGACGACCACGGGCTCCGGCTCCACCGGCGCGGCGGGCACCACGGGTTTGGGCGGCGGGGTGACGACGCGGCCCCTGCCCGCAGCCCGCCGGGGCTCCGGATCCGGTTCGTCGACCACGTCCTCTTCCGCTTCAGGTTCGTCCTGGACGACGGTGCCGTCCCCGGGGTCGGCCTCCGGATCTTCCAGATAGGTTTCCTGGATGCGCGTGGGCGCGTCCTGCATCAACGCAGGGGCACGCGCGGGGACAAGCAGCACGAGGCAGCAACACAGGCCGAGGAACGAGCGGAGCATCCGAGCGGGCGATGATAGGCCACAGCGGGGACGACACGAAATCATGTGTCCCGTCCCCTCCCTGCTCCCCCGTGCTACAGGAGCGCCCGGCGGGGGACTGCACGGGAGCAAAAACGCATGGCGGCGCCTGGATCAGAGCTGGAACGACTGGTGGGGATCATGCAGCGGCTGCGGGCCGAGGGCGGCTGCCCCTGGGACCGCGAACAGGACCTGCGCTCGCTGCGCCCCTACCTGACCGAGGAGGCGTTCGAGGTCCTGGACGAGATGGACCGCGTCTCCGACGGTGGCCCCTGGCGCCCCCTGTGTGAGGAGCTGGGGGACCTGCTCTTCCAGATCGTCTTCCACGCGCAGCTCGCGGCGGAGCTGGGCGAGTTCACGATGGCGGACGTCTGCGCGGCCATCAGCGACAAGATCACCAGCCGACACCCGCATGTGTTCGGGACCGAGCAGGTGAAGGGCGCCGAACAGGTGCTCTCCAACTGGGCGAAGCTGAAGGCGGACGAGCGCAAGAAGAAGACGGGGCGCGCGGGCTCCGTGCTGGACGGCGTGCCCACCGCGGCCCCCTCCCTGCTGCGCGCCGAGCGCCTCACGGAGAAGGCCAGCCGCCTGGGCTTCGACTGGCCGGACCTCGCCGGGGTGCGCGGCAAGCTGGACGAGGAGCTGCGTGAGCTGGACGAGGCCATCGCGTCCGGCGGCCGGGACGCCATCGAGCACGAGCTGGGGGACGTCCTGTTCTCGCTCGCGAACCTCGCCCGCTTCGTGAAGACGCCAGCGGAGGACGCGCTGCGCATGGCCTCGCGCCGCTTCGTCACCCGGTTCCAGTACATCGAGGCCCGGCTGAACGAAGAGGACGTGCCCTTTGGCGGCGCGACCCTGGAGCACATGGAGCGCCACTGGCAGGGCGCCAAGGCCCAGGAGAAGCTGCTGCCCCCGCCCGCCCACCTGCCCCGCGCGTCCGTGGCCACCCTGCGCCTGCCGGTGCCGGACGTGGCCGCCCAGCGGGCCTTCTGGGACCTGGTGGCCTCCTGGCTGGGCTGGACGCCCACCGGGGCTCCGGACGGCACGGCGGCCTATACGGGCGCGGGCCTGGGGCTCGTCTTCACGCCGGGCACCAGGGCTTCCCCGCCGTCGTCCGGCGTCACCCTGACCCTGGAGGCGCCTTCGCCGGCCGCCGTTGCCCGGTTGAAGGACCTGCTACAAGCCCAGCATCCCCACAGCATCGTTTCGGGCCCCGAGGAGGGCCTGCGGTTCCAGGACCCCGCCGGGCTCACGTGGGAATACACGCCCCCGTCGGTTTGATTCTCCCCCGCGGGGCGGCGTCAGGCCCCTCGCGAGTGCCGTTCAAGGCCTTCCGGAACCGGAAATCCTGATCGCGTTTGCACGCGTGCCTTGACGCAAAGGGGGCGTCGAAGTAAGGACGGCCCCTCTTTTTCCTTGTCTTGCCTTCCGCTGGAGCATTGCCTTGGCGAACACCAAGTCTGCAGAGAAGCGTCACCGCCAGTCCCTGAAGCGCCGCGCCCGGAACGTGAACGTCCGGACGTCGGTGAAGGACGCCGTCAAGTCCGCCCGCGAGGCCATTGCCTCCAAGGACGGCACGAAGACGACGGACGCTCTCAAGGCGGCTTCCAAGACCCTCAACAAGGCGGCCAGCAAGGGCGTCCTTCACAAGCGCACCGCCTCGCGCCGCATCTCCCGGCTGGCCAAGGCCGCCGCGAAGAAGTCGGCCTAGTCGTACCCCGCCCTGGGCTGAGGACCGGGTTCCCCGGTCCTCACCAGGTGCTGGCCAGTCGGTCGTACCCATCCCGCATGAGCGTTTCCGCCAGGCGTGCCAACGCCGCCTGACGGTTGGCTTCTGCTTCCAGGACGTTGCCCCGGCCCTGGAGATAGTCCTCCGTCCCCGCCACCACCGTCTCCCCGAGCAGCTGCCCCTCCTTCACGAGGCGCAGGCGCACGGTCGTGTAGACGCGGTAGTTGTTGGCGATGATGGTCGGGGACGCCCCGACGTTGAGCACCACCCCTTCAATCGTGGCCGTGCAGTCCGGCGCGCTGGCCAGTCGGCCCGCCTGGATGAGCTGCTGGCGCAGGTAGCGCGTGAAGAGGTTCTCCAGCGTGGGCTCCGGCGTCTCGTTGACGAAGATGGGCGCGCACACCTGCCCCGCGCCCTCCGGCAGCGACGAGCCCCAGGGGCTGAAGCGGTAGCCGCACCCGGACGCCAGCACCGCCGCCACCACCACGCCCGTCCGGGCCAGCCGGTACGCACTCCCCGCACTCCAGGTCGCCCACATGGGCGCGCACCCTACCCGCCCGCGATCCTCCGTCAAGCGTCGGGGCCGGCCACCGGCACGCCTCGCGCGCGTCCGGCCTCCAGCAGCGCCACCCGGGCCGCCTCCAGCCGGGCCTCCCGCGCGGAGCCCCGGAGCGCCATGCCCAGCGGCCACTGCAACCGCGCGCCGCCCTCCACCTCCACCGTGAGGCCATGGTGGCGGTACAGGGCCGCGAGCAGCAGGCCCACGACTCCAGCCCCCACGGCCATCCCCCGGATGGCGGGGGCCAACGCCCAGAGGCCCAGCAGCGAAAAGGCGAGCAGTCCCAGCGCCTCCACGTAGGGCCGCGTGCGCCACTCCAGCCGGCGCACCCGCGACCACTCCACGTCGAGCGGCGGGCCTCCGGCGCGGCCCTGGAACGTCAGCCGCTCCGCGTCCATGGACAGGCCGCGCCCGTTGCCC
>NZ_RAWI01001238.1 GCF_003612125.1 Corallococcus praedator
GCGTCAACACCGGTTCCAGCGAGAACGCGCTACCCAGATGCGCATTCAGATCCGCCGCGAAATCCTTCGGCGCGTACGAGAATTTCGTCACGATCCGCTCATGGATATCCGGAATCAACCGCCGCCCGATCTCGTCGAGGATGCGCTTCTCCAAAATCGGTGCGATCTCGTCCCAGTCGACCGGGAATTTCCCGAGATGCGGCACAGGCGCCAGTGCATAAAACGTCGAATGCCCCTCCGGCGCCAGCGAAGGATCGGTCACGGTCGGATGATGCAGGTACAGCGAGAAGTCCTCGCTCAGCACGCCGTGGTCGTAAATGTCCTCGAGCAGCCCCTTATAGCGCGGCCCGAAGAGGATCATGTGGTGCGGAATGCCCGGCCAGGTGCCCTTGATCCCGAAATGCACCACGAAC
>NZ_RAWI01001239.1 GCF_003612125.1 Corallococcus praedator
TTGCTGCCGTCGCGCAAAAACTGGTCGAGCAAGTAGCCATTCGCGCCGTGAACTTCGACGCCATCAAATCCCGCTGCCAAGGCGTTTTTTGCGCCCTGACGAAACTGCTCGACGATGCCGGGAATTTCAGCTCGATCGAGCGATCGCGGCGTCACAAACGGCTGCTCTCCGGTATAGGTGGCGGCCTTACCTGCGGGAGCGATCGGGCTGGGAGCCACAGGCAAAACGCCATCGGGCTGCAAGGAAGGATGCGAAATCCGCCCGACATGCCAGAGCTGCAAGAAGATGCGTCCGCCCTTAGCGTGAACCGCTGCTGTCACCAATTTCCATCCGGCCACTTGTTCAGGCGAATGAATTCCCGGCGTGGCCGGATAGCCCAAACCCTGCGGCGAGACTTGGGAGGCTTCCGTGAT
>NZ_RAWI01001240.1 GCF_003612125.1 Corallococcus praedator
GATGCCCCGTACCCTGCCGTGCATCTGTGTCACTGCGTCCAAACCGCGATCGCGACAGCCCGCTAGTTTCAAGGGCGGCCAAGGCGACCAAACCCGCCGCCCTCACTCCACAACTCAACAAAGCATAGGAGCAATTTCATTATGTCTAACGATCGACTCAACAAAGCCGCCTCAGATGAAGGTACAGAGGGCGCTTGGAACCAAATCGCTAAAGCGGTCGGCGCGCTCGCGGGGGCGCAATACAATATGCGGGAGGCTGAATCTGCAAGCGATCGGGGTGACGAAGCTGAGCGGGAAGAATCCGCCCGGTGGACCAATGCCAGCCTAGATTCGGCTGAAAAAGCGCTCGATCGGGCGAGAGATCGGATCAAAGATTAAGTGCGAAAATGAAAGCGGCGACCATTGATGAGGGC
>NZ_RAWI01001241.1 GCF_003612125.1 Corallococcus praedator
TACGGATGTCATCATCCTTATGAGTGACGGCCTCAATACCGAGAACCGAGATACAAAGGACGACCCGGCATGGGACGTTGCGAGCAAGAAGTCGAAGATCGACGATCGCGAAAAGAAAATCTGCGCCAACATCAAGGCTGCCGGCATTACCGTTTATGCAATTCAGGTGAACACGGGCGGAGATCCCACGCAAACCGTGATGCAAAACTGCGCTACGGATGTCACGAAGTTCTTTGAAATCAAACAGGCAACCGGCATGGTGACGGTATTCAGCCAGATCGGCACCGCACTGTCGCAGCTTCGAATCTCCGACTAACGCAGCTGAGACCGTCGCTTCAGGCCGAGCACGAGCGCATTAGTAGGCCTTGCTTGGGCAGCCTCATCTAAATCGACGACGACATGGGCTTAGCAAC
>NZ_RAWI01001242.1 GCF_003612125.1 Corallococcus praedator
GACAAGTGATGAGCAAAATTCTCTACTCACTCCTCACTTTTTGCGGCAAGCCGCAGCGCGATCGCTGCCCGTGCCTGTTCGCGATCGTCAAAGTGAACTTTCTCGGTTCCCAAAATCTGATAGTCTTCGTGACCTTTTCCAGCAATTAACACGCCGTCTCCGGGTTGAGCCTGTAGGATAGCTGCGCGAATCGCAGTTGCGCGATCGACCTGTACAAGCGGTTCAATGGTGTCGGGAATTCCAGCTAAAATATCTTGCAAAATTCGCTGTGGATCTTCGGTGCGCGGATTGTCGGATGTGACGATCGCCCAGTCTGCTAGCTCAGCCGCGATCGCGCCCATCTTGGGGCGTTTGGTGCGGTCGCGATCGCCGCCGCAGCCAAACACGCAGATCATCCGACCGGAGATAAATG
>NZ_RAWI01001243.1 GCF_003612125.1 Corallococcus praedator
CAACTGCGCGCGCTTTATCGAGCCGCCCGCGATGCCGGCACTAGCGGCGATACCGCGGCGCTGTCGATCATGTTTCCGATGATCACCTCGCTGGAGGAGGTGACCGCCCTTCGCGCCGCCTGCGAACGCATCCGCGCTGAACTCGACGCGCCGACGGTGCCGCTGGGCATCATGGTGGAGGTGCCGGCTGCCGCGCTGCTGGCCGATCGCCTGGCCGAGCACGTCGACTTCTTCTCCATCGGGACGAACGACCTCACGCAATACACACTGGCGATCGATCGCCAGCATCCCGACCTCGCCGCTGAGGCCGACAGCCTGCACCCGAGCGTGCTGCGTCTGATCCAGCAGACGGTGCAAGGCGCCGCGCGCCACGGGCGCTGGGTCGGCGTATGCGGCGGGCTCGCCGGAGACC
>NZ_RAWI01001244.1 GCF_003612125.1 Corallococcus praedator
TAGTCTATCTGCTCAAAGGAAGATTGCGTTTGCACTGCAAAGATAACAAGGTTCTCGATCGAATTATAAAATTGAATTATAGAAAATTTATGTTTGGTAAAGCTGCTTATTAATTTGCAAAAACGCATTATTGGAAGCGAATAATTTGTTATCTTCGTATCGCTCTATACCTCCTATACTGCTTTGTATTCCTTCCTGCTTAGGAGAATCACTCCGATGCACAAGTGGACTTCTTGTCGGTATGACGCTTCATTGAATCTTGCAGAGGTGACAGTTGTTGAAGGAGGAACAAACCCCAGGCGAATGGTGACGTTTCGATCGCAAAGCTACGAACGCGACCACAAAGGCTGCACTGCGATCGAAGTAGAAGGCGGAGTTGAAAACTGCCCGATCGGGCTGGTGGCCGAAGAGG
>NZ_RAWI01001245.1 GCF_003612125.1 Corallococcus praedator
ATTTATGATTATTTGGAAAAGGTATTAAATCTTAATATTAGTTATTCAAGTAAGTCTATTACTTTTGAACCGTTTGATGAACAAGCATATCAATTGTTTGGTGATGTATCGGTGGCTTATTCAGCAACAGTTCGAAGTATTGTGTATTTAGAAAAGACAATGCCGTTTCAATATAATATTTCAAAACATCGTGCAAATGAATTTAAATTTAACGACTTCTCAAGACGGCGTATAAAGTAAACAATGATATAAATGATTTATACTTGCAATTAACTATTAAAATATAGTAATATATATCTTGCCGTGCTAGGTGGGGAGGTAGCGGTTCCCTGTACTCGAAATCCGCTTTATGCGAGGCTTAATTCCTTTGTTGAGGCCGTATTTTTGCGAAGTCTGCCCAAAGCACGTAGTG
>NZ_RAWI01001246.1 GCF_003612125.1 Corallococcus praedator
CGGTAGCCCGCGACGCGCGCGCGGGCTAGCCTTGGGGGGGCGCCCGCCGGAAGATCTCGCGGAACATCCCGGGCGTGAGGATGGAGAGCGGGTTGACCCCCACCTCCGGCGCGTCCGGGCTGCCCCGCAGCGTGTAGTTGAACCCCACGAGCCCCTCGCCCCGCCGCGTCAGCAGCTCGCCGATGCCGTTGACGAAGTAGAAGGGCGAGACCACGCCGCGAAAGTCCATCCGCCGCGCGGCCGTGTCGTAGACCCCGTCGAGCGACAGGCCCAGCCCCGCGCCGACGGCGCTGGCGCTCGACACGGTGACGGCCGTGGGGTCGATGCGGACGTCGGCCAGCACCTCGTCGAAGACGATCCCCTGCCCGCCGAGCTGCTGGAGCAGCCCCACCACCGAGACGGCGTTGAGGAG
>NZ_RAWI01001247.1 GCF_003612125.1 Corallococcus praedator
GGCCCTGAAGGCATTCGCCGCCAAACTTGGCCAGGGCGATTACTCGCAGGCCGCCCAGGAACTCAAGCAACTGGCGGCGGGTTTGCAGGCGGGTGAGCTTTCGCCCGACGCCGAGGAGTTCGACGCGATCTCGCAGGACCTGCAGCGGCTCGCCGGAAATCTGGACGAACAGGAGGAACTGAAGGAGGCTTCGCAGGAATGCTCCGGGGCGGCGTCGAAGATGAACAAAGAGGCGCTCGCGAAAGCGATGAAGAAGTTTGCCGAGCAGATGGAAAAGAATGCCGACAAACTTCGCCAGAGCGACAATCTTTCGAACTACAAGAAGGCGCTGGATCAACTCAAGCGCAAGATGAATCAGTCCAAGAAGTGTCAAGGCTGCAAGGACGGCTGCTCCGAGTGCGAAGGCGAGGGC
>NZ_RAWI01000124.1 GCF_003612125.1 Corallococcus praedator
GAGCGTGATAGGGGGCCACCCGGTACATCAAGATTCGTGGCGGCCCTCCCCGTTTCCGGCCGCCCCCTCCGCAAGGACGCAAGACGCTCATGGAAATCCGCGCCGACGAGATCAGCAGAATCATCCGGGAGCAGATCAAGGACTACGGCAAGAAGGTCACCGTCGCCGAGACCGGCACCGTGCTGTCCGTGGGCGACGGTATCGCCCGCGTGTACGGCCTGGAGGGTGCGCTGGCGGGCGAGCTGGTGGAGTTCGCCAACGGCGTGCAGGGCCTGGTCCTCAACCTGGAAGAGGACAACGTCGGTATCGCCATCATGGGTGAGTTCAAGGACATCCGCGAAGGCGACGTGGTGAAGCGCACCGGGCAGATCGCCTCCGTGCCGGTGGGCAAGGGCCTGCTGGGCCGCGTGGTGAACGCCCTGGGCGCTCCGGTGGACGGCAAGGGCCCCATCGAGGCCACGGAGCACCGCCGCCTGGAGGTGAAGGCGCCCGGCATCGTGAAGCGCAAGTCCGTGCACGAGCCCCTGCAGACGGGCATCAAGGCGCTGGACGCGCTCGTCCCGGTGGGCCGGGGTCAGCGCGAGCTCATCATCGGTGACCGCCAGACGGGCAAGACGGCCGTCGCCATCGACGCCATCATCAACCAGAAGGGCCTGGGCGTTTACTGCATCTACGTCGCCATCGGGCAGAAGCAGTCCACCGTCGCGCAGGTGGTGGAGAAGCTCAACCGCTACGGCGCCATGGAGTACACCACGGTCGTCGCGGCGAACGCGTCCGACCCGGCGCCCATGCAGTACTTCGCCCCGTACGCGGGCGTCGCCATCGGCGAGTACTTCCGCGACAACAAGATGCACGGCCTCATCGTGTACGACGACCTGTCCAAGCAGGCCGTGGCGTACCGCCAGCTCTCCCTGCTCCTGCGCCGCCCGCCGGGCCGCGAGGCGTACCCGGGCGACGTGTTCTACATCCACAGCCGCCTGCTGGAGCGCGCCGCGAAGCTGTCCGACGAGGAGGGCGCGGGCTCCCTCACGGCGCTGCCCATCATCGAGACGCAGGCCGGTGACGTGTCCGCCTACATCCCGACGAACGTCATCTCCATCACCGACGGGCAGATCTTCCTGGAGACGGACCTGTTCTTCGCCGGCGTCCGCCCGGCCATCAACGTGGGCCTCTCCGTGTCGCGCGTCGGTTCCGCGGCGCAGATCAAGGCGATGAAGCAGGTGGCAGGCTCCATGAAGCTGGAGCTCGCGCAGTACCGCGAGCTGGCCGCCTTCTCCCAGTTCGGCTCCGACCTGGACAAGGCGACGCAGGAGACGCTGGCGCGCGGCGCCCGCATGGTGGAGCTGCTCAAGCAGGGCCAGTACGAGCCCCTGTCCGTCGAGCGTCAGGTCATCCAGATCTACGCGGCGACGAACAAGGACGACGCGGGCAAGCGCGGGTGGATCCGCCAGGTGCCGGTGACGGACGTGGTCCGCTGGATGAAGGAGATGCTGGAGTTCGTGGACGGCAAGTACCCGAACATCGTCCAGGACCTCGTCTCCAAGCGCGAGCTGACCGGCGACATCAAGGCGGCCATCAACAAGGCGCTCGCCGAGTTCAACGACATGTTCCAGCCGACCGCTGGCGCCAAGGTCTAGCCTTCACGCTTTTCGCGCCCCACGC
The DNA here is from genome assembly GCF_003612125.1 of Corallococcus praedator. Taxonomy (GTDB): domain Bacteria; phylum Myxococcota; class Myxococcia; order Myxococcales; family Myxococcaceae; genus Corallococcus; species Corallococcus praedator. Next base: position 1,663 of record NZ_RAWI01000124.1, read on the forward strand.
GCGGTGCAGTGCGGACGGCCCCGCCCTCCCTCACGGGGAGGCGGGGCTTTTCGTTGGCCCGCGGAGGCTCCGGAGCCCCCCTCTCGCGGGGACGTCAGCGCAGCCGGGGCAGGATGGCGCGCAGGCTCTTGTCCACGCCGCCGCGCGTGCCCAGGCGCTCCACCGCCGCGCGCTCGTAGGGCAGCACGTTGGCGCGCTCCACCAGCTGCACGTGCGCGCCCAGCGCGGCGGGCATCGCCAGGTCCAGCTCGTAGATGTCGCCCGCGACCAGCGTGGACTCCGGGCCGGTGTGGGTGGCGTCCCAGATGCGCTTGAGCGCGGCGAAGTAGCGCCCGCGCCGCAGGTACACCGGCCGGCCCAGCACGCCGTCCAGCTTCAGCGCTTCGGGCAGCGCGTCGAAGCGCGCGTCCTTCGGCTCCGCGTCCTCCAGCGTGAACTTGCGCGCGTCGCCGAACACCGTCAGCCGCTCGCGGCCCCGGGGCGCCAGCCGGGTGAGCTTCGCCTCCACCAGCTCCGTGTGCGCGTTGGTCACCACGTTGATGGGCAGGCCCGTGGCCAGCAGCGCCTCCAGCACCTCCTTCGCCTCCTCCTTGAAGGCCGTGGCCGAGTGCCGGTACGCGTCGCGGTACAGCGTCTGCACCGTGTCCGTGCGCGTGGGCTCGTCCTGCCCCTTGCCGAAGCGCTGGAGCAGCCGGTGCGCGGTGCACGTGGCCGTCAGGTAGGGGTCCGCCGTGGCCGGCGCCACGATGCGGCCCGCGACCTCCCAGCCGTACTGGTCCACGCCCTCATGCAGCGCGGCCACCTCTTCATCCCAGGCGGCGGTCGCGTCCTGCCCCAGCACCCGGTACAGCGCCTGCTGGAAGTGCGTCAGGAAGGGCGCGCCCTCCGCCAGCACATCCGTGAAGGTTCCATCGAAATCCAGCACCACGCACGCAATCGCCATCCACCTGTCCTTGAAGCACGGCCGTGAGGAAAGCCCCGAATGACGCCCCGTCGGCCGCCGCGAATCAAGCCCCCTGCCCTGCCTGGGGGCGCAGACGCGTGCCAACTCCCGGAAAGCCGGCTCGTACCCGGGTCGGGTGGTCCAGGGCCGCTCGGACTCCCACCCTAGAACCTCCCGCGGGGGAAGGGGGCTCCGCGCCCATGTCCGAGCCGACCGGCACCTTTCTGGGAGAGTCCACACCCGTGCGGCATGAATGGCTGCGCACGGTGCTGCAACTGCTGCCCGTGGGGGTGATCATCGTGGACACGGGCGGACGCCTGCTCGCGGCCAACGCCGCGGCGAGCGCGCTGTGGGGCACCCGCGCCCTGGAGGAGATGGGCCTGGAGCGCTACGGCCTCTTCGAGGCGTACTGGCCCGCCAACGGCCGGCGGCTGCGCGGAGAGGAGTGGGCCACGGCGCGCACGCTGCGCACGCGAAAGACCATCTCCAACGAGGAGGTGGACATCGTCGGCAGCGGCGGCGCCCGGCGCACCATCCTCAACTCCTCCGCGCCCCTCTACACGGAGGACGGCGACATGCTGGGCGCGGTGAACGTCAACGTGGACATCACCGAGCGCAAGGCCACCGAGCGCGCGGAGTTCTTCGTCAGCGAGGCGAGCCGCCTCCTCGCCGAATCGCTGGACTGGGAGACGACGCTCAAGGCCGTGGCGCGGCTGGCCACGCTGGAGTGGGCCGACTACTGCATGGTGGACGTGCTGGACACCGACGAAGAGCTGCACCGGCTGGTCGTCACCGCGAAGGATCCGCGCAAGCAGGCCCTGCTCGACCAGCTCATGCCCTTCCCGCCGGAGTCCGGCTCGGACACGCCGCTGGCCCGCGTGTTCGCGCAGGGCCGGCCCGTGCTGGTGTCCGACATCACCGGCGAGTTCCTGGACCTGCTGGCGCGCTCGCCGGAGCACCGGCGCGTGATGGAAGCGCTGGAGCCGCGCTCCACCATGCTGCTGCCCCTGGCGGTGGGCGAGCGCCGCTTCGGCCTCATCAACCTGGTCTCCGCGTCCCCCGCGCGCCGCTACACCCGGCGGGACCTGGCGTACGCCACGGAGTTCGCGCGCCGGGCCGCGCTGGCGGTGGAGAGCGCCCGGCTGTACCGCGAGGCGCGAAGTGCCCTGCGCGAGCGCGACGCGACCGCCGCGCTGCTGGAGGCCTTCTTCGCCGCCTCGCCGGTGGGCATGGGCTTCGTGAACCGGGGCCTGCGCTACATGCGGGTCAACAGCGTCGTCGCGGAGAACAACGGCATCCCCATGGAGCGGCACCTGGGCCGCACGCCCCGCGAGCTGATGGGCGAAGCGGGCGCGCCCATCGAGGACCTGCTCGGCCGCGTGCTGGCGACGGAGGAGGCCGTGATGGACGACCCGGTGGAGTACGTGGCGGGCCCGGAGCCGCGCACCTTCCTGGCCACGTACTTCCCCGTGCGCGCCGGCGCGGAGCTGCTAGGCGTGGGCGGCATCGTGCGCGAGGTCACCGAGCAGCGCCGCATGGAGAAGCACCTGCGCTTCCTCACGGACGCGACCACGCGGCTGGCCACATCGCTGGACTGGCGCACCACGGTGCGCAACGTGGCGGAGCTGGTGGTGGCGCAGCTGGCGGACTACTGCCTGGTGGACATGCTGGCCGAGGACGGCGAGCACCTGGAGCGCGTGGAGCGCCAGGCCCGGAATGAAGACCTCCAGGTCCAGTTGGAGAGGTCGATGGCGTTCGCGCCCCCGCCCGGAGCAGACACGACGCTGCGCCGGGTGCTGGAGACGGGCCGCTCGGCGCTGGTGGCGGAGGTGGACGAACACGCGCTGCGGAACTTCGCGCTCGACGACGAGCACCGGGACATCCTGGAGAAGTTGAAGCCGCGCTCGGTGATGGTCGTCCCGCTGATGGCGCGCGGGCGCACGCTGGGGCTCATCAGCGCCGCGTCGTGTTCGCCCACGCGGCGCTTCAACACGCGCGACCTGGCGTCGCTGGAGGACCTGGCGTGGCGCGCCGCGCTCGCGGTGGACAACGCGCGGCTGTACCGGCAGGCGGAGCAGGCCGTCGCCGCGCGCGACGAGTTCGTGGCGGTGGCGACGCACGAGTTGCGCACGCCCCTGTCCGCGCTGCACCTGCAGCTTGCGTCCCTGCAGCGCACGCTGGACAAGCAGCCGTCGGCGGAGGCGGAGCGGCTGGGCCAGGGACTCGCGGGGGCCCTGCGGCAGGCGGACCGGCTGACGCGGCTGGTGGCGCACCTGTTCGACGTGGCGCGGCTGGGCACCGGGCAGATGTCGCTGGAGCTGGGCGCGGTGGAGCTGTCCTCGCTGGTGCACGCGTTGGTGGCGCGGATGGAGGAGGCGCTGGCCACCGCGGGCTGCGTGGCGGTGGTGCACGCGGACGCGCCCGTGGTGGCCATGGCGGACCGGCCCCGCGTGGAGCAGGTGCTGATGAACCTGCTCACCAACGCGATGAAGTACGCCCCGGGCCTCCCGGTGGAGCTGTACGTGGAGCGCGACGCGGACCGGGCCCTCATCGCCGTCAGGGATTGGGGCCCCGGCATCCCCCCGGAGTCGCGCGAGCGCATCTTCGAGCGCTTCGCCCGGGCCACCGGCAAGCACGCGCGCGCCAGCATGGGCCTGGGCCTCTACATCTCCCGCCAGCTCGCCCGCGCGCACGGAGGCGACCTGTACGTGGAGCCGCCTCCGGAGGGCGGGCCCGGCTCGCGCTTCGTGCTGTACCTGCCCCGGTGGAAGAAACCGTCCGGAGCGTCCCAGGACTGAGGCGGCCAGGGGGTGTCGCACGGTGCCCACCTTGCCGCCCACCCCGGGGGCGCAATTACCCTTGGGGGCATGGACGACGTCCGGACCGAAGCAGCGCGTGGACGCTGGCGGTGGCTGCCCTGGGGGCTGCTCGCCGTCGGGGTGGCGGTGGCCTCCGGGGGCGCGTGGATGGGCTCGCGCTCGCTCCAGGCGCTGGAGGCCCGGAGCGCGCAACTGGAGCGCGAGGCCACTGAATCCGAAGCGCACGTCGCGCAATTGCAGACGCTGCGGCAGGCCATGGAGCGCCGGCTGCGCGCGCTGGAGCGCCAGCAGCAGACCGCGGAGTGGGGCGGCGCCGCGGCCCTGCTCCAGGCCCGCAGCGCGGAGGAGCAGCACACGCGGCGCGAGGCGGCGCTCGCGACGCTGGGCTCGGCGCTGAAGGACGCGCTCGCCGCCGGGGACGTGACCCTGGACCTGGAGGACGACGCCCTGCGCATGGAGGTGTCCGAGCGGCTGCTCTTCGCGCCCGCCAGCACGCAGCTCACCCCCGAAGGCGCCCGCCTGTTGAAGCAGTCCGTGGGCGTGTTCCAGGGCGCGCTCGCCGACCACCGCGTGGCGGTGGAGGCCCACACGGACGAGGTGCTTCCCACCGCGCCCGGCGCTCCCGCGACCACCGCGTGGGAGCTGTCCGCCGCGCGAGCCGTCAGCGTGGTGCGCCACCTGGGCGAGCGCGAGAAGCTGGCCCCGGCGCGCCTGAGCGCCACCGGCCACGCCGCGTACCGCCCGAGGGTTCCCGCGGACAGCCCCCCCAACCGCGCCCTCAACCGTCGCGTCACGCTGCGGCTGTCCCCCACGCCGGTGACGCCGGAGAGCGTGGCCGTGGCGCGCACCGAACCGCCCCAGCGGCCCGTGAAGCGCGTCGCGAAGGCCAAGGCCAAGAAGATGGCCCGCCGCTGAAGCACCCCCGCGAATCGCGCGCGCGGTTTGAATAGACGCGCGCGTCGCGTCGTCGGGGGAACAGAGGGCCCGTGCCCTTTCCCTACCCTGGAGCTTCCTGTGTCTGCCTCGCGCCCCACGCTGTGCGCCGGACTGGTCGTCGGCCTCCTGCTGGCCGCTCCCGCCGCCGAGGCCCGCTTCGGCAAGAAGTCCGCGGACACCTCCAGCAAGGACGACGACAAGGACTCCCGGGTCCACGAGGCGAGCCCCATCAAGCCGAGGCCCACGCACGAGGCCTCCTCGTACACGCCGCCCGAGGACGACGATGACGACGACTGCTGCGTCACGCCGTCGGAGCCGTCCTACTCCTCGGGCCCCTCCTACTCGGAGCGCCTCTACGGCCACGCGGCCATCTCCGCCAGCGAGTCGGAGGAGCTGGCGGCCGTCGCGGTCCGGAGCCTCCCCCCGCGTCCGCCCTCCCCGCCCATCGACGTGCGCATGGGCCTCAACCTGGGCGCCATGGGCGGCGGCACCTCCGGGGACGTCTTCCTCGGCATGGAGGGCAGCGCGCTGGGCGTCGCCCTCCAGGGCACGAAGCTGACGCTGCCCACCGACGACGGCACCGCGGGCACGGACGTCATCAACCTGGTGTCGTTGCACGTCACCTGGGCCGCCCTGTCCACGGACCGGCTGCGGTGGCGCGCGGAGGCCGGCTTCAGCTTCGCCAACGCGCCGGACATCTTCTTCGCGGGGCCCAGCCTCGCCACCTCCCTGGAGGCCTGCCTCGTGGGCCCGCTGGACCTGGAGGTGCGCGTGCAGGGCACGCCCACCCCCTACCGGCAGCTGGACGCGAGCGCGGGCCTGGCGGTGCACCTGGGCGCCTTCGTGATGCGCGCGGGCTGGCGCGGGCTCATCCTGGACGACGCGGGCAAGGTGGACGGCGTCGCGCACGTGGACCGCTTCACCGGCCCCTACGCCGGCGCGGGCTTCGCCTTCTAGGGTCGCGAAGCAGGCGCCCGGGGGCCGCCCGGTGTCCGGAGGCGCACATGCCCTCTTCCCGACACGCACCCCCACCCCGGGGGCCCTGGTGTCCAGGAGGGTGATGGCGGTTGAATATTCCGGGCGAGCAGGCGTCCAGATGCCGTGGCCCATCCCGTGGGCCGGTGAAGAGGAGGGGTTCGCCGTGGGCTTCTGGAAGATGCTGAGTGCAGCGCTCGCTGTCGGTGTCCTGTTGGGGGCGGCGCCCGCCGAGGCCCGCTTCGGCAAGCGCTCGAAGCCGGGCTCCTCCTCGAAGCCCTCCGACTCCAACAAGGACAAGGACTCCCGGGATGATGGGTCCGCGCACCGCGCCAGCCCGGCCGGCCGGCCCTCCGACGCCCCGGTGCGCGCGAGCGTGCGCCCCAGCCGCGCGCGTCTGTCCTGGTTCGAGTTCCTCTTCCTGAGCCGCCCCTCCGCCTACCACGGGGCGCGCGTGACCAACGTCCGCCCGGGCGTGCGCGCGGCGGCGATGCCCCCCATGGTGCGGCTGAACGTGCAGGGCGACATGTTCGGCGAGACGGGCGGCGCGCTGGGCCTCTTCATGGCCCTGGACGGCCAGCGGCTGGGCATGGACGCGCGCGTCACCGGCATCGCGCTGTCGGCGGACGACGGCTCGCAGGACGTGGACCGGCTCACGCTGTTGGACGCGCACCTGACCGCGTCCCTCTGGTCCAGCGAGCGCGGCCGCTTCCGCATCGAGGGCGGCATCGCCAGCGCGCACGCCCCGGACGTCATCTTCGTGGGCCCCAGCCTCGCCGCCTCGCTGGAGGCGTGCATCGGGCCGTCACCCCTGGACGTGGAGGCGCGCATCCAGGTGGTGCCCTTCCCGCACCGCCAGGTGGACGCGCAGGCCGGGCTCGCGCTGCACCTGGGCGCCCTCAACCTGCGCGGCGGCTGGCGCACGCTGTACCTCAACGACGCAGGCCACCTGGATGGCGTCGTGCACGAGGACGCCTTCTCCGGCCCCTACCTGGGTCTGGGCCTTTCGTTCTGAAGGCTGAAAGGCTGAAAAGACTCCCGGGGTCTCGCCGTTCGCGAACCCCGGGAGGCGCACTGCCCGCCTATTCCTCCGGCGACGCCGCGTAGGAGGTCGGGGACGCGGTCTCCGCCCCGGTGCCGTTGGCGGCGCCCGAACGCTTGAGGGTGCCGCGCCGCTTGGGTGGAGGCGCCAGCACGGGCGGCTTGCCGAAGACCCGCTCATAGGCCCCCGGCGTGTTGATGTTCACGATGACGCCCGGGTCCTTCACGCTCAGCCGGCGCGGGTTGAACGCCTTGAGCGCCGTCTCCAGGTCCTCGCCCTCCGCCTGGAGCAGCTTCTCCGCCGCCCCCTGGGAGAGCACCACCGGCCAGCCCACCGCGCTGTCGTACTCCGGCCGCAGGGCCGCGGCCCCCTTCATGTCCCCGCGCTCCATCTCCTTGAGCAGGGTCTTGACCGTGTTGACGCGCAGCGCGGGCATGTCCACCGGATGCACCATCACCACGACGGCGTTCTCGGGGTCTGCCCCCCGGGCCTCCTGGAGCGCCGCCTCCAGCCCGACCTTCACCGACGCCAGCAGGCTGCGCTCCCAGTGCTCGTTGGTCACGAGCATCAGGGACGGGTGCTGTTCACGCACCGCCGCGGCATCGCTGCCCACCACGCCCAACACCCCACACCCCGCCTTGACAAAGGTGGACGCCAGCGACTGAAGGAAGCTCTTGCCCCCCTCATGCTCGATGTTCGCTTTGGGGTGAGGCATCTTCTCCTGGGATTTCCCCGCCGCCAGGATGATCGCCACTGCCTTCATGACCCGCCTCCTCCGCCCGCGGCGGAAAGCCGTGAGCACCGCTAACAGGCTGTTGACCTCCTTCCGGGATTGCAGCCCGCCCGCCAGTACGAGTCGTCAGACAGCCGCCAGTCACACGGGGAGGTGTTGGCTGTCGCCCCTTTGCGCAAGGGCAGGTGTCCACCATCGGTCAGGTGTCCGGCCTCCGGGGCTTCCCCTCCCTGGAGTGCGAGTGACACGGCGCCGGGGACGTTGCCCTGCCCGCCCCTCCCTGGAAGGCCCCCTTGGGCCACGCGAGGAGGCGAAGCGAGCGCCCTTCAGTGCAGCCAGCCGCTCGACGCCGCCAGCCGCAGCGGGGCCACGGGCTCGGCGGTCGTTTCTTCCGGCGCGGCCAGCGCCTTGACGGTCAGAATTTCAGCCAGCCGCGCCAGCGGACGGCGACGCGCCACGCGGTGCAGCTCGTCCTCGGTGACCTCGCCCAAGAGGTCGCCGCCACGGCCCTCCACCACGGGCAACACCTGCACGCCGTGCCGGTACATCTGCTGGAGCGCACCCAGGACGGTGTCCTCGGGGAACAGCGTGAGGGCGCGGGAAACGAAGGTCAGGAACTCAGGGCTGCGGCACATGGACACGTGAGGCCTCCGGTGCTCGGCGTTCGGGCGCCGTGTACCGGAGGGCCTTAGCAATCCGCTTGCCGAAGCCCAGAAGCATCCAGGCGAGCCCGGATCCGCCCCTACTTCTTGCCCACCGGCTTCACCGACTCCACCAGCTTGCGGAAGTGCTTCTCCGCCGCGTTCACCGTCTTCTCCGGCCCGGTGAGCTTGTAGAAGAGCGCGCCCTCCGGCCCCTCCACGATGGCGCCGCGCAGCTTGAAGCCCGGCTTGGGCGCGGACGGTCCCATCATCGGGCCACCGCCCGCGTACGTGCCCTTCACCTCCACCGTGGTGACGGGCATCCCGTTCACCTTCTCCTGCTTCGTCTTCGCGTCCTTGGCCGGATCCACCGGCTTGCCGTCGGGCTTCTGGAATTGCGACACCCAGCGCTGCACGTTCGCGTCCACCGCGCCGCCCTGCCCCGCGCCGAAATAGAAGACAGCCAGCTCCGCGTCCTCCGCGTCTCCCTTCGCCGCCGGCACCTTGTAGGTCGCCGCGCGCATCGGCCGCGCGGGCTGGACGGTCCACTCCGCGGGCGCACTCCACGTCAGGCCTCCGGCCTCCTCCGCGCTCGCGCCCAACGCCACGGTCATCACCAACACAGCCAGCAGTCGTCTCATGGGGCGCGAGCGTAACCGCGTTCACGCGCGCGTCACGCCTCTCATCCCGCACGCACCGCGCGAGACGTCCACTCGCACGCAGGCAACGCCACCCCATAGCTGACTCATCGCGTCAATCCCTGTCACTTTGTGACGGACAGAGGGCGTGCTACTCACTGCTGTGTTTCCAGCAGTACACCTTGGCTGGAGGGGAATCCCACCATGAAGAAATCGCTGTTCCTTGGGGCCATGGCCCTGGGAGCTGTTGCCTGCACGCCCGAGATCGCGCAGGACGCTCCGAATACGAACGTTGGCCTGGCGGAGTTCGATCCCACGGGCTCTCCCGCCGTCGTGCCGTCCCCCAACGACCTGGCCATCAATCGGGCCACGAAGCTGGTGAACGCGCCCATCAATCCGCTGGCGTCCGCCGCGGAGCAGGAGTTCACGCGCGACTACCTGAACTCGCTCAACGGCTTCCCGACGTCCGCGATCGCGACCACCAAGGTGCAGGACCTGGATCCGCGCTCGATGAGCGCGCAGACGGTCATCTTCATCGACCTGAAGGCCGGCACGCCCATCGCGACCAAGCCGGTCACGCCGACCATCGCGTACAACGAGACGACGGACCTCATCAGCCTCATCCCGCCCGTCGACCAGAACACCGGTCTGCCGGCGTGGCCGAAGGGCGGCCGCTACGCGGTGGCGCTCATCGGCGGTGAGAACGGCCTGAAGACCACCGGCGGCAACCCCATCATCGGGTCGGCCACGTGGGCCTTCGCCAGCTCCGTGAATCCGCTGGTCACCTGCGAGGACCTCACCGCGCCGGACTGCGCGCCCGCCACGGAGATCATCCCCTCCACGGAGACGGACCCCGCCAAGCGCCTGGCCGACCAGACCGCCAGCGCGGTGCAGTTGGAGCAGCTGCGCCGGGGCTACGCGCCGCTCATCGAAGGCCTGGTGAAGAAGGGCTTCAAGCGCGAGGACGTGGTCCTGCTGTGGACCTTCACCATCCTCGACCAGCCGGAGGCCACCATCAACCTGGCGGCCAACGCGCGGCTGCCCACCATCATCCCCTTCCCCAACGACCTGCTGCGCGCTCCGGCCACCGCCACGGCGCCCGCGCACCTGAACTTCCCCGTCCCCGCGCAGGACGGCCTGCAGAAGCAGCTGTTCCAGGGCCTCAACACCCTGGACGGCTTCTCCACCACGGGCGCCATCGTGTCGGAGAACGGCGATGCGCAGGGCGTGCTGGACGGCACGCAGTTCCGCGACGCCTCGGACGGCCCGGCCCCCAAGGTGGATCCGGCCTCGCTCGCGGCGGGCGTGAAGTTCCTCAAGCTGTCCAACACGACCACCGGCACGGCCCCGGACGTGGCGGTCTGCCTGGTGAACAACACCGGTGACTGCGGCACCAGCGTCGGCGCAGCGGGCGTCGCGCCCGTGCCCCAGCAGCTGCAGATCGTCCCGAAGGCGCCGCTGGATGGCGCCACGCAGTACGGCGCGGTGCTGACCACGGACCTGATGGACACCCAGGGTCGCAAGGTCGCCCCGGCCACGGCGTTCGCGCTGATGCGTCTGGCGAACCCCGTGTTCGCCAACGGCAAGAGCCAGATCTCCTCCGTGCCGGACTCGCTCGCGCAGGCGCTGGAGCCCGTGCGCGCGGCCTACAAGCCGTACTTCGACGGTCTGGCCGCGGCGGGCCTGCCGCGCTCGAAGGTCGCCCTGGGCTGGTCGTTCACCACCCAGAGCACCACGTCGGTGCTCAGCCAGCTCCACGCGCTGCCCACGGCCGTCTCGTACCCGAACGCGCCGAACTACCTGGCGCCCATCACCACGCCCATCAAGGCGACGATGGCCGGCCGCGGGCTCGCCACGGACCAGATTGGCAACATCTACGAGGTGCAGGCCAACACGCCGTTCCTGCTCACGGGCCCCAGCGGCACGCTGAACCCGAACCCCCAGGAAGTGCGTCCCACCCGCTACCCGTTCATGCTGTTCCTGCCCGCCGCCGCCGCGCCCGCCTCGGGCTACCCGGTGGTGGTGTTCGGTCACGGCCTGAAGAGCAGCCGCGGCACGGTCATCTACCTGGCCAACAAGCTGGCCGGCGCCGGCTACGCGGTCGCCGCGATGGACACCGTCTTCCACGGTGAGCGCAGCAGCTGCGTGGGCTCCGCCGGGTCGTTCGCGGGCTCCACGAGCGACGACAGCGCGTGCGCCGACTCCACCAACCAGCGCTGCGAGACGGACGTCTCCAAGTCCTCCTACGGGCGCTGCGTGGCGCGCACCGACGCCACGCGCCAGAGCTGCGACGACGCCTCCCGCGGCACCCTGCCCGCGGACTTCTTCTGCTCGGCCGTGCACTCCCAGGGCCGCTGCATGGCGGACAACAAGTGCGAGGGCGGCAGCTTCAAGCTCAGCGCCAGCACGGGCGCTCCGGAGATCTCCGGCTGGAACATGCTGAACCCGGGCAACCTGTTCGCCACGCGCGACAACTTCCGCCACTCGGTGGTGGACTTCGCGCAGTTCCAGCGCGTGCTGTCCAGCCCCGAGCTGGCCACCCTCCTGGGCGACTCCAAGCTGGACGCCACCCAGGTGGAGTACGTGGGCCAGAGCCTCGGCGGCATCCTGGGCACGCTCATCACCAGCACGTCGCCGCGCGTGAACCGCTCGGTGCTCAACGCCGCGGGCGGCAACCTGACGGGCATCCTGCTGACGTCGCCGGCCTTCGCGCCGGTGAAGGACGCGTTCCTCGGGCAGCTGGGCACCGCGGGCATCGTCCCGGGCATCCCGGCGTTCGACACGTTCATCAGCCTGGCGGGCACCATCCTGGACCCGGCGGATCCGCGCAACTACGCCTACGGCCTGGACAACACGGCGGCGGCGGGCACGGACGCGAACGTCCACCGCACCCTCATCCAGTCCATCAAGGACGACCAGGTCATCCCGAACACGGCGACGGCGGCGCTCATCGCCTCGGCGAACCGCGCCAAGGCTCCGCGCACGGTGGCCACGTACATGTTCCCCGCGTCGGCCGCGAACCACAGCTTCCTGGCCTTCGACCCGACGGCCCAGGACCAGGTCGTCTCGTTCCTGCAGTCCGGCACCGTCGCGGCCCAGCCGTAACGCACCCTGAGAGAGGACTCACACACTCATGAAAAAGACACTCTCCCTCGTGGCGATGCTGGCGGCTGGTACGAGCCAGGCCGCGGGCTTCCAGATCGACACCCACAGCGCGCGGGCCACTGGCATGGGCGGCACCGCCACGGCCGGGCTGGATGACTCCAGCGCCATCTACTACAACGCGGCCAACATCATCGGCGTGAAGAAGCTGGACATCACCCTCGGTGACACCGGCATCCTCCCGTCCATCACGTTCCAGCGGGTGGGCGGCGAGCAGGAAGGGCAGAAGACGACCCTGTCGCCTCCGCCCCACTTCTTCGTCGCGTACAAGCCCTTCGAGAAGCTGGCGGTCGGCGTGGGCGTGTACACGCCCTTCGGCGCGCGCAGCCGCTGGGAAGACGGCTTCAGCGGCCGCTTCCGCGGCAACGAGTCGTCGCTGGCCACGTACTACATCAACCCCACCATCGCGTATGAGCTCCACGAGCGCTTCCGCTTCGGTGTGGGTCTGGACATCGCGCGGGCCACCATCGAGCTCACGCGCGGCCTGGACTTCGTCAACAGCGAGGGCAGCATCCACCTGGGCGGCGCGGACTGGGGCTCCGGCTTCAACGTCGGCGTGCAGGCCCTGGTGCTGGAGAACCTGAAGTTCGGCCTGCACTACCGCAGCGCCATCCAGATCGAGTTCAACGGCAAGGCGGACTTCCAGAACATCCCGGTGGAGTTCCAGAGCCGCCTGCGCGACCAGAGCGCGCGGGCGGACGTGGTGCTGCCGTCCACCGTGACGGCGGGCCTGTCGTACTCGCCCATCGACCGGCTGAACCTGGCCTTCGACGCGAGCTGGGTGGACTGGTCCAGCTTCGCGGAGCTGGCCATCCGCTTCGAGGACTCGTCCATCGACAACCCGCTGCCCAAGCGCTGGCACGCCAAGTGGAAGTACGCCCTGGGCGCGGAGTACGGCGTCACGGAAGCGCTCCAGGTGCGCGCGGGCTTCGTGTACGACCCGTCGCCCAGCCCCAACGCCACGCTGACGCCGGACCTGCCGGACGCGAACCGCATCAAGGCCACGCTGGGCGTGGGCTATGCGTTCAATCCCTTCCGCGCGGACCTGGGCTACCAGTTCGTCGCGCTGGCGGACAAGGAGAGCAGCGCTCCGGGCATCCCCGGGACGTACTCCGGCTCCGCGCACGTGTTCGGCCTGACGCTGGGCTTCTCGCCCCAGTAGTCGGCAACCGACAGTCCTGAAGCACCGGACGCCCGGACCCTTCCCTCGTGGAAGGGCCCGGGCGTTTCGCTTACGGTGCCGGCCGTGAGCCCTTCCAAGCCCGGCCGCAACGACCCGTGCCCCTGTGGCAGCGGGAAGAAGTACAAGGCCTGTCATGCCGCCGAGGACCGCGCGAAAGCCGCGCCGCCTCCTTCCGCCGCCCCCGCCCATCCGCTGAAGCAGGACCTGGAGGCCGCCATGGCCCTGCTGGGTGACGCGGACGTGTCCCGCCTGTCCGGTGCCCTGGAGCACCTGGGCGTGCTGCTCGCCGGGGCGGGCCCCCAGCCGGGGCTGCGCTACGACGAGAAGGCCTTCAGCGAGCACGTGGGCCAGGCGCTGGCGAAGCTCGCGGCGGAAGAGGGCCTGGACGCCATGGAGGCCCGAAACCGGCTGCGCGTGGGCGTGGTGCGGGAGCTGGGCACGCGGAGCTTCCAGGAGAAGCTGGGCGCGGGGCTGCTCGCGCAGGCGGCCCGGAGCGGGCGCACGTCGGAGGAGCGGCGGGCGCTGAGCGTGGGCGCGCTGCTGGCCACGGCGGCGAAGAAGACGGGCCGGGTGCGCCCGGAGGACAACCCGGTGCTGGACGTGGTGTTCGACGTGCAGTTCCGCGAGTGGAGCCAGAAGCACGCGGAGGTGGTGCGCAAGTACGAAGCGCTCATCGCCGGCATGGAGCCGGAGGCCCTCACGCCCGAAGCGGCGGAGGCCCTGCGCAAGGCGGAGGCCGGCGAACTGGACGCACTGGTGAAGCACGTACAGGCGGACCCCGCGCTGGTGGAGCGCATCTCCCGCGAGGCGAAGGAGCGCGCGCAGCGGGTGGAGGCGAAGCTGCGCGACCCGGCCACGCCGTCCGTCTTCTCGCCCGAAGAGGAGCTGTGGCTCACCTGTTCGCTGTGGGAGCCCCTGCGCGCGATGAAGTCCCCGCCCGGGGACGCGCAGGGCCGGCGGGAGGTCATCGCGGCGCTCCTGCGCGCGGTGAAGGTCGCGGTGGATCCGGACTTCCTCGAAGGGATGCTGGAGCGGCTGCGTGCGGGGGCGAAGGACGCCGCCGCGGATGAGCCCACGCGCGAGTGGCTCACCGACGCGGCCATCGCCTTCGAGGCGGAGCCGGCGCGGCTGGTGCTGGCGGCGCTGCTCACCGCGCGGCAGGAGGCGCGGGGACGGAGCGCGGAGGAGATGGTGGCGCTCGCGGACCTGAAGGCCCTGCCCGCGTGGACGCCGGAGCAACTGGAGCCCTACCGGCAGTTGCTGGAGAAGGAGGGCCGCGCGGGAGGCGCCGAGCGCATCCGCCGCGCGCAGGACTGGCTGCGCGAGCACCCGGTGAAGCTGGACGCGGAAGGCTAGAGGGCTAGATGAAGAGCGCCTTCGCGGTCTGCTGAAGGCGCTCCGTGCCCATGCGCATCAGCAGGCCCTTGAGGCCGGGCTGGCTGAGCAGGTGCCGCTCGAACGCGGCGCGCTCCAGGCGCAGCACCACGCAGTCCGTCCGCGTGCGCACTGTCGCGGACACGGGCTTGTCCAGCAGCAGGGAGATTTCACCGAACACGTCTCCCTCGCGCAGCTCCGGCAGCGCCACGGTGCGGCCCGACGGCTGCTCCAGCGACGGCAGGCACTGGCCGCGCAGCAGCAGGTAGAAGGCGTCCCCGGGCTGGCCCTGCGTGAGCAGCACCTGTCCCGCGGGGATGGCGCGCAGGTCGAACTCGCGCGACATGGTGAGCTTGAGTTCGGGGGACAACTTGTTGAACAGGGGGCTGGTGCGCAGCAGGTTCTCCACCAGCCGGCGCCGGTAGAACGCCTGCACCGCGACGTCCACCTCCGGGTGCGCGGGGATGACGCGGGCCAGGTGATCGCGCTTGAACTCCAGCAGCACGGAGCGCTCCATCACCTCCACGCTGGCGAGCCTGGGCCCTTCCGACACCAGCGCCACCTCGCCGAAGAACTGGCCCGGCCCCAGCGTGGCCACGACCTGGCGCGCGTTGCCTTCCACCCGCCGCGCCACCTCCGCCCGACCCTCCACCAGCGCGAACATCGAATCGCCCGCCGCGCCCTCCTCCACCACCTTCTGGCCCGGCCAGAAGGCGCGCACCTCCAGCGCCTCCACGAGCGCCACGAAGGACTCGCGCCCCACCCACGACAGGATGGGCACGCCCGGGTCCGTGCCTTCGGTGACCAGGGCAAGGGACGGGGCCGGAGCTCCGGGCGCCAGGGCGAAGCGCTCCGCCAGGGTCCGCACCGTCTGGGGTCGGGCGCCCCGGAGCCCCCGCGAGAGCACGGTGGCGGCCACCGCGCGGAGCAGGTCCCCGGCCTGGGTCCAGGCGAGCGCCGCGTCGTCGTAGGCGCGGGCGGCCTCGGGGGTCCGCTCCAGCCACTCCAGCAGTTCGGCCACGCGCTGGTGACCTTCCGGGTCACCCGGGGCGGCGCGCAGGACTTCCTGGTAGCCGGCCAGCGCCGCTTCCAACTGCCCCTGCGCGGCCAGGGCCGCCGCCTGCGCCTTCAAGGACCGCGCGTGTGGGGTGTCCACCATGAGGGCCCTCTGTAACCCAGGAGCGTGGCGCGCGCACGCCCCCGGAGGTCCCAGAAGGATGTCACTGGACACCACCCAGGAGGGGGGCCCCTTGTCACGTCAGGAATGACTTCAGCTGCTCAGCGCCCGCACCCGCTCCGCCAGGCTCTGCGTGAAGAGGCGGAAGATGCGCAGGGCCGCGGCCTCGTGCGTCTCCAGGAAGTACTGGAAGTCCGTCCGGGTCACCCGCAGCGCGCGCACCACCGTGTGCGCCCGCACGTGCGCGGACACCGGCCCGTCGAGGATGAGCGAAATCTCTCCCAGGAACGCGCCCGGCCCCAGCATGTTGAGCTGGCGCGCTTCCGGGCCCGGGCCGGTGGACACGCTCACCATGCCCTCCAGCAGCACCACCAGCCCTCCGCCCTTCGCGCCCTTCTCCAGCACCGTCGTCCCCGCCGGCACCAGCACCGGCCGCGCCAGCCGGTACAGGTCGCGCATGTCTTCCAATGACAGACCATCGAAGATGGGAATGGCTTTCAGATAGCCATAGCCATCCACCACCGGCGGCGCCTTCTCCGCCGCGACGGCCCCCTCCGGCGGCGACGCGAGCCCCATCTGCCGCAACAGCCGGGACTGCTCCGCCTGGAGCATCACCGCCCCCGCGCCCGTCGCGTGCTTGAGGCCGTCCGCCAGCAACACCAGCGCGCGCCACGTCGCGCCCTCGGCGTCCAGCAGCGAGCTCATCCGCAGCACCGCCTCCGGGCGCTGGGCGTCGTCCGTGGGGACCGCTCGCAACATCTCCAGCTCCGCATGCGTGTTGCCCAGCATGTGGAACACCTCCGCGGCCTCCATCGGTCGGTTCATGCGCCCCAGCAAATGCGCCAACGACTCGCGCGCGCCCAGTGCCTGGTACAACGCCAGCGCCTGCTCCAGCGAACCCGCCCGCTCGAAGGCCGCCGCCGCGCGGGCCTGCTCCCCCACCCGCAGCCAGGCCTCCGCCGCCAGCAGCGGTGCTCCCGCCTGCTCGTACATGGGCGCCGCCGCACGGTCGTCACCGTCGGACTCCAGCAGCCGCGCCGCGCCGGTGTAATCACGCGCCTGACGCAACACCTCCACCAGCGTCTCGCGCGTCGCCGCGGGCACCACCAACGCCTCCTCCAACACCCGCTCCCGGTGCCCCGCCGCCATCGCCTCGTACGCGCGCACCGCGTCCTCGACCGCGCCCTGCATCACCCGCGCCCACACCCTCCGGGTGACACTGGAACCGGGTCCCCCACCCACGTCGATCAGGTTCGAATCCATTGGAGTCACGGCCTTGTCGTTCCTCCCGGACACCCGGCGGAAAAGGGGTGTCACGCCGGTGTCCGGGACCCCATCTCCGTAGCATCCTGAAACAGGGAAAGCCAGCCATCACCGGTAACAAAGGCAGGCGTTGAACACCTGGGTTCGCACCGAACACTGGCACTGTTTCCGGGGCACCCGGTGACGCACGGAGGCCATCCGAACCTGAGAGGTTGGGAAGGCCATGCGATGAAACACGGCACTTTGGGGCCGCTTTCCCGGGCGAAAGGGATTCCCCACCTTCGGTGCGCCTTGCCCCAGGGCCCCTACCCAAGGTGTCTTCCCAGATGAAGTCACTCCCCGTCGCCTTCCGTTCTCTTAATGCATTGGAATTCCCCGCCGCGCGGTGGTGCTGCCTGCTGATGCTCGCGGCGGGGCGCGTCGGAGCCGCCGAGCCGGAGGCGCCGCCGCCTGCCCCCGCCCCCGTCCAGGCCGAGCCCGCCGCGCCGGCCACGGCCGAGACCGCCGTGGCGGAGGACGCGGTGTGGGGAGAAGAGGCCCTGATGCAGGCGGACTTCCCACCCGAATGGCAGAAGGCCGCCGAGACCCTGACCCAGGGGCCCCGGGTGGTCTGCTCCGGCGTCAGCACCCAGCTCCATACGCCCGGGCTGTTGCTGGTCACGCCCCAGGACTCCTCCGCTCGGGGGAAGCTCCTGTTCATCGCCTGTCCCATCAGCGACGGCGTCGTGATGAAGACCGTGTCCGTGGAAGCGCGGGCCTTGAAGGGCGCGACCTGCCTCACGAAGCCGGAGGGCCCGAAGGCGGCGACGGTGGCCTGGTCCAACGGGGAGTCCTCCGTGCTGGAGCTGAAGGACGCGGAGGCCACCGTCGAAGGCGACCTGCGGGTGCTCACCTCCAAGGGGACCGTCAAGGCCGGCCGCCATCAGGGCCAGGCGGTGAGCTTCTCCACGTCGGTGTCGCTGACGACGACGCTGGCCGGCTGCATGCAACCCTCGGGGCTCGCGACGAATACGGGCATCACCACCGTCACCTTCACCGAGCCCTGAGTCCCAGCACGGTCGCTCATCCGGCGTGCTGTTCGGGGACATCTTCTTCCGACGACGCCACGCGCCACTCCGGGAAGGGGTCGCGCATCCGGGCCCAGGCCTTTGGCCCCTTCGCCAGCTCCGAGGGGGTGAGCAGGCAGCGCTCCAGCGCCTTCGCCAGCGCTTCGTGGTCCGCGTCACGCGTGATGAACACGACCTCCTGGCGCCGGTCCCCGTACGGCCCGGCCGCCACGTCGCGCTCCAGCTCCGCGCGCTGCTCCGGCTCGTCGGGCCATTGTTCGCGCGGCATCGCGGACCACCAGATGCCCGCGGGTTCGAAACCGCACGCGCCTCCCGCCTGCGCCCACAGGCCGGTGATGTCCATGCGCGTCGCCAGCCAGAAGAACCCCTTGCTGCGCAGCACGCCCTTCCAGCTCCCGTGCACGAAGTCCCAGAAGCGCTTCGGGTGCAGCGGCACGCGGCTGCGGAAGACGAAGCTCTTGATGCCGTATTCGTCGCTCTCCGGCACGTGTTCGCCGCGCAGCTCCTGGAGCCAGCCCGGGGCGCGGCTCGCGCGCTCGAAGTCGAACAGGCGCGTGTCCAGCACCGACGCCAGCGGCACCCGGCCCCGCTCCGACAACACGATGCGCGCCTGCGGGTTCAGCCGGCGCAGCACGTCCTGCAACCGCCCCAGCCCTTCCGCGTCCACCAGGTCCGTCTTGTTCAGCACCAGCACGTCCGCGAACTCCACCTGCTCCACCAGCAGGTCCACCACCGTGCGCTCATCCTCCTCCGCCAGCGCCAACCCGCGCTCGGCCAGCCCCTCCGACGCCTCCCAGTCCCGCAGGAAGTTGAACGCGTCCACCACCGTCACCATCGTGTCCAGGCGCGCCAGCGCCGACAGGCTCTGGCCCTCCGCGTCCTCGAAGGTGAAGGTCTCCGCGACGGGCAGCGGTTCGGAGATGCCGGTGGACTCAATCAGCAGGTAGTCGAAGCGCTTCGCCTCCGCCAGCCGCGCCACCTCCTGGAGCAGGTCCTCGCGCAGCGTGCAGCAGATGCAGCCGTTGGACAGCTCCACCAGCTTCTCCTCCACGCGGCTGAGCGCGGCGCCGCCCTTCACCAGCTTCACGTCGATGTTCACCTCGCTCATGTCGTTGACGATGACCGCCACCCGCAGGCCCTCGCGGTTGTTCAGGACGTGGTTGAGCAGCGTCGTCTTCCCCGCCCCCAGGAACCCCGACAGCACCGTCACCGGCAGCCGCGCGTCCTGCGGCTTCGTCACGGCCCGCCCTCCACGAAGGGCCTGCGGAACACGAGGGGGAGGCGGTGGCACTTCGGCATGACGGGACTCCAGGCAGGAAGGGACTGGAGTTTTAGTAATCAAGTTGCATTAACAAAACAAGTGCATCGTGCCTCCGTCACCCTGACGGGCCCTGGGCGTCCTTGGGGTTCCGGGGGAGGACTCCGGTCGCCTGCCCTCCGCGCGGGGAGGCGGGACGCGGTGTGGTAGCGTTCAAATCGCAAGCGTCGCTATGCAGGGCCGGGCTGGGCGATATCGTGGGGGCACATGGGGTCCAACCCCGGAGCGTCGCGATGAAGAAGCCACGAATCACGGGGGGATGGGGTGCGGCGGCGGTGGCCGTCCTGTTGGGCTCGGGCACGGCCTGGGCGCACGCGGGCCTGCCGGAGACGTCCAACGTCACGCTGCGGCGCGGGCACCCGGAGGACTACTTCGTGGGGGCCACGTTCGGCGCGGTCATCTCGCGCGACAGCGGGCAGACGTGGCGGTGGGTGTGTCCGGATGCCATGGGGTATGGCGGCTGGCGCCCGGAGTCCTTCGTCTGGCGCGGGTCGGGTGAGCTGCTCGCGGCCACCGGCAACGCGCTCCTGCGCTCGAAGGATGGCGCGTGTTCGTGGTCCGCGCACCCTTCCTTCAAGGACACCTGGGTGACGGGGCTCGCCGTGCACCCCACCGACGACGCGGTGATGTACACGGCCACGGGCCGCTCCACGTCCGCGACGAATGGCCTGTTCCGTTCCGACGATGGCGGGGAGACGTGGCGCGCCCTGCCGCTGCAACGCGCGGGCATCCTCTTCTCCGCGGTGCGGGTGTCCACCGCCAACCCGAGCACGCTCTACGTGTCCGCGTCCGACACCACGCGCATGTACCTGTTCCGCAGCGACGACGCGGGCGAGACGTGGGAGGAGGCGACCCAGACGTTCCCGGAGCTGGTGCGTCCGTTCGACTTCGTGGTGACGGCGACGGACCCCGTGGACGCGAAGGGCGTCTGGGCGCGAGTGTCCGCGCAGGGCTCCACGCACATCCTCCACAGCACGGACGGCGGGCGCACCTTCACCGCGCGCTCGGGCAGCGGCATCGACGACGTGTTCGTCAACATGGACGTCTCCTCCGATGGCGGCACCGCGTGGGTGTCCACCTACAACTCCTTCTTCCGCAGTCAGGCGGGAGGGGCCTTCGACAAGCTCACCCTGCCCACCGGCAACGCCTGCGTCACGCGCGTGGGCGAGGTCCTCTACGGCTGCGGCTCGCCGTGGCTCCATGACTGGTCGCTGGCGCGCAGCCACGACGACGGCACCACCTGGGAGCCCCTCTTCAGCCTGGAGAACATCCAGGGCAGCCACCAGTGTCCGGCCGGCACGCCCGTGCGGGACCTGTGCCCGTCGCGCTGGCCCCAGCTCGCGGAGACGATTGGCGCGCCGCTCTACCCGGATGGCATCCCCGACGCGGGCGTGCCCGACGCAGGCACGTCCACGGTCGATGCGGGTGTGGTGCCTCCTTCCGATGCGGGCACGTCTCCCGACGGTGAAGAGCCCAAGCCGCCCCCCAAGTCGGGCTGCGCCGCCGCGCCCGCGACCACGTTGCTGCCGTTCCTCTTCCTGCTTCCCCTGTGGCGCCGCGGCCGGCGGCGCGAGGACTCCCGACCATGAAGACGCCCTCCCTGCTGTGGAGCACCGCCGCCGTCGCGCTGCTCGGCCTGACGGCCTGCTCCGGCGACGACGAAGTCACGCCCGAGTGTGGCGAGCCGCTGTACGCCGGTGGGGCCACGGACGAAGCGTGGCGCACGCTGGTGGATGCCCAGAACAAGGCCCAGGACAGCTCGCGCGCGGTGACCATCGTGTCGCCCGAGGCCCACCAGACGTACCTGTCCACCGACGCCGCGCCGCTGTGGCAATGGACGTCCCCCCTGCGCGCGTCGTTGCAGCGACCTTCGCGCGGCGGGCCGGCTCCGGTGGCGCGGCCTCGCGACACGGGACGCTCGGTGCTCGCGTGGCTGGGCAACCAGGTGCTCCCCACCGCGGAGGCGCACCTGCCCCCGTACACGGGCGACCTGTACTGGGTGAAGGTGCAGGTGCCGGGGCGTCAGTGCCCGGTGGAACTGTTGACGTCGGAGTTGCAGTGGCAACTGGATGACGGCTCCTGGCGGACGCTCCGCGACGCGGCGGGGCAGGCGCTGTCGGTGCAGGTGCTGAGCGCGTACCTGGTGCAGAACCGCATCACGGAGGGTCCGTACACGCTGGCGGCTCCGGTGTCCTTCGGCGTGGCGGGCGTCCGGTGAGGCGCGCCGTCTGGCTTTGCGCGTTGGCGCTGGCGGCGTGCGACAGCGGCGGGACGAAGGCGGAGGGCACGCTGGAGGTGCCCGCGCTGACGTACGCGGATCCCACCCCTGTCTATTATACACATCT
>NZ_RAWI01001248.1 GCF_003612125.1 Corallococcus praedator
GATGTACGGGATGAACCGGATGATCCAGATCCGTCGCTTCCGGATCCCTGCCCCCCGGATCAAGCGCGGGGACACGTACTAGTCGTCACTCGCTGTTCCGCTGCGCGCCGATTGGCTCTGCCTTCCTTCCTCGTTCGCACGACGAAAAGCGTGTCGTGCTCTCTCGTCCGTCCAGGCAGAGCCGGGCGCTCCGCTGCACGGCCGCTCGCGACGGGCTCACTCGCTGGCGCTCGTTCGGGGCGGCCGGCGTACGCAGCTGTGTCGGTGAGCCTGAGTAGGGTCGGAGGTCGGGTCGGTGTCCGGCTGACCCCACGACGACGTACGTAGGAGTGGAAGACGACGATGGAGTTCAGGTATCTCGGCAACAGCGGTCTGAAGGTCTCCGCGGTGAGCTACGGCAACTGGGTCACCC
>NZ_RAWI01001249.1 GCF_003612125.1 Corallococcus praedator
CCCCCCCTCGATCTGGCTCAGGTGCATCAGGCGGCCCGCTGCTTGTTGTAGACGTCGAAGATCACGGCGGCGAGCAGCACCAGCCCCTTGATGACCTGCTGGTAGTCGATGCCGATGCCGAGCATCTGCATCCCGTTGTTCATCACCCCCATGATGAGCGCGCCGATCACCGCCCCCACGACCTTGCCCGATCCGCCCGCCATCGACGCCCCGCCGATGAACACGGCGGCGATGACGTCGAGCTCGAACCCCGAGCCCGCCTTCGGCGTCGCCGAGTTGAGCCGCGCCGTGACGATGATGCCCGCCAGCGCCGCCAGCACCCCCATGTTGACGAAGGTGAGGAAGGTCAGGCGGTCGGCGTTGATCCCCGACAGCCGCGCCGCCTTGAGGTTGCCGCCGATGGCGTAGATG
>NZ_RAWI01001250.1 GCF_003612125.1 Corallococcus praedator
AGACAGCGGCCTCTCTGGTATTGGGCTTGCTGCTGCTCGCCGTAGGCATCGGAATGCTTTGGAACTCGGTGACCAAGCTGGAGCATCCGGAATCGATTTCACAAGTGAAGTTGATCGGCTTGTGGGTCGCACTTGGCGCACTGGTGAGCAAAGAACTGTTGTTCCGGTACATGCTGGCCGTTGCGGAGCGCGTACGCTCCAGCATGCTGATTGCGAACGCATGGCACGCTCGCTCCGACGCAGCTTCCTCGTTGGTGGTCGCACTCGGCATCGTCGGCAATTTGCTTGGATTTCCCCTGCTCGATCCAGTGGCCGCATTCGTTGTTGGGTTAATGGTATCGAGAATGGGCTGGCAGTTCGGCTCGGATGCCCTGCACGACCTCATGGACAGAGCCGTCGATGAAGAGACGG
>NZ_RAWI01001251.1 GCF_003612125.1 Corallococcus praedator
GAGGCTGCGGGCCTGACCTACACCGCGATCCCGATCGGGCATGGCGGGTTCAGCCATCCGCAGATCGCGGCAATGGTCGATGTGCTCGAGGACGCCAAGGGGCCGGTGCTGGCGTTCTGTCGATCGGGCACGCGGTCGTGCAACCTGTGGGCGCTGGCGCGCGCGCGGATGGGCGATTCGCCCGACGCGTTGATCGAGAAGGGCGCGGGCGCGGGGTACGACCTCAACGGATTGCGGCCGTTGCTGGACCAGCTGGCGGCGCAGGCCTGACGTCATGACGCACGACCAGATCGTCCAGCTTGCCGGGTCGGTCGTCGCGATCCTGGCGCTCGCCGGTTTCGCGCGGATGCTCAAGCTGGGCCAGAGCAAGATCGCCACCGAAGGCGATGCGCGGCGCTTTGCCGAAGAGGC
>NZ_RAWI01001252.1 GCF_003612125.1 Corallococcus praedator
CTGCAGGAACGGCGTGCGCCTGTAGCCGCCGGTGAGCGGCATCACATCGGGCTTCGGCAAGATGGACGGCACCGTGACGGACTTCCACGGCTGGTCTTTGTAACCGAGGATCAAACGCACCTTCTCGGAAAACGGCGAGGTGGCGTAGTGATGCAGGATCAGGTCCGTCATGCGGGCTCCAGAAATTTGCGATGCCGATCAGTCGAGCAGATCGGGGTGTTCTTTGACGATGCGCGCGTACAGCGGCTGGAACTGGAACCAACCCGCCTGCGCCGATCCGACGATGGAATACGCCTGACGGGCAGCGGCATCGGAAATCGTGCGCGGTGCTTCGCCCGTGCGTGCGGCAGCGGCTTCGGCCAGCAACTGCACCTGGCACGAACGCTCCATCGTGATGAACCACCACGCCGC
>NZ_RAWI01001253.1 GCF_003612125.1 Corallococcus praedator
ACATCCGCATGACCAACAGCCCGACCAGCCCGCAAGAACAGGCCCGCATCCTTTCCGAGGCGCTGCCGCACATGCAGCGCTACGACGAGGAGATCATCGTCATCAAGTATGGCGGTCACGCGATGGGCGAGGAGGAAACCGCCCGTGCCTTCGCGCGCGACATCGTTCTTCTGGAGCAGACCGCGATCAATCCGGTCGTGGTGCACGGCGGCGGCCCGCAGATCGGCGCGATGCTCAAGCGGCTCGGGATCAAGTCCGAATTCCAGGCGGGCTTGCGCGTCACCGACGCCGCCACCATCGAGGTGGTCGAGATGGTGCTGTCGGGTCTCATCAACAAGCAGATCGTCGGCTACATCAACGAAGCCGGCGGCAAGGCGGTCGGTCTCTCCGGCAAGGACGGCAACATGGTGC
>NZ_RAWI01001254.1 GCF_003612125.1 Corallococcus praedator
GCCCCTTCCAGGGCCTCGCGTTCCCAGGGACCATTTCGCAGGTGCAGCGTCAAGTCCGGCAGGATCGCCGCCTCCGGCCCGGCCAGCGCCGCACGCGCCGCCTCGTCGCATCCCACAGGGCGGTCCACCAGGGCGTAGCGCGCCTGCTCCAGAAGCTGCGGGATGGTCTTGGCGCGCGGCTTGGCCGAGGGCAGGGCGGCGAGGAAGCGCTCGCGGTGCGCCGGCGGCAGGGGCGCGCCGCCGGTGGCCGCGAGGAACGCCTCGACCTCGGCCAGCAGCGCCGCATCCGGCGCGGCCGCCATGTGCTGGCCCGAGAGGCTCAGGAGCTTCCTGGCGTCGAAGCGCGCCGGCGCCCGCCCTATCCCGGCGAGGTCGAACGCCGCCATCGCCTCGGCGTCGCTGAAGAAATC
>NZ_RAWI01001255.1 GCF_003612125.1 Corallococcus praedator
CTGTTGAGCTTGACTCTAGTCTGATGTTGTGAAATGACTTGGGAGGTGTAGAATAAGTGGGAGGCTTTTGCCGTCAGTGAAATACCACTACTCTCAATGTTGTTACACTTATATCATGATGTAATATCTGCGTTGCTTCGCGGCGGCCCAGTTATAGTTGGAAGCTTGGACTTTTGTCTGGGTGAATTACGTGAAAAACATCATCAGGCGGGGAGTTTGGCTGGGGAGGCACATCTGTTAAATGATAACACAGGTGTCCTAAGGTGAGCTCAATGAGAACAGAAATCTCATGTAGAACAAAAGGGTAAAAGCTCACTTGATTTTGATTTTCAGTATGAATACAAACCGTGAAAGCGTGGCCTATCGATCCTTTAGTACTTTCGAATTTTAAGCTAGAGGTGTCAGAAAAG
>NZ_RAWI01001256.1 GCF_003612125.1 Corallococcus praedator
ACCACGCCCAAAACAAATTCAGCGCAATGTTGGCATCGCGAGATTGAGGAGCCAGAAATAGGATGGCAACGACGATCGCAAAGACGGGCAGGGTAAAGCCGTAGTTAATTCGATCCGGCCACCACGAACTGCGTAGAAACTGCCGCAGGCGCGGATAGGTATTAAGCAGGTTGACGCGAAACCGCTTGCTGCGCGTACTCACCGACCAAAAGACTTCTTCTGTCAAAACGGCAGCGCGACCGCGAAGCGATCCCGGAACGGTATCGCCTTGCAGCATTGCCCGCGCAATCAGTCCTTCGAGTTCCGTCAAATTTCCCGGAAAGTCGTAGCCTTGCAGCCGCCGCAGCGCTTCGGGCGCAACATCAGGCGGCGAAATGCCCCGCGATCGACTAATCAGGCTGATGTAGTAC
>NZ_RAWI01001257.1 GCF_003612125.1 Corallococcus praedator
CCGAGAAGGGTGACTTCGTGGTCGGCGCTGCGTTGGTCAACAACGACGCGATGCTGCTCGTCGCCGGCGAGAACGGCCTCGGCAAACGCACCAAGTTTGACGAATACCGGCTCCAATCGCGCGGCGGCAAAGGCGTCATCACCATGAAGACCACCGAACGCACTGGCGGCGTGGCCGGCGCACTGACCGTTCGCGATGGCGACGAGTTGATGCTCATCACCAACAAAGGCAAGATGGTCCGGACGCGCGTTGCCGAAATCCGCGAGACGGGTCGCAACGCCCAAGGCGTGAAGCTCATCGACATGCGCGAAAGCGAGATTCTCTCCGGCATCGCGCCAGTGGTTGCCAACGAAGAAGACGAACCCGCGGAAGGCGAAGTCTAGCCAGCCCGGCTGCGACTGGATGCGGGC
>NZ_RAWI01000125.1 GCF_003612125.1 Corallococcus praedator
GGGGGATTCGGTGCAGGCCAGGCAGGTGGCCAGCAGACAGGCGGACAGCAGGGGAGCGCGGTTCATGGGGCCGGGTTTAGTGCATCGCGCCCGGACCTGGCGTCTGTGGGAGGGCCCATCTGTGAAGGAGTGCTCAGCGCTGCCCGCTCCGCGACGGTCCTCCGCTGCCTCCGGATTGCGTGCTTGCGTCGTTCTGGGACTTCGGTTACTCCTCCCACACCGGAAGTCAGTCCTGCGCGATTAGCTCAGCTGGATAGAGCGTTGGCCTCCGGAGCCAAAGGCCGCAGGTTCGAATCCTGCATCGCGCGCAGAAACAAAGGCCCGGAATCATTGGGGAAACCCACTGATTCCGGGCCTTTTTCCGTTCGGGCGCGCAGCCGTCGCCGACGCTCGCGTCCGACCCGGGCACGGGTTGTTCCGCTCGACGCTCCCGCCACCTTCTCGCCCGGTCCCGGCCACGAAGGCCACGGTCCGTACACGAGGAGCAGGGCCATGGGTGAACGAGGGCGGAGGCAGTCCCTGCTGGGGGCCGCTGTGTCGGTGCTGGCGCTCGGGGGATGCGGGGGCGTCGCGCTGGAGGATGAGGCGGGACCCACGGCGTCCCTGGCCCCGGCGGTCCATGCGTCCGCGGATCCCTGGGTGCCCTGCGGCGACCTGGCGGAGCGCGTGAGGGACATCCGCCCGGGGATGCCCGGTTCGAGCCCGGGAGAGCTGGTGCGTGGCACCAACGTGCTCGTCTTCTCCGCCGATGACGGCGTGACGGGGCGTGAGCCCTGGTTCAGCACGGGCGAGCGCTCCGGCACGAAGCTGGCGAAGGATCTCCGGGCGGGAGCGTCAGGCTCGAATCCCTCGAGCTTCACCGTGCTGGGGAGCACGGTCTTCTTCGTCGCGGATGATGGGGTGGTGGGCCGCGAGCTGTGGAAGACGGACGGAACTTCCGCCGGGACGCTGCGGGTGCGGGACATCCGGCCAGGGGCGTTGGGCTCGGCGCCGGAGAACCTGACGGTGTACGCGGGGAAGCTGTACTTCACCGCGGACGACGGCGTGCACGGGCGCGAGCTGTGGCGCAGCGATGGCACCACCGCCCAGACGACGCGGGTGACGGGCCTCCTCCCGCCGGGCACGCAGGGGTCGACGTACACACTGGCTGTGGCGGGAACCTTCCTCTACGTCGGCTACTACGTCCACGGGCCCTCGCTGGACCGCCTCTACCTGGTGAGAACGGATGGCACGCCTGGCGGGCTCGTCCGGTTGGCTGATGCTCCCGAAGACAACTCCTTCGGCGCGATGGTCGCGGTGGGCAGCCGGCTCTTCTTCCTCCAGAACAACGACGAGCCGGAGTGGGGGCTCCACGTGACGGACGGCACGGTCGCGGGCACGCGAAAGCTGCGCGAGTTCCCCGCCAAGCCCCATGACCTGGTCGCCTTCGGAGGGCGGCTCTACTTCGCCTCCGGACCGGGTGCGTACGACCCTCCGGACTACCAGGGCGACGAGCTGTGGCGCAGCGACGGCACGACGGAGGGCACGAAGCTCGTCCGGGACCTCCGGCCGGGTGCGCAGGGCTCGGAGCCGCGCGAGCTGACCGTCTTCCAGAACCGCCTCTTCTTCACGGCGGACAACGGGGTGCACGGCCGCGAGCTGTGGCGCAGCGACGGCTTCTCCACCGTGATGGCGAGCGACCTGGAACCGGGGGCTGTCGGCGCCGCGCCGGAAGGGCTGGCGGGCCATGGGACGCGGCTGTTCTTCAGCGCGAACACGACGGGCCGCGGGCGCGAGCCGTGGATGTTCGACGAGTTCCTCCTCACCATGACCCCGCTGGTCGAAATCGCTCCGGGCCCGGCGTCGTCCTCGCCGGGGGTGTTCGTGCGCTCGGGGTGGGATCTCTTCTTCGCGGCGAACGATGGCGTCACGGGCCGCGAGCTGTGGGCGCTGTCCTTCCGGCCACCGGAGGCCTGCCTCGCGGTGGGGCTCCGTCGGTAGGCGAAGCCCGGCGGGCGCGGGCCCTCAGACGCCCGTGACGTGGCGGATGAAGGCGAGCATCCGGGAGCAGGTGGCATCCAGGTCCATGTGCTCCTTGGCCATCCGGCGGGACTCGCGCCCCATGGCCTCCAACGCATTCGGATCCGCGACCAACGCGTCCAGGGCGTTCGCGAGCGCATCGTAGTCGCCCACCGGCACGATGCGCCCGTCCACGCCATCGCGCACCAGCTCACCCACGCCGCCGGCCGGTGTGGTCACCACCGCGAGGCCCGCGGACTTCGCCTCGGCGATGGCCCAGGACGACATGTCCGCCAGCGTCGGCAGCACGAAGAGGTCCGCTGCCTGCGCGAGGCCAATCAGGTCCGGTGAGTTGGGCTGGACGCCCACGTGGACGCGGACCCCGGGCGGTGCCTCGAAGGCGGAGGACGTCACCACGTCGAGCTGCCAGTTCCGCTGGCGCGTCTCCCGGGCCCACCGCAGCAGGAACTCGCCGCCCTTGCGGCCCAGGTCCCCGCCCACGAAGAGCAGGCGCACCACGCCGTCGCGCGGACGCTGCGCTGGATCCGGGCGCCACAGGGTGGTGTCGACGCTGGGCCACACGACGTGGACCCGCGCTTCGGGCACGCCGTACTCCTCCACGAGGGAGCGCTTGGTGAACTCCGAGAAGGACAGCATGCCCTTGGCGAGGGCGTACGTGCGGCGGTGCAGCAGGTTCTTCGCCCGTCCCAGCCAGCCGGAATGCTGGGAGCGCATCCCGTAGTAGCGGAGGTAGTCCTCCAGTCCGCTGGGCGTGGCGTCCGTCGAAATCACGCTGGGCACGCGGCGCATGAAGTCGTGGGCCAGGTGCGCCATCCGCTGGGTGTGCACGACCGACGCATCGACCGGCTCCTGTGCCAGGGCCCGTTGCAATGCGGAGCGCGTCCTCAGTCCGCCCCTCATGGACAGCCGGGAGCGCACCAGCGGGAGCTGTTCCCACACGTCGTCCACGTGCTCGTCGATGGGCAGCCACACCGGGGTGATGTCATTGCGCCGAGCCATTGCCCGCTGGAGGTTCTGGAGGAAGACCGAATTGCCGAGTGTCGTCTCGATGGCGAACGCGATGCGGGGGGCTGGTGCGGACATCTGCTTCGCCCTCCTTCCGGTGCAGGGCGCTTTTCCGCCCGTGGACGCCGCGCGCGAAAGGGCGCAGGGCGTCCCCTGTCTAGGGAGGCCCCGCGCGTCATGGCCAGCCAGGCACGCCCTGCCACGTCCGGATTCTCACGCGCGGGTCGTACGCATGGCGCCTGGTGCACGGAGCGCACAGCCCCGGGGACGGGGTTGACGGTGGAACGGTGGGCACTCTGAACGCGGAGGCTTTGGCCTCCGGAGCCAAAGGCCATGGGTTTGGAAGGAGGGCCCCGCCGCTTCTTCCGCAGCTCAGGCCTCCGGCTGCACCGGGGGCACCGGCAGGTGGAAGCGCACCTCGCGCACCCGGCGCGGTGATGCCTCCATCACCTCCAGCACCGTGCCATCCGCCATGGGCAGCTTCGCGCCGGGCTCGGGAATCGCGCCTCCCGCCAGCGCGATGCACAGGCCCGCGACGGTGGAGTAGTCCTCGCTCTCCTCCAGCTCCAGGCCCAGCGCGCGGTTCACCTCGCGCAGGCTCGCCTCGCCCTGCACCACGGCCTGCGTCGGGCCCTCGCGGCGCACGCGCTCCTCGGGAATCTCCGACTCACTGAGGATCTCCCCGACGAGCTCCTCCACCAGGTCCTCCACCGTCACCAGCCCCACCACGCCGCCGTGCTCGTCCACCACCACCGCGAGCTGCATCCGGCGGCGCTGCATCTCCTTCATCGCCGCGATGGCGCGCATGGACTCCACCAGGAACAGGGGCGGGCGCAGCACGTCCTCCAGCACGATGAGGTGCCCCTCCCAGGCCACCCCCAACAGGTCCTTGGCCACGATGTAGCCGACCACGTTGTCCAACGTGCCCTCGTACACCGGCATCCGCGAGTGGCCGTGCTCCAGCAGCACCTGACGGATCTCCTCCGGCTTCGCGTGCCGCCGCAGCGCGATGACGTGCTCGCGCGTCACCATCACCTCGCCCAGCGTCAGGTCCCCCAGCTCGAAGGCCCGCGAAGCAATCTCCCCCGCGCGCGGATCCAACGTGCCCTGCTTCGACGCCTCCTCCACCAGCTGCTGCAGCTCGTCCGGCGACAGCCGCGACTCGGTGAAGTTCGTCTTGTCCCCGAACAGCTTCAGCACCACGTTGGAGCTGGCCGTGAGGAACCACACCAGCGGCCGCATCACCCACGCGAGCGCCTTGAGCGGGCGGCCCAGCGTCAGCGCGTACTGTTCGGAGTAGCGCAGCGCCAGGGACTTGGGCACCAGCTCCCCCAGCACCAGCGACAGGTACGACACCAGCGCCACCACCAGCGCGAAGGACACCTGGTGCGCCGTCACCGACGGCACGCCCATGCCCTCCAGCACGCCGCCCAGCCGCTGCGCGATGCTCGCGCCGCCGAAGGCCGCCGCCGTGGAGCCAATCACCGTGATGCCGATCTGCACCGTGGCGAGCAGCCGCTCGGGGTCGTCCCGGAGCGCCGACACCGCCTTCGCGGACTTGCTGCCCTGCTCCAGCAGCTCCTTCAGCCGCGTCTTGCGCACGGACAGCAGGCCCAGCTCGGCG
The DNA here is from genome assembly GCF_003612125.1 of Corallococcus praedator. GTDB lineage: Bacteria > Myxococcota > Myxococcia > Myxococcales > Myxococcaceae > Corallococcus > Corallococcus praedator. The sequence goes on from NZ_RAWI01000125.1 coordinate 4,649, forward strand.
CCCGCGAAGACGCCGTTGGCGAGGACCAGCAGCAGGATGATGACGAGCTCCGTGACGATGGCGGACCTCCTGGCTGTGTCCGCCCGGACCCGCGGCGGAGGACGCCTCCTGTCCTACACCCCCAGGGATTGGAGGAGGAGCGACAATTGGTCGCGGCTCGCACCCTTGGGCAGGTAGTAGTGGGGACCCGACATGAGTGCGCTGCCCACATCCTGGGCCGCCGCCGAGGTCAGGAAGACGATGCGAGGGTTCGTCGACACCCTCGGCAGCTTCTCCACCACCTCCAGGCCGCTCATGCCCGGCATGTTCAAATCCAACAGCATGACCCCGAAGCGCTCCCCTCGCTTGAGCGAGTCCAGCGCTTCCTGGCCATCCGCAGCCTCGGTGGTCTCATAGCCGAGGTCCTCCAGGCTCACCCGGAGAAACTCCCGCCAGTCCGCGTCGTCATCCACGACCAGGACCTTCCGCGCTCCGTCATTCACCGCGAGTCGCCCCAAGCATCCTCCTGACCTGAGGACAACCTCCCGGGGGCCCACTGGCATTCGCGACAGTTGTGTCCCAACTCCTTATGGAGCAGGCAGGCAGCCAGCCCCTAGAACAGCGCCATGCCCAGCTGGCCCACCAGGTACTGCAGCGCGGGCCTCACGTTGTGGACCGCCGTGCGCGGCTTCGCCGGCTCCGCCGCCTGGCACCACGCCGGCTCTTCCACCAGCCGGCCTGCCATGTGACTGAAGACGCGGAAGCGGCCCAGGTCCGTGCTGCTGCCTGAGTTGAAGACGCGCAGCGGACGCTCGCCGGGGCTGCCCAGGTCCAGCTCATGCGGGATGTGCCGGTGGCCGTGCAGCACCAGGTCGCACCTGCCGCCCACGCGCTCCAGCAGCTTCTTGCCCAGCGCCAGCTCAGAGGCGTGCGGCAGGCCCACCTTCGTCGCGATCCACTCCGGGAAGCTCTCCAGCGGCAGCGGCATCACGTGGTGATGCAGGAGCACCGCGACCAGCGTCCGCGGCGGCGCGGCGGACAGGGCGTCCTCCACCTGGGCCACCACGTCCTCCGTCAGTTCCCCATGGCTGGAGAAATAGTTCCGATTGTGGTCACCGGTGGAATCCACACAGACCATGAAGAGGCCTGCCTTCTCCACGGTGTGGACCTTGCGACCCTCCATGAACCGGCTGCCCACGTCCTCTCCTGGACGGTCGTGGTTGCCGGGGATGAAGGTCAGGCGCCCGCTGTCCATCCACGGGGCGAAGTGTTCGCGGAAGCGCTGGAACTCGGCATTGGAGCCGCGGTGCGTGAGGTCACCCGTCACCACCACGTGATCCACGTCCTGGGTCGCCAGTGCCTTCACCAATGAGGCCGCCGACGCATCGCTCTCGCGGCTCATGTCCAGATGGAGATCCGAGAGGTGGGCCAGCTTCAAGGAGGGCATGTTCAAGGAAATAGGCATCGGTTGCAGGCGCGGCGAGGGTCGGAGCACGAAGGATCTCGAAAAGTTGGGCCCCGAGCGTTCAACCCACCCCGTTGCTGGTGATCCACGCCTCGCTTGTCCGCGCACGCAGCGGCACCAGGCGCGTGCCTGACACCACGCGCAACCGCGTGCCGCGCCAGTCCACCGTGCGCCTGAACGCACCGTGCCACCACGCGGCGAACAGGAGCGCGTCCTTCACCAGCACCGCTGGCGCCGCGCGCCATCCCACCGGCTGGGGCCGCAGCGCGCGGAACACCGCCACGTCCACCCAGACCTTGCCCAGCATCACCCCCAGCGCAGCCAGTCCCGTCAGCGCTGACGGGTGCAGCAGCGCGCCCAGCACCGCGAGCGGCACCGGGTTGAGCAGCGCCTGTGCCACGTACGTCGTGGGCGATACCGCTGTGCGGTGGATGACGCTCCAGCGCAGGTAGCGCTGGAAGAAGGCGTCCACGCTCTTGCGCAGCGACACGTTGAAGACAGGGGAGCGGGCCAGCACCACGCGCTTGCCCAGCTTGCGCGTCACCCACTGGCCAATGACGTAGTCCTCCGCCAGCACATCCTTCACGGAGAAGAAGCCGCCCAGCGACTCCACGTCCTCGCGGCGCAGCGCCATGGACTTGCCCACCACGATGTCCCGGTCCGCCAGGTGCTTCGCGGCGATCATCCCCGCCGCCGCGCTGGAGGACAGGTGCAGGTTGTCCAGCAGCGAGCCGAAGGTCTGCTCTCCCAGGCCCGCCACCGGGTGCGTCACGCAGCCCACCGTGGGGTCCTCGAACGCGGCGGCGATCTCCTCCAGGTAGCCTTCGCCCACGCGGGTGTTGCTGTCGCTCACCACCCAGAGGTCGTGCTTCGCCTCCGACGACAGCGTCACCAGCTGGTTCACCTTCGGGTTGAGGCCGGGCTCGCCTTCCTGGAGCACCACCTTCATGACGTGGGGCCACTTCGCCTGGGCCGCCTTCGCCACCGCCCAGGCCGGATCTCGCACGTCCTTCACGCCCAGGAGGACTTCGTAGTGCGGGTAGTCCAGGCGCGCGAACTGCTCCAGGTTCGCCGCCAGGTCATCGTCCACGCCGCACAGCGGCTTGAGGATGGACAGGCCCGGGGCGCGGGAGGTGACCGCCGGAGGCTCGCGGCGGTGGCGGCGCACGAACAGCGCCTGGAGGACCAGGGCCAGGAGGCCCACGACGGACGCTGCCAGGAGGAGGCTGGAGGCGATGAGCATGTCCGCCACCCTACGCAGCCCACAAGGCGGGGCCGGGGCGGCGGGACGGCGGGACGGCCAACTCGCCGTGACACCGCCGTGAACCGCGAACGTCTACTCGGGCAGCTCGCGGCTCTTCGGGTGGCGCACGTCCTTGCCGCGCACCATGTAGATGACCATCTCCGCCACGTTGAGCGCATGGTCGCCCACGCGCTCCAGGTGCTTGGCGATGAACATCAGCGCCGTGGCGCGGCGGATGTTGCGCGAGTCCTCCATCATGTACGCCAGCAGCTCGTTGAAGATCTTGAGGAAGAGGGCATCCAGCAGGTCATCGCCCTTGAGGACCTCCTCCGCCTTGGCCGCGTCGCCGGACACGAACGCGTCCAGGGCCTTCTTCACCTGCTGCTGCGCCAGGTCCGCCAGCTTCGGCGTGTCCACGTAGGGCGCCAGCGGGGGCACCTGGTTCAGGTCCATGGCGCGCTCGGCGATGTTCACCGCCAGGTCTCCGATGCGCTCCAGGTCGGTGACGATCTTCAGCGCGGTGGTGATGAGGCGCAGGTCGCTGGCGGCCGGCTGGCGCAGGGCGAGGATGCGGCGGCACAGGTCGTCGATGTCGACCTCCAGCCGGTTCACCTCACGGTCGGCGCCCACCACCTTCTCCGCCAGGGCCGAGTCCCGGTCGGTGAGGGCGCGGACGCTCTGCGCGACGAGGGCCTCCACCTTGGCCCCCATGGCGAGCAGCTTCTCGCGCAGGTTGCGCAGGTCCTGCTCGAATGCCTTGTCGGTGTGCGTGGCCGCCATGTCGTTTCGTTGCTTTCCTTCGCGCGTGCTTTTCAGCCGAACTTCCCGGTGACGTAGTCCTCGGTGCGCTTCTCTTGGGGGTTGGTGAAGATCCGCTCCGTGGGGCCGCACTCCACCAATTCGCCCATGTAGAAGAAAGCGGTCCGGTCACTCACCCGCGCGGCCTGCTGCATGTTGTGGGTGACGATGGCGATGGTGTACGTGGCCTTGAGCTCGTGGATGAGCTCTTCAATCTTCGCCGTGGCGATGGGGTCCAGGGCCGACGCGGGCTCGTCCATCAGCAGCACCTCCGGCTCCACCGCCAGCGCGCGCGCGATGCACAGGCGCTGCTGCTGGCCGCCGGACAGGCCCAGGGCGCTCTCATCCAGCCGGTCCTTCACCTCGTCCCAGAGGGCGGCGCCGCGCAGGGACTTCTCCACGCGCGCGGCGAGCTTCGCCTTGTCCTTGAGGCCGCCCACGCGCAGGCCGTAGGCGACGTTCTCGAAGATGGACTTGGGGAACGGGTTGGACTTCTGGAAGACCATGCCCACGCGCCGGCGCAGGTCCACCACGTCCAGCGTGCGATCATGGATGCTGCGGCCGTCCAGGAACACCGTGCCTTCGTGGTTCGCGCCCGCGATGAGGTCGTTCATCCGGTTGAGCGAGCGCAGGAAGGTGGACTTGCCGCAGCCGGAAGGGCCGATGAGCGCCGTGACCTTATGCTCGGGGATGGCCAGGCTGACCTGCTTGATGGCCACCTTGCTGCCGTAGCGCAGGGTGAGGTCCCGGGACTCCATCTTGTTGCGCGGGGTGGCGGGGGTAGGGGGCATGGTGTGGGTCAGTGCCCGCTCGCGGCCTTGCGGCGCGTGCGCGTGCGGATGAGGACCGCGACGAGGTTCAGGGCGAAGGTGAGCAGCAGGAGCACCATCACCGTGGCGTACAGCAGGGGGCGGGTGGCCTCCACGTCCGGTGACTGCGTGGCCAGCACGTACGTGTGGTAGCCCAGGTGCATGAACTGCGAGTTGAGGCTGGAGGGCAGGTCCGGCAGGAAGTAGGCCGCGCCGGTGAAGAGGATGGGGGCCACCTCGCCCGCGCCCCGGCTGATGGCCAGCACCGCGCCGGTGAGGATGCCCGGCAGCGCGCCCGGCAGCACCACCCGCGCCAGCGTCTGCGACTGCGTGGCGCCCAGCGCGAGGCTCGCGGTGCGGTGGTCCAACGGCACGGCGCGCAGCGCTTCTTCCGTGGACACGATGACGACGGGCAGGGTGAGCACCGCCAGCGTGAGCGACGCCCAGAGGATGCCCGGCTGCGCCCAGTGCAGCTCCTCGTAGCCCAGGGCGCGGTCCAGGCCCTTGCCCACGAAGAGGATGAAGAAGCCCAGGCCGAAGAGGCCGAACACGATGGAGGGCACGCCCGCCAGGTTCGCCACCGCCACGCGCACCGCGCGGGCGAGCTTCCCGTCCGGCGGCGCGTATTCGTGCAGGTACACCGCCGTCAGCACGCCCACCGGCATCACCGCCAGCGTCATCAGGAGCGTGAGCGCCGCGGTGCCGAAGAGGGCGGGGAAGATGCCGCCGCCCATCATCCCGTCGGTGGGGGACTCGGTGAGGAACTTCCAGGAGATGTGGCTGGCGCCGCCCTTCACCACATCCAGGAGGATGAGGGCCAGCATCGCCACGATGACGAACGCGGCCAGCCCCGTGAGCGACACGAGCGACAGGCCCACCACACGGCGCGTGGCGTGCTTCACCCGGCACCTCCCTTGAGCCGCTGGATGACCTTCTTCGTCCAGATGCCGGCCAGCATGTTGAGCACGAAGGTGAAGAGGAACAGCTCCACGCCAATGAAGAAGAGCAGCGCGTAGTGGGGGCTGCCCACCACCACCTCGCCCATCTCCGCGGCGATGGTGGCCGACAGCGAGCGCACGGAGTCGCCCAGGTTCGCGGACGTAATCGCCGCGTTGCCGGAGGCCATGAGGACGATCATCGTCTCACCGATGGCGCGCCCGAAGCCCAGCACGCACGCGGCGAGGATGCCGGGCGCCGCCGCCGGGAGCACCACCTTCCACGCCGTCTCCCAGGGCGTGGCGCCCAGGGCCAGGGAAGCCTCGCGGTAGCTGCGCGGCACGGCGGTGAGCGCGTCCTCCGTCACCGTGAAGATGACCGGCACGATGGCCAGCGCCAGCCCCAGGCCCGCCACCACCGCGTTGAGCCGGGACGTGAAGCCGAAGGTCTCCTGGAGGAAGGAGGCCATCACCATCAGGGCGAAGAAGCCCAGCACCACGGAAGGGATGCCGGCCAGGAGTTCAATGGTGGGCTTGAGGACTTCGCGCAGGCGGCGGGGCGCGAACTCCGCGGCGAACAGCGCGCCGAAGATGCCCAGGGGGACGGCCACCAGCATGGACACGGCCGTCGTCTTCAGCGTGCCGATGAACAGCGGAATCATGCTGACCTTGGGCACGCCGGACACGGGCTGCCACACGTAGGCCAGCGGCTTTCCCTTCCGCACCAGCTGGGGCAGGAACATCTTGGAGAAGCTTGCCTCCTCGCGCGCCGCCGTGTCGGTGACGAGCGACAGCGCCTCCTTCGCCACGAAGACGAGGATGAGCACCAGCGCGGCGATGCCCGTGAAGGCCACCGCCGTGATGGTCCAGGCGATGAGCTTCTCCTTCAGCTGCCGTCGCCGGGCCTCGGGCGACAGCATGGGCAGCGCCACCGGGGGCGCGAGGTCCTGCTCCTGCATGACCGCCTGTCTATCCAACATGGAGCCCTCGCGCCGGGTGACAATCGTGTGACGGCCACTACTTCACAGGGAAGTAGCCGACCTGGGTGACGATGGCCTGGCCTTCCGCGGACAGCGTGAAGTCGATGAACGCCTTCACGTCGCCGGCGGGCTTGTTGCGCAGGTAGAAGAACAGGTCGCGCGACAGCGGGTACTTGCCGCTCTTCACGTTCTCCGCCGAAGGGGCGAAGGCCTCGTTGCCCTTCTTCACCTTCAGCTCCTTGATGCCCTTGGCGAACGCGGCGCCGCCGTAGCCGATGCCGTTCTTCTCCTTGGCCACCGCGTTGACGACCGCGGCCGTGCCCGGGAGCGTCTGCGCGGCGGAGGCGAAGTCCTCACCGGCGAGCACGGTCTCCTTCACGAAGACGTAGGTGCCGGAGGAGTTCTCCCGCGAGTACAGGACGATGGGGGCATCCGCGCCGCCCACGGCCTTCCACGACGTGGTGTCCCCCAGGTAGATGTCCCGGAGCTGCTCCACCGTGAGCGCGTCCAGCTTGTTGGTTTCGTTGACGTAGAAGGTGACGCCGTCGCGGGCCACGGCGAGCCCCGTGGGCTCCGCCTTGGCGGTAGCCTTGAGCTTGTCCTCCTCCGCCTTCTTCATCTCGCGGCTGGACATGGCGATGTCGGTGGTGCCGTTCTGCAGGGCCGCCAGGCCCGTGCCGGAGCCGCCGCCCGTCACCTGGATCTTCATGGACGGGTTCTTCTTCATGAACGCCTCGGCCCAACGCTGGACCAGGATGACCATGGTGTCCGAGCCCTTCACCGTCACGGTGCCCGCCTGGGCGGCGAGCGGGAGGACGGTCAGGCCGAAGGCGACGAGGCTTGAGAGCAGGGTCTTCTTCATGGGGTGAGTCTCCTTGTGGAGGACCACTGGTGGGTGAACAAGGGGGCGCGGTCGTCGGATCCCGTGTCGTGAACGCGTGACGATCTACGGGGCGGATGTGGCCGCTTGACGGCCCTTGCGTGACAAATGGGTGACGGACGCTATCCGGCGGTGGGGTCCACGATGCGGTAGCCCACGCCGCGCACCGTCTCCAGCAGGGCGCGCGCGTTGCCCAGCTTGTCGCGCAGGCGCATCACGTGCGTGTCGATGGTGCGCGTCTCCAGGGAGCTGGACAGCCCCCAGACCTCCTCCAGGAGCTGCTCGCGCGACTGCACCCGGCCCAGCCGCGCCATCAGGTGCTCCATCAGGCGGAACTCCAGCGCGGTGAGGGACGTCTCCTGGCCCTCCACGTAGAAGCGGTGCGCGGTGACGTCCAGGCGCAGCGGGCCCAGGGCCAGGGGCGGGACGCTCTCCTTGGGGGCGGCGGAGCGCCGGAGGATGGCCTTGAGCCGCAGCACCAGCTCGCGCACGGAGAAGGGCTTGACGACGTAGTCGTCCGCGCCGACCTCGAAGCCGCGGATGCGGTCCGCCTCCTCGCTCTTGGCGGTGAGCATGACGATGAGCACGTCACGCAGCTGCGAGTTGGCGCGCAGGTGGCGGCAGACCTCGATGCCGGACAGGTCCGGCAGCATCAGGTCCAGCAGCACCACGTCCGGGGACTGCTCGCGGGCGGCTGCCAGCGCCGCCTCCCCGGTGAAGGCCAGGCGCGTGGAGAAGCCGGCGCCGCGCAGGTTGAAGTCGATGAGCTCGGCGAGGTCGCGCTCGTCGTCGACGATGAGAACGTGGGACATGGCGCGGCGTACTGTGCGCTCGTCCCTTCGCGCGGGCGTGACGCGCCGGCAACAACTGCGTCACGTCCGTCACGGGGCTCGGGCCCCCGTGCCCCGGGAGGGTGGGTCATGGGCGCCGGAGGGAGCGTCCCGGCGCGGCCAGCCATTGCAGGGAGAACTCGCGCCCATCGGCTCGCAGGGCGACCGCGCAGCCCTTTCGCAGCTTGTCCGGCAGGGCGTGGCCCAGCGCGAGCTCGGCGGCGCGCTCCAGGGAGGGGTTGTGTCCCACCAGCGCCCAGCCCGGGCCCACCTCGCGCGCCAGCTTCAGCACGTGGTGGGCCGCGCCCTTCATGGGGACGAGGGCGGGGTGGATCTCCACGTGCGACAGGCAGAGGGCCTCCGCGAGCAGCTCCGCGGTCTGCACCGCGCGCACCAGGGGGCTGGTGAGGATGCCCATGAGCGGGGTGAGGCGGGCAATCTTGCGCGCGTGTTGCCGGAAGGCGGCGCGGCCCTTGGGGGTGAGCGCGCGGGCCTCGTCGCCCAGGACGTGGGAGTCCTCGGCCACGGCGTGGCGCACGAGCAGGAGGGGCAGTTCGTGGTCGGCCATGGGCGCGGGTTGTAGGGCGTTCCCCGCCCGCGTGTGTGACGAATGAGCGAACCGCGTCAGGCCAGGGCTTCGGGGTGTGGACTACTCCACGCCGCCCAGCAGGAACGCGAGCAGCAGCAGCGCGAGCACGCCGGTGGTGATGGCGGCGTAGGCGCGGTCCCGCTGCGCGCGGAAGATGCTCAGCGACAGCGCCACGCGCAGCACGGGCACGGTGATCATCACCAGCAGGCCCGCCATCACGAAGGACTGTCCGCGCACGGCCATCACGCCCTCGAAGACGTCCGACAGCCGGTGGGGCGCGGAGTCCGGCGAGGTGAGGCGCTGGAGCGCGTCCGGCGACGAGAAGTAGTCCGGGTGGCGGAAGAAGGTCATCACCATGCCGCACGTGACGAGCGACAGGCTCAAGAGCACGCCGCCGCGCAGCAACTGGCTGATGAGCAGCTCCGGCGTGAGCGGCACCGTCTCCGGGAGGGCCACGGGGTGGACCGCCGCGGCGGGGAGCTCCTCGGGAGCACGGGGTTCGGCGACCTGCGGGCTCATCCGCGAACTCCCTTGGCCAGCATCTCGAAGGACACCCACAGCAGGACGGCGACGAAGAGCATGCGCAGCGAGCCGCTCTTGAGCTTCGTGAGGTAGCGCGAGCCGGTGAACGCGCCCACCGTGACGCCCACGCAGACGGGCCCGGCGATGAACGGGTCGATGTCGCCTCGCGCGAAGTAGATGCCCGCGCTGGCCGCCGCCGTCACGCCGATCATGAAGTTGCTGGTGGCGGTGGACACCTTGATGGGCAGCCCCATCGCCAGGTCCATGGCCGGCACCTTCAGCGCGCCGGAGCCGATGCCCAACAGGCCACTCACCGTGCCCGCCACGTACATGAGCCCCAGGCCGGCGAGGGGGCGGTGGACGCGGTACGCCACCAGTTGTTCGGTGGACGCGTCATAGTAGCTGCCATGCAGGGCCAGCCGGTCCGCGAGCATGTCCGGTGGAGGTTCCACGCGCGGCGAGCCGTCCTCGCGCAGCTTGCGCAGCATCGCGAGCGCCGAGTACGCCATCACCGCGCCGAAGAGGAAGTACAGCGCGCGGCCGCTCACCACGCCCGCGAGCATCGCGCCCGTGACGGCGCCGGCCACGGTGGCCAGCTCCAGGAACATGGCCACGCGCAGGTTGGCCAGGCCGTCGCGCACGTAGGCCGCCGCCGCGCCGCTGGAGGTGGCGATGACGGACACGATGGAGGCCCCCACCGCGTAGCGGATGTCCACCTTCAGCACGAGCGTGAGGACGGGGATGAGGATCAGCCCTCCGCCCAACCCCAGCAGCGAACCCAGGAGGCCCGCGCCCATGGACACCAGCAACACGATGGCGACGAAGTTGAAGGGCGTGGCGTCCAAGACGGCGGCCATCTTCCTCCCGCGCTCCCCGCATGCAAGCGGTTCACTCGGAGCCCGTCTGGTTGCCTGCCCGCATCCGCCCCGGGGTGACAGGGTGGGTCGTCAGCGCTTCGGCGGGTGTTCCGACGGGGCCCCGGGCTTCGCGTCCGGCTTCGCGTCCGGAGGTTGGGGGACGGGCCATCCCTGGAACAGGGGCCAGCCCCGGTACGGATTGCCCCGGGTCGGCGCTTCCTCGGGCGTGGGTTCTTCGGGGTGTCTGGGAGGGGGCGGGGAGCGCAGCAGCACGTAGGTGAGCACGAGGCACAGCAGGCTCATCGCGACGATGCTCCACGCCCGGGCCCGGGGCTCCATCTAGAAGCGCCCCCGCTTGAGCAGGTCGCCCTTGGAGAGCGCACCCAGCAGGTGCCGGCCTCCGTCCACCACGGGCAGGTGCTCCAGCGACGTCTGCCCGAACCGCGCGGCCACCTCGGAGAGGGACAGGTCCGGGGTGATGGGCTGCACGCCGGAGTCCATCACGTCCGCGGCCACGGTGGCCTGGAGCAGGGAGTGGTCCGGCAGGTGGCCCTTGAGCGCGTCCAGGGTGATGACGCCCAGCAGGCGCCCCTCCGCGTCGGTGACGTAGAGGTCCGCGCCCGGCGGTTGCTCCAGCAGCAGCACCACCACCTCGTCGAAGGGCGCGGAGGGCGGCACCCGCTGCGTCACCGGAGAGAGCATCGAGCGCACTCCCTCCTCGCGCAGCCAGTGTGGCACGGACGCGGGCACGCGCACGTCGCGCTTCACCAGCACGGAGGTGTAGAGCGACTCCGGCTCCAGGCGGCGGCTGACGACGGCGGCCACCACCGCGGCGAGCATCAGCGGGAGGATGAGGTCGTAGTCGCCGGTCATCTCGAAGATCATCAGCACGGCGGACACCGAGGCGTGCGTGGTGCCGGCCAGCACCGCGCCCATGCCCAAGAGCGCGTACGCACCGCTGGGCGCTCCACCCGGAAGCACCCGCTCCACCATCATCCCGAACGCGCCCCCCAGGAGCGCGCCGAAGAAGAGGGAGGGGGTGAAGAGCCCGCCCGGCACGCCCGCGCCCGCGCACAGCGACGTCACCGCCAGCTTCGCCAGGGGCAGCAGCAGGAGCAGCGTGAGCGGCAGCGTCCCGTGCAGGGCCATGTTCACGGAGTCATAGCCGTTGCCCATGAGGTACGGCCCCGCGAGCGCGGTGATGCCCACCAGCGTCATCGCTACGAGCGGCATGAAGGGCGCGAGCCACACCGGCAGGCGATCCAACAGGTCCGAGGTGAGGTTGATGCCCCGGACATAGAGCGCGGAGGCCCCGCCCACGAGCACGCCCAGCATGAGGGCCAGCAGCAGCTCGCGCGGGTGGATGAGCGCGTAGTGGGGGATGACGTAGCTGGGATGATCCGCGATGAGCGTGCGCGACACGAGCGTCGCCACCACGCACGAGACGACGATGGGGCCGAAGAGCTCCAGCGCGAAGCTGCCCAGCAGCACCTCCAGCCCGAAGAGGGCCGCGCCGATGGGCACGTTGTACGCGGACGCGATGCCCGCCGAAGCGCCGCACGCCACCAGGACGCGCGCCTGCCCCGGCCCCAACCGCAGCCAGCCGGACAGCGCCGAACCGCTGGCCGCACCTGTCTGGAGGAGGGCGCCTTCGCGGCCCAGCGGCGCCCCCAGCGCCACCGCGATGATGGAGACGAAGCCCCGCAGCAGCGCGCGCGGGAAGGGCAGGCGTCCGGACTTCACCCAGATGGACTCGATGATGCCCGCGGTGCCATGGCCTCGCAGGGGCTGTCCCACCAGCAGGGACACCAGCGTCACCAGCGCGCCGCCGAGCACGGGCACCAGGAACCGACGCCAGCCCGGGGACGCGAGCGCGCCCTCGAGGAAGTGCTCGGAGTTGCTCTGCCAGAACAGGTGCTGGGTGAAGCGCAGCACAGCGAGGAGCGCCACCGCGCCCAGGCCAGAGATGAGGCCCACACCCACCACCAGGACCCAGAACCGTCGCTCCTGCCCCAGCAGCCCCCGGAGGATCCGCCGCAGCCAGGGCGACGGCGCCCCCGTCCTCAAGTCAGGGTGGACTGCTCCGGCTGCGGGTTCGGGCATGGCCTCCACACTTGTCCAATGCAGGGCCGCTCGGACGGCCTTCCCCGGAAACGGTGTGCTGTCTCCAGGGCATCGCCCGTCCGGCCGTCAGGTGGACGGGAGGGTTACTTGCTCGAAGCGGGTCTTCCCGTCGGGCTGCTCGCGGGCCGCCGTGCTCCGGAGTTCCGGCCAGGAGGCAGGGGCGTCGGCGTGCCCCCCGCCGGTTCGGACGCGAGGCCCAGGTGGATGCCCGCGGGTGGATTCTTCAGCACGGATTCGGTCCGGGTCGCTGACTCGGTGACGTCCGGCGCGAAGCGGTCCGCCAGCTCCGCGGCGGCGTCGCTCAGGTCGCGGTGCGCGACGATGGTGCGCTCCAGCGTCTTGCTGAGCCGGGCCGACGTGTCGAAGGTCTGCCGGGACTCGTCCGAAGCGGGCAGGGAGTCCTGGTAGGAGAACGCGAGCGTCGCGTCCCGGCGCAGCGCATCCAGGAGGCGGGCAAGCTGCTGCTGGAGCTCCGCGTCCTGCTCCGCGCGCGTGCGTTCGAGCAGTCCGCGCTCTCCGCCGAACCAGACGCGGCCCGCGCGCCCGAAGCCCTCCTCCACGGAGGCCACGGGCAGGTCCTCCAGCACGACGAGCGGATGCACGCGGCGCGGGAAGTCCTGGCTGTACAGCGCGAAGAGCAGGGTGCCATCCGCGCGAGGGAACACCGCCGCGGTGCGCGAGCCGAAGGGGAAGAAGGGCGTGGCGGACACCTCCGCGCGCTTCGTCATGCGCGCGCGGGCCAGCGCATCCAGCGGTGGATTGGCCTCGGCGCGCTTGGGCGTCCGGCGCAGGTTGTTCATCAGGTCGCGCGCCTGGTCGATGCCCACCACCACGTTGAGCGCGCTGCCTCGCGAGTAGCCCGCGTGGTAGACGCCGACGAGCTCGAACTCGCCCGTCTTGCAGGAGATGGCGAGCACGGGCGACCCCGAGTTGCCCTGCGACAGGAGCGCGTCGATGACGAAGTCGTCGTGGTACCACTCCTTGTACTCGTCGCGGTCGTAGGCGGAGATGACCTTGCCCATGTTGGTGGCGTTGAAGACGCCCAGGGGGAAGCCGCGCACGTCCACCACGTCGCGCTCGCGCACGCCGGCGCTGCGGCCCACCTTCCACGGCAGCACCGTCAGCGGCGTCTTCGACTTGATGACGGCCAGGTCCAACTGCGGATCCACCACCGCCTTGGACAGCGGGATGTCATCGCGGTCGTAGGCGTCCGCCTCGTTCTCCACGATGCTTAAGGCGTCCTTCACGCGCTTGCAGCCAGAGGGCACGTTCTCCACGGCGTGCGCGTCGCTGGTGACGTCCGGCCACTCCACGACGTGCTCGTTGGTGAGCAGCAGCGTCTCCCCGGCCTGCTGCCGGTACGCGAACGCGGTGCCGTGCGCGGACACCGACGTGCGCGTGCGCCGCACGTTGCCCTCCGCCCCGTAGGACAGGCACTCGTACACGGCGGTGCTGCGCACGCAGTACGTGTACTTCTTCTTCACCGACTGCTCGAAGGCGCGGGCCTGGGCGGACAATGCGCTGTAGCTGTCCGCATATTCGCCCTCGCAGAAGGGCGCGGGCTCGGGCGTGCTGGCCTGGGGCTGGGCCTGTGCCTGCGGCGGTTCGGCGGGAGGCGGCTGCGCACCCGCCGTGGCCAGGGATACCGCCACCACCGACAGTCCGACCGTCCACCAGACCATGGCCCCTCCCGCTGTGAGTGTCGTCGCCTCTTTGTTGCTAAGGCTCCCGGCGCCCGTATGCACCTGTGCGTGCGGGGCGCACGGCGGAATTCACGGGGGAAAAAGCCCGCTGTCCGTCAGAAGCGACGACGCGCGTGTCCATTCCCGGACGGGCCGCTCCACGCGCACGCACCCGGTGGGGGCAACGCTCACCCGTCCAGGTCGTTGAGCGCGTCGAGCGGCAGCGGCGCCGCGCCCGTCACCGTGCCGTCCATGTCCGTGGGCAGCGTGGACGGGTCGACTTCCGTGGGCGGGTGGTTCTCGAAGGGCGCGGCGACCGTGGGCCGCGCGGAGCCCGCGGCACCCGGAGGCGGCCGCAGCACGGGCCCCGGAGGAGGCAGCCCCGAGTGCCGCCGCGCGGCCTCCATCAGGGCGTTGTGGTGGCGGTAGCGCGCCTCCACGAGCTTGTGGATGAGCAGCGGCCCGCCGGGCACGCGGCGCGCGGTGAGGGCCTGGGTGGCCTTGCGCACCGGGTAGCGCACGCGGCGGATCTGCACGCGCCAGCCCTTGGGGGTGAAGGTGAAGACGCCGTAGGCGGGCCGCAGGTCGCCGTCGCGCGGGATGCCGGCGCTGGCCACGTCCGCGATGAGCATCCGGCCCACGCGCCGACGGTAGGGGAAGTGCAGGTGGCCGAAGGCGCACGCGGCCGCGTCCAGGTGCGTGAAGAAGCGGCGCACGGCGTGGTCGTCCAGCGTGGGGTCCAACGACTCTTCCAGGTTGCGCGGGTTGGCGTGGCAGATGAACAGGTCCTGCCCCTTGCGCGGCGTGTAGCGCAGCGAGAAGGGCATCTGCCCCAGCTGCTGCAACAGCGTGTCGCCCAGCTGGTCGCGCGTCCAGCGCAGCAGCTCCGTCTTCCAGTGGTCGCGTTCGCGGTACGCGCCGCCCAGGTAGTTGCCGGCGAGGTACGCGTCGGTGTTGCCCATGATGAGCGCGTTGCAGCGGCTGAAGAGCAGCTCCACCGTCTCGCGCGGATGGGCGCCGCGCAGGGCCAGGTCTCCGGCCGCGACGATGTAATCCGGCGCCACCGATTTGGTGATGTCGTCCAGCACGGCCTCGCAGGCCGGAAGGTTTCCGTGAATGTCCGCGAGGATGGCGACCCGCATGGCCGCCCCCATCCTAGCCCGTCGCCGCCGTCGGGCCAGCCGCCGAGGGTAGAAAAATGACGAAGGTGCTGCCCGCGTTCGGCTGGCTCTCCACCTTCACCTCGCCGTCCATCGCGCCCATCAGGTGCTTCACGATGGAAAGGCCCAGCCCCGTGCCCCCCATGTCCCGGCTTCGGCCCTTGTCCACCCGGTAGAATCGCTCGAAAATCCGGGAAAGATGCTTGGGCTCGATTCCCACGCCTGTGTCGCGCACCCGCACCACGCACCGGCCGCCCTCATACGCTCCGTCCACGTCCACCCGTCCACCGGCGGGCGTGTACTTCACCGCGTTGTCGAGCAGGTTGAGGAGCACCTGCTCGATGGCCCGCCCATCCCCCAGGGCCACCAGCTGCGGAGGGATGTGCAGGCCAATCTGCTGGTTCTTGCCCTCGGCCTTGGGACGCACGCCCTCTGCGGCGCGGGAGACGGCCAGCGCGAGCGGCACCTCGGTGCGCTGGAAGGTCATCTCGCGCGCCTCCAGGCGGGACAGCTCCAGCAGGTCCTCCACCAGTTCGGAGAGGCGTTCGGACTGGCGGTGGATGATCTCCACCATCCGGGGGGCGACCTGGGCGTCATTGAGCGCGCCGCCCTGGAGCGTTTCGGCATAGCCCCGGATGGCGGTGATGGGGGTGCGCAGCTCGTGGGAGACGTTGGCCACGAAGTCCTTGCGGACCTTCTCCAGCCTTCGCAGCTCGGTGACGTCGTGGAAGACGGCGGCGCTGCCGGGCAGGTCGCGTCCCACGGGCGTCACGCGCACGGCCAGCGTGCGGGAGAACAGGCCCTCGAGCGTCAGCTCCAGCCGCGTGGATGCCCCCTCCTGGCAGGCGCGGGCCACCGCGTCGTTGAGGGCCTCGTTGCGGATCAGCGCGAGCGGCCGCTGTCCCACGATGGCGCCCTGCGCGGGCCGGAGCATCTCCGCGAGCGCGTCGTTGTGGCGCACCACGGTGCCCTCCGCGTCCGTCACCCACAGGCCCTCGGCCATGCCATCCAGCACGGCGGTGAGGGTGCGCGCCTCCTGGTTGAGCGCCGCGTTCTGGGTGGACAGCCGGTCATCCAGCGTGTCGATGGCGTCTTCCAGCTGCGCCAGGTCGTCGGTGCGCTCCACGCCAGCGGGGAACATCACGCCTTCAGCCAGGGACTGCGTCTTCTGGGTCAGGGCGCGCAGCTGGCGTTCCATCGCCACGCGGCTGGTGCCCAGCGCGAGCGCGGAGCCCGCCAGGGTGACGAGGCCGGCGGCGAGCGCGCCGGTGGGCTGGCCGAACAGCACGAGCAGCGTGCTCACCAGCAGGGCGGGGACCAGCAGGGCCAGGAGCGTGGAGCGCAGGGGCATGGCGGTTGTTTCAAGGAGGGCTGAGCTTGTAGCCCACGCCGCGCACGGTCTCGATGATGTCGCCCGCGGGCCCCAGCTTCTCGCGCAGCCGCTTGATGTGCGTGTCCACGGTGCGGGTGTGGATCTCCGCCTGGATGCCCCAGACGTCGGAGAGCAGCACCTCGCGCGTCTGCACCCGGTCCATGCGCTCCAGCAGGGTGCGCAGCAGGCGGAACTCCAGCGCGGTGAGCACCACCTCCTCGCCCTTGACGCGCACCTGGTGGCGCGACGTGTCCAGGCTGATGTCGCCCGCGCCCAGCACCGCGGCGGGGCCTTCCTCCGCGTCCGCGCGGCGCAGCACGGCCTTCACGCGCAGGAGCAGCTCGCGCACGGAGAAGGGCTTCACCACGTAGTCGTCCGCGCCCAACTCCAGGCCCTGGATGCGGTCGGCCTCCTGGCCCTTGGCGCTGACGATGACGACCGCAGCCTTCTTCAGCTCCGGGTCGTTCTTGAGCATGCGCAAGACTTCGCCGCCCGCCACGTCGGGCAGCATCAGGTCCAACAGCACCAGGTCCGGAGGTTGCGCCCGGGCGCGGGCAAGGCCCCCCGCGCCGGTGTTCGCCGTGTCGGTCTCGAAGCCCGCCGCGCGGAGGTTGTAGTCGACGAGTCCGGCCAGGTCCTGCTCGTCCTCGATGATGAGGATGCGCGCCATGAAGGTTGCTCCCGCGAAGGGGATGGAATGCGTGGCGTCCCGTAACAGATTCGTTCCGGCCCGCTCGGGACAACCATGTGACATCCACGCGCCATGCCTGCCCGCCTCCCCCTTGAAGGGGCAGGGGGCTTCAGCGCGGGAACACCGGATCACACGCCTGTTCGGTCAGCTCGATGGGCGCCGCCACCAGCGCCGCGTTGCGGCCCGCGTTCACCTCGCGCAGGTAGTTGCAGGAGCTGCCCAGGAAGCGGGTCGGCGTGTCGGCGGACAGGGCCTCGATGACGAGCGCGTAGTCGCGCCCCACCGGCACGTCCACGGCCAGCTCCATCGACGCGCCCCCGGGCGCCGAGGCAAAGCGCAGCGTGCGCCCCGACTTGCCGTCCGCGTCCTCCAGCTCCAGCAGCGCGCCCGACTCCACCTGCGCGGAGAGGCAGGTGCGCTGCAGCTCCGTGCAGTTGCGCTTCGCGCCGTCCTTCAGCACGGCCACCTGATAGGCGCCCACCTGACTGGCGACGGCACGGCTCAGCGTGATTTCCAGGCCCACCGGCATGGCGTCCGGAGCGGCCTCCGGCCCGCAGCCGCCGAGCACGGCGCCCCAGGTGAGCAGCAGGCACAGGCTTCCCTGGCGTCTCATGGGATGGCGTCCTCCACGCGGATGGTGATGGGAACCCGGCCCCGGTCCTCGGAGGAGGTGAGGGCCACGACGCCCGCAGTGCCGCCAATGGCCACCGCGCCCACGGCCACCCAGACCCAGGGACTCTTGTACCAGGGGCGGCCCTGGCCCTCCGTCAGCGTGGCGGCGGGGGTGTTGCGGGACGCGACCTGGAAGAGGAGGGGATGGAACGGGTCCCCGCGTCCGGCCAGGCGGCGCTGCGCCGCGTCCACGACCTCGAAGTAGTACTCCACCTCATAGGAGGTGCTCTCCACGGGCAGCTCATAGGAGGGCAGCACGGCGCGGTACTGCTCTGGCTGGGAGCGGTCGCGCACGAAGTCCACCGACGAGAAGGCCTGGGCCCCCGCGCGCCGGTAGAATAGCCGCGCCCTCGCCCCCAGCGCCATGTCGCGCAGCGTGGCCCGCACCTCGACCGTCTCCCCGGGCGTGGGGTCCGGGATGGGGTCCACCTGAAGGGTGACGGGGAGGACGCGGCGGTTCTTGAGGTCCTCCTTCAGCTTCGCGAACAGGGCGCGGATTTTCGGCGGCGCGGAGCGGGGCAGCTCGAAGTCCGGCCGGGCCTGGAGCAGCTTCTCGTAGGCCCCCCGCGCCAGGGCCTCGTCTCCCACGTAGAGGGCGGTGAGGCCCTGCAGGCGGTAGAGCTCCACCAGCTCGTCGTCCGTGACGTCGGGGGCATCCAGCCCGCGCTGCACCACGTCCAGCGTCTCCTGGAAGCGGCCGGCCTCCAGCAGCTCGCGGGCTTCCGCGATGGCGGGGCTGGCCGGTCCCAGCT
>NZ_RAWI01001258.1 GCF_003612125.1 Corallococcus praedator
GACCACCATCGTCGCCCAAAAATTCGGGTAGCGCATAGGCATCGTCGTAGCCGCGCTGGTTGCCAACAAACTCGCACAGGTCTTCAATTTCGTTGGTATCGACAAACGGACATTGCAGCCGGATAATGTCAGAGTTGGACGACAGCAGCATGTCGCCCATGCCCACTAACTGCTCGGCTCCACCCGTGTCTAAAATGGTCCGAGAGTCGATTTTAGACGTTACTTTGAAGGATAGCCGCGCCGGAAAATTGGCCTTAATGAGACCCGTAATGACGTTGACCGAGGGCCGCTGCGTAGCCACAACGAGGTGAATGCCAATGGCCCGCGCCAACTGAGCCAGCCGGGCAATAGGCTGCTCAACCTCCTTGCCAGCCGTCATCATCAGGTCGGCCAATTCGTCAATAATCAGC
>NZ_RAWI01001259.1 GCF_003612125.1 Corallococcus praedator
AAGCAGGATCGCGCGCGCCTATGGCGCCACCGTGACGCCGCACATGTACGTGATCGATGCCACCGGCACGCTCGTCTACAAAGGCGGCATCGATTCGATCCCCTCGGCCGATCCGGCCGACATTCCCAAGGCCACGCAGTATGTGCGCGTGGCGCTCGATGACGTGCTGGCCGGCAAGCCGGTCGCCCAGGCCTCGACGCGCCCCTACGGCTGCTCGCTGAAATACCCGCGCGGCTCGACCTGACGCGCCATGCCGCATGACGGCTGGCATCCACACGACGACCCACACGATCATGGCCATAGCCATCGTCACGGCGGGCCGACGCGGCGGAAGATCCTTGCCGCCGCGACTTTCCTGCCGTTCGGCTCGGCCAGCGCCCAGTCCGCCGAGGCCGGCCAGCGCATCGCCG
>NZ_RAWI01001260.1 GCF_003612125.1 Corallococcus praedator
AGCGACCCCGATGCCGACAGGGCAGTTTCCGCCGCAATTCCAGCGCCGCGCGATCGAGGGCTGGGCGATCGTGCAATATGATATCGCGCCATGGGGCGCGACCGGAAACATGAAGCTGCTGCTCGCCGAACCCGCCGCGGCGTTTGGAGACAGCGCGCTGTCGCTGGTGCGCCAGGCGAAGTTCCCGGCGTCGTCGACAGGCGCGGCAGCCTGCGTCATGCGGGTCCGTTTCAATATGCCGGCCCTGGAAGCGGAGACGAGCCCGCCGCCCGCGGTCCCGGTGATACCGATCGGCTTCTAGATGCCCGCGCTCACTCGCGCAGCCGCATCAGTCCTTCCTGCGTGACGGATGCGACCAGCCGGCCGTCGCGGGCGAAGATCTGGCCGCGGTTGAAGCCGCGGGCGTGGCC
>NZ_RAWI01001261.1 GCF_003612125.1 Corallococcus praedator
AGGTAGACGACCACCAGCCCGATCGCACCGATGTGGGTGAACTTGAGACCCAACGTGAGGGCCGCGGCCGGCACCACCACCCACGCGGGCAGCACGTCGTCCTCCCACAAGAGCACGGCCGCGAGCATGACCGCGCCGGCCAGCAGACTCGACGCGTCAGGGCTCGTGGTGGACGACGCGAAGATCACCGAGGGCGACACGATGAGCAACGACAGCAACGCGACCTGCGTGAGCGGGTTGGCTCGCCGATGCACCAACAGTCGCCATATCAGCCACACCGCGAGGCTGAGCCACAACGCGCCGATGGTGCGCGCGGCGGTGTGTGTGCCGTCGCCGGTGATCGCGTGTTCGACCTTGGCCGCGACACCCGTGAGGAAGTAGTAGGTCGGCGGGTGCACGTACGCGGTGT
>NZ_RAWI01001262.1 GCF_003612125.1 Corallococcus praedator
GTACACCATCAGGGGGTTGAAGGCGGTGGTGCCGGGCTTGTTGGCCACCGCAAGGCCGGCCGAGCGCGCCAGGCGGTTGCAGTCGCCCTCCACGTAGTTTTCAAACGTGTAGGTGGTGTTGAGCTGCGAGGGCACGATGTTGCGGTCCATCGTTTTAACGGCCTCGAAGGGGTTGCGCAGCGTGGTGGCGGCCACCTGGGCGGCGGTGGCGGTGTTGCCGCCGGGCACCAGATGGCGAGCCTGGGCCACCGGCCGGTTGGGCTGAATGCCGCCGGGCGCCGTGCCGTAGTTGGGACCCGGGCGGCCTTCGGGGGGCTGCGCGAGGCTGGGCGCCGTTTTGCGGGCCGGCGGCAGGTGCATGGTTTTGGCCGAGGCCTGGGCGTTGCCCTGGTCCACTACCACGCTGTAT
>NZ_RAWI01001263.1 GCF_003612125.1 Corallococcus praedator
CTGTCGCTGGGCTCCGTCGCGGGCATGGCGGCGCACGCGGCCCGCCTCGGCCGACCGCTCTTCGTCCTCTGGCTCGACGCCCACAGCGACTTCCACACGCCCGACACCACGGCCAGCGGCCACCTCCACGGCACGCCGATGGCCTACGTCGCGGGCCTGCCCGGCTTCGACGCCTTCCCAGCCCTGGCCGCCACCGTGGCGACCGCGAACATCTGCATGATCGGCCTGCGCTCCGTCGACCTGCCCGAGCGGGCGGCCCTGGCCCGGACGGACGCCCAGCTCGTCGACATGCGCGCCATCGACGAGGGCGGCATCCGGGCGCCGCTCGCCGAGTTCCTCGCCCGCGCCGAGGCGGCGAACGGGCTCCTCCACGTCTCCCTCGACGTCGACTTCCTCGACCCATCCATCG
>NZ_RAWI01001264.1 GCF_003612125.1 Corallococcus praedator
ATCTGGCGCTTTGGCACCTCGGTATCGTGCGCACCACGCTCGCCAACGCCGCGCGACGAGGTAGCCGAACAGCGGCAGGAAGAAGCTCGCGGCATTCGACAGCAGCGCGGCGTTGGCGAGCGTGGTGCGCACGATACCGAGGTGCCAAAGCGCCAGATCGGCAGCGAAGCACAACGCTGCAAGCGCAATCGCCGCCACCGTCAGGCGGCTCAGTCCCCGGGCTGCGTGCGGCTGCCACGCGGCAATCACCGCAAGCGGCACGGCGGCCAGCGCGACGCGCCAGAATGCCGACGCGACCGGCGCGACCTCGGCGAGGCGGACGAACAGCGGACCAAAAGCCAGCGCGACGCTGCCGCCGAGCATCGCGGGGAAGGCAAGGCGGTGCGCGGTCACCGCCGGGGTCTAGCGC
>NZ_RAWI01001265.1 GCF_003612125.1 Corallococcus praedator
CTACCCCCAACAGATATCAAATTCGCGCCTTTGAACAAGACTCAAGAGTACACTGGAGCAGAGATGATGACTCTTTTCAAAGTTCGTTTCCCTTCTTTCGTTCTTTCGCTGAACAAGTTGTTGCTCACCTCGAGCTTTCGACTCACAGGAGGACAAGCATCTCTCTCGATACCTTCACATTATCGAGAACTCGCCTGTCTACCCTATCATCTATGACACTTCTCGTCAAGTTCTCTCAATGCCTCCCATCGTACGGCTTTCTACTTTCTCCTACCTCAGCGTGTGCATTACTCACAGTCTGACATCTCGTAGATCAACTCTGATCATACCAAGATCACTCTCAACACTCAAAACATCTTCATCGACGTGACTGCCACGGATCAAACCAGGCTTGACCTCGTTGTCGACA
>NZ_RAWI01001266.1 GCF_003612125.1 Corallococcus praedator
TTCTGGGAGTTCTTGAAGGACGAGATCGAGGTCGATATATCTCACCTAGCCGTCGACTCCTCTCGTATCGCAGCAACGATCGCGGCAGCGGCCTGTTCCTCTCGAAGCTTTTGTTCCGGCGTAAGGTAGCTGCCGGTAAGTCCCCTCTGATCCCGCCAGCTAGCCATTGCGATGAGGAATTGCTCGTAGTCGGGATCACGGGTTGCCCGGCCGAAGCCGAGCCCGTCGACCGCCGTGGTGAGGCGGCGCAAGGACTCGCGCTCCTGCTTGCTCAGCTGACTGCGCGCGGCCAACCGACGCTGTTCGTCTAGAAGTTCGAGCGTGTAGCTGTCTAGCTGCGATCGAAGACCGTAGACATCCGAGGTCAGCAATCCAGCTACGCCCATACCGCGGGGATCCTCGCGGGGT
>NZ_RAWI01001267.1 GCF_003612125.1 Corallococcus praedator
GTTCGTGAGATTCGACCCCTCGAAGTTAATTCCGCGCATTTCTGCCCCGACAAACGCTTTGCCGCGCAGATCTTGATGCGAAAAATCTTGGTTTTGCAAGTTGGCGCTGTTGTAGTTGACCGTATCAGGCGAAGTTTGTGCCGCAGCCGGAAGCGCCATCAGCAGCACGGCCAAACACGCCAAACTCAACAGCAGCAGTAAACCCCGTAACCCACGCCAGATTTTTCTCGCCATACCGACTGACACCAAAACAACACGCGATCGCTAACTGTATTCTACAAAGGTTGTCTGCACTGCTCGATCGGATCAAAGCGATCGCCTGAAATGGTAGGGGACTTCACCAAACTTGTTCTTTTACAAAGGGAGTCAATCAAATCGCAAATAGTGCAGCAGTTCGGTCGTCAGGAC
>NZ_RAWI01000126.1 GCF_003612125.1 Corallococcus praedator
CCCTCCCCGCCCCCACCGCCAGCGCCGAGGACGATGCCCGCGAGCGCATCGCTTCCATGGAGCGCGAGGCCAAGGCGCTCGCCACCACCGAGCCGCAGACGGCCGCCCTCCTCTTCCATGAGGTCGGTCTGCTCTGGGAAGAGCCCCTCAAGAATCCTCGCAACGCCGCCGTCGCGTTCCAGAACGCCTACAAGCTGGCGCCCCGCTTCCTCGCCAACATCCGCGCCGCACGTCGCCTCTTCGCCGACGTGGGCAACTGGCAGATGGTCGTCCAGCTCATTGACGCGGAGCTCATCGCCTCCGAGGACCCTCGCCAGCAGGCCTCCCTCCTCTTCGAGAAGGGCTCCATCCTCGAGGAGCGTCTGTCCCGCGACAACGACGCCGCGGATGCCCTGCGCCAGGCCCTGGACCGCAAGCCGTCCGACATCACCCTGCTCACGCAGTTGGAGTCCGTCTACGCCTCGCGCAATGACGCCGCCGCGCTGGTGGAGATCTACCAGCTGCTCGCCGCCGCCGTCGTTCCGCCGTCCCTGCGCGCCCACTACCTCACCGCCGCGGGCATGCTCCTGGAGGAGCGTCTCAAGAACAAGGACGCCGCCGCCGTCGTGTTCCGCGAGGCGTTCGCGCTCGACCGCTCCGACCCGCTGCTCCAGGCCGCCGTCAAGCGCATCGCCGAGCGCGAGGGCCGCACCGATGAGCTGCTCTCCGCCCTCCTCGCCGAGGCCGAGGGCCAGGGCTCGCAGGCCGCTCCCGCCTACCTCCACATCGCCAAGGTCCACGACCGCCTGGGCCGCAAGGACGATGCCCTGTCCGCGCTGCTCGCCGCGCGCCGCGTGAGCCCCCACGAGCCGCTCGTCCTCTCCGCGCTCGCCGGCATCTACGAGACCCAAGGACGCTTCGAGGAGCTGGCCGACGTGCTGCTCGCGTGGGTGGGCTCCATCAACGACGAGAGCGAGCTGGTCGCCATCAACCTGCGCCTCGCCGCGCTGTACGAGGACGACCTCAAGCGCGACCAGGAGGCCGCCGCCCGCTACCAGGCCATCCTCGCCCGCATCCCCAGCCATGCCGCCGCGCTCGCGGGCCTGGGCAAGCTGTCCTACCGGATGCAGAACTGGGAAGGCCTCGTCGCCGTCTTCGACGCGGAGGTCACCGCCGCCGAGGACGCCAAGGGCAAGGCCGCGCGCATGTACAAGGCGGCCGAGATCCTTGAAGAGCGCCTGAGCCGCCAGGAGGACGCCATCGCGCGCTACAACGCGTGCCTCCAGCTCCAGCCCGGCTACCTCCCCGCGCAGAAGGCCCTCACCCGCCTCTACGAGCGCCAGGGCCGCTTCGCCGAGCTCGTGTCGATGTTCGAGCAGGACCTGCTCCAGACCAACGACCGCGACCAGCTCATCACCACACTCAACAAGATGGCGGTCATCTACGAGGACCGCCTGGGGGACCTGGACCACGCCATCGAGTGCATGAAGCGCATCCTCGATCTCGCGTCGGACCACCTGCCCACGCTGCGCAACCTGGCCCGCCTCTACGAGCGCGCCGGGCGCTACCGCGAGCTGCTGGAGACCAACGACCTGGAGGCGTCGTTCGCCGGCGACACCAAGCAGGTGCTGTCGCTGCTGCACCGCAACGCCGAGATCCTCGATGAGCACCTGAAGGACCGCGTGGGCGCCATCAGCGCCTATGAGCGCGTGCTCGCGCTGTCGCCCTCGTACCTCCCCGCGCTCAAGGCCCTGGGCCGGCTGTACGCGCAGGACGCCCGCTGGGAGAAGCTCATCGACATGTACCGGGCGGAGGCGGAGATGTCTCCGTCCACCGACCAGGCCGCCGCGCTCATCTACAAGATTGGCGAGCTGTACGAGCACCGCCTGAAGCAGGAGAACGAAGCGCTCGCTTCGTACCAGGAGGCGCTGATGCTGGCGCCCAGCTACTTCCCGGCGCTGCGTGCCCTGGCCCGCATCCACCGCGCCCACGGTGCGTGGGAGAGCCTGGTGGAGGTGCTGCGCGCGGACGCCGCCAACCGCACCGACCCGCTGGAGCGCGCCAATGCGCTCTATCAGGCCGCCGCCATCTGGGAGGACCAGCTCGCCCGTCCGGAGCTGGCCATCGACGGCTACCAGGAAGTGCTGCGCCTGACGCCGGGCCACGCCGCCACTCTGCGCGCGCTGGAGCGCCTGTACGTCACGCAGGACAATGTGAAGGAGCTGGTCGCCATCCTCGACCGCGAGACGCAGGTGGGCCAGACGCCGTCCGCCAAGGTCACCGCGTACCTGAAGCTCGCGCGGCTGTACCTGGACCGCTTCCAGGAGCCCTCGCGCGCGGCGCAGTGCTGCGAGTCCGTGCTGGGCCTGGAGCCGGGCAACTTCTCCGCCCTCACCCTGCTGGAGCGAATCCGCGTGTCGGACCGCCCCCGCCGCGCCGAGCTGCGCAGCCGCATCGCGGACCGCGTGACGGACCCGCGCCTGTCCAGCGCCCTGCGCCTGCTGGCCGCGGCGGATCAGGAGAAGGGCCCTCCCACCGAGCGCACCCTGGACGTGTACCAGCGCGCCTTCGACGAGGACCCCAGCGACGCGCGCCTCGCGTTCGGCCTGGAGCGCGTGCTGCGCCAGACGGGTGACACCGCAGGCCTGTCGCGCATGTACGGCATGCGGCTCGCCGTGACGACCGACCCCACCGAGGCCCTGGAGCTGCTGCTCCGCGCGGCCGAGCTGGCGGAAGGAAAGGCGGGCAACCTGGAGCAGGCCGCCGCCCTGTATCAGCAGGCGCTGGAACTCCAGGCGCAGTGCCTCCCCGCGCTCCAGGGTGCTCGCCGCGTGGCCCTGCGCCGCTCCGACTTCGCCACCGCCCGCACCATGCTGGAGACCGAGGCGAAGGCGAGCCGCGACGCGAAGGGCGCCATCGAAGGGTTCGTCGCCGCCGCGAAGCTCGCGGTCCAGAAGCTGAATGATCCGGACGGCGGCGCGGCCCTCTACCGGCTGGCGCTGGAGCGCGACCCGCTGCACCCGGGCGCGGCCACCGGCCTGGAGGAGCTGCTCGCGCAGCGCGGCGGTTCCTCCGACCTCGCGGCCCTGCACGAGCGGCGCGCCGAGGCCCGACTCGCGCAGCGTGACGCGGAGGCAGCGGCGGCGGCCTACGTCACCGCGGCCCGGCTGCACAACGTGGCCCTGGGCGACCGCAACCGCGCGCTCGCGGTGCTGGAGAAGGCCCTGGCCGCCCGGCCCGGCTTCCCCGATGCCCTGGAGACGCGCGGCCTGCTCCTGCTGGAAGCGCAGCAGTACGCGGAGGCCGCCGCGATGCTCAGCCAGCGCGTGCAGCAGGGCGGCGACCCTCGCGTGCTCGCGCAGCACCACCTGACCCTGGGCGGCCTCTACCAGACGCACCTGCACGACCTGAATCGCGCGGCCGCGCACCTGCAGACGGCGCTGGCCACCCTGCCCCGCCACCCCGAAGCGCTGGAGCGGCTGGCCACGGTGTACGCGCAGGGCCGCAACTTCGGCGGCGCGGTGGACTGCCTGCGCCGACTGCTGGATCAGGACCTGCCCACCGACGCCCGCGCTCGCTTCACGGTGGAGCTGGCGCGCATCCACGACGAAGGCCTGGGCGACGCCGCCTCCGCCACCGCGCTGTACCGCAAGGCGCTGGAGCTGACGCCGGGCGAGCCCGCGCTGGTGGACCGGCTGGTGGCGCTCTACGAGCGGGCCCGCAACCTCCCGGAGCTGGCGCAGATGCTGGATGCCCAGGCGGCCGCCACGGCGTCCTCGGACGTCAAGCGCGCCGCGTCCCTGCGCATTCGCGTGGCGAGCCTCTACGCGGGCCCCCTGTCGGAGCCTGCTCGCGCGACGGCCATCTACCGTCAGGTCGTGGAACAGGATGCGCAGAACAGCCAGGCTCGCGCCGCGCTGGCGGAGCTGTACGGCCGCGACACCAACAGCTACCCGCTGGCCATCGAGGAGCACCGGCAGCTGTTGCGCCAGGACCCGGGCCGCGTGGACAGCCTGCATGCCCTGTTCAAGCTGTGGGAGGCGCAGAAGCAGCATGACAAGGCGTTCGCCATCTCGGCGGTGCTCACGTTCATGCGCGCCACCAACGAGGTGGAGCAGTCCTTCTACACGGAGGGCCGCGCCCGCCAGCCGCAGGAGCCTCGCGAGGGGCTGACCCAGACGGACGTGGACACGGTGCTGATGCACCCGGCCGCTCGCGGGCAGATGACGGAGCTCTTGCGCGCGGTGGGCGACCAGCTCAGCAAGGTGTACCCGCCGCAGTTCGAGATGCTCGGGGTCAACCCGAAGACGGACAAGCTCAAGCCGGACTCGGCCGTGTTCAAGGCCGTGCGCGTGGTGGCGCAGAACTTCGGCGTGGAGGAGTTCGAGGTCTACCTGGCCCGCCGCGGCCTGATGCAGTTGGAGACCACGGAGCCCCTGTCCCTCTGCGTGGGCCAGGACGTGGTGCGCCGCTTCAATGCCCGCGAGCAGAAGTTCCTCATTGGCAAGGCGGTGCTGGGCCTGCTCAACAAGACGGCCGTGCTCGCCAAGCTGTCCGATGGCGAGACATCCGACCTGTTCGGCAATGCCATCCGCATCCACGCGCCGCAGTTCAACGGCCTGGGCCGCCGCAACGACGACACCACGAAGCAGCTCAAGAAGGCGTTCTCGCGCAAGGCGCTCAAGGCCCTGGAAGGCCCCGCGCAGACGCTGGCCGAACAGCCGAAGCTGGACGTGGCGACCGTGGTGGACGCGCTCAACTTCTCCGCCGACCGCGCGGGCCTGCTGGTGTGCGGGGACCCGTCCGTGGGCCTCACCATGGTGCTGCGCGAGGATCCGAACATCCCGACGAACCGCCAGGAAGGCTCCGAGCCCATCCTCCAGGCGGTGCGCGAGCGCGCCGACCTGCGCGCCCTGCTCTCGTGGATGCTCACCGACGACTTCTTCCGCCTGCGTCAGCGGATGGGCCTGTCGCTGTAGGCCCGCGGTACGTGGTGCCGACTACTCCCGGCGGACCAGCGCGTCCGTCGGGAGTGCCCCGAGCAGGCGACCCACGGCGTCATCCACGTGGGCCCGCTCCGCTGCCTCCACCGTCACCTTCACGCGGTAGTCCAGGCTCGCGTCGAACACCGGATACGAGCCGATGGCCACGTGGGGCATGTCCAGCGCCACGCGGTCCAACACCCCCGCCAGTGCGCTCTCGCCCAGGTTGAAGAACAGGCTGACCAGGTGCACCGGCGTGCCGCTCAGCCGTGACAGCACCGTCTCCAGTTGCAGCCGGAAGAGCTGCGGGACGCCCGGCAACAAGTAGATGTCGTCCACGGTCAGCACCGGGAACCACATCCCCGGCTGGGCCAGCAGCACCGTGCCCTCGGGCGCATCCGCCAGCCGCAGGCCCTCCGGCGTCACCGGCGTGTTGCCCGCGCGGGCGTGGAGCGCGGAGACCATCTCCGGCAGGCGCACCACGGAGCGTCCCAGCGCGAGCGCCACCGCGCGCACCGTGACGTCGTCGTGGGTGGGGCCAATGCCCCCGCTGGTGAAGACGTAGCGGGCCCGCCGCCGGGCGCGCGCCACCGCGTCCACGATGGCGTCCACGTCGTCCAGGATGGTCTCCACCGAGCGCAGCGGGATGCCCAGGTCGCGCAGGCGCTGGATGAGGTGGGGCCCGTTCTCGTCCTTCACCTTCGCGGTGAGGACCTCGTTGCCGATGATGATCGCCGCCGCGCCGGTGCGCTCCATGGAGCGCCGGACTCTACCCCATCGGACCCACCACGGTGGCCGCGCGCGACTGTCCATCCCACCCCGGTACGAGGAATGTCAGCCCCGCATGGGAGGGTCGCGAGCAATCAGGACTTTTCCGTGCTAAGGTGATTTTCCATGAATTCAGCAGATGGCAGCGAGAACAACTACGGCTTGACTTCCAGCCTCGTCGATCTCCTCTGCCCGCGCGCTGAAAAGCAGGGCGCCGCGCGGCTCTACTGGTTCCAGGAGACAGGGGACGCGGAGCGCCCCACGGAGGAGTGGAGCTTCACGCACCTGGAGGCCCGGGCCCAGGCGCTGGGGGCGCGGTTGCAGGGGGGCTTGGAGGACGAGCGGGTCCTGATGCCGTGCCATGAGCTGGCGGAGGCCACGCACGTCGACTGGAGCGAGCCGGCCGAGGCCCCCTCCCCGGATGACGCCCGGTGCCTTCCCGCGCAGTTCCGCGCCCAGGCGGCCCGCACGCCGGACGCGGTGGCCGTGGCGGGCGACGACGAGACGCTCACCTACGCGGAGCTGGATGCGCGCAGCGACGCGCTGGCGTGGCACCTGCGCGAGCAGGGCGTGGCGCCGGAGGTGCGCGTGGGCTTGAGCGTGGAGCGCTGCGCCGGGATGGTGGTGGCGATGCTGGGCATCCTCAAGGCCGGCGGCGTCTGCATCGCGCTGGACGCGGATGCCCCGCGCGCGCAGCGGGCCTCGCTGCTGGCGGACTCCGGGGCGCGGGTGCTCGTCACCCAGTCCCACCGGGACACGGCCCTGACGGCGGAAGGCGTGCGCACCGTCTTCGTGGATTCGGAGGAGGCGTTCGAGCTGGGCGTGCTCGGCCCCCCGCGCGCGGGCACCACGCCGGAGGACCTCGCCTCCGTCCTCTACTCGGCGGGCGAGACCACCGGAAGCCTCCGGGGCGTGCGGGTGACGCACACGGAAGTGGCCCGGTTCTTCGGGGACATGGACGCCCGGATGGGCAATGCGCCCGTGGGCACCTGGCTGGCCGTTCCCCGCCTGGCCCGTGGCAGCTCCATGCTGGAGCTGCTGTGGGCGCTCATGCGCGGGTTCCGGGTCGTGGTGCGGGAAGAGGACGCGGCGCCGAAGTCCTCCTCGCGCGCTCCGGGCACGCGTCGCGCGCAGCAGGATTTCAACCGGCATTCCCCTTCGCGCCCCTCGGAGGCGGTGGGGGGCTGAGCCGCTGACACGCGCGACGGACCTGCTCGCGCGTGCCCGGTCCTCGAAGACAGCGGGTGGCCCCCCCGGAGACTTCTCGCTCCGGGGTGCGGTGCCTTGGTCAGTACGGATGGAAGCGGGTGACGAAGGGCACGGCTTCGGTCTGGCCCTCCGGAATCTGCGTGCCAGCGACGCGCAGGAACCCCGCTGAATCCAGCACGGCGGCGGTGGGCTTCTCGTCACCGGGCAGCTCGGTCCGGTGCGAACGGAGCACGGTCGCGCCATCCGCGGACACGTGGACGACGCCCAGTCCGGAAGCCCCGCTGTCATCCTGGCTCCAGGTGGCGACCGCGAGGGTTCCGTCCGGCAACAACCCCGTACCCACCACCGCGTCCTTGCCTCCGATGAACGCCGTCGTGAAGTAGGTGTAGCCGGTGCCGTTGAAGGAGGTGTCCTCGCTGCCGGTCGCGGTCACCCGGGCCAGGGCGGCCTTCATGCTGCCGTCGGAGTAGACGGCCCGACCGCCCAACAACCACCTCCCATCCGCCAACCGGTGCAGCGTGCGCGGAGTGATCTCCACGGAGCGGAGGTCCGTGAAGTAGTTGAAGCTCCGGTCCCGGGTGCCGTCGGCGTTGAAGCGCTCCAGGGCCACCTTGTTGAAGTTGCCGCTGGTGGTTCCCGCCACCATGATCTTGCCGTCGGACTCGGCGACGACGCACAGGCCATCATCCTCCTGGCCCGGGTTCGCCGAAGCCACACCGTCCCCGCTGAAGGTGGTGTCCTGTTCCCCGGTGGGCAGCAGGCGGATGACGAGCAGATCCAGGTTGCCGTTTTGGACCGTGCCCGCGCCGACGATGCGGCCATTCGTGTCGACCGTCACGGCGTGCAGCGTGGAGCTGCCCGTGGAGAGCTGGAAGGTGCGCACGCCAGTGCCCCCGAACGTGGTGTCCGGCGCCCCCGTGGAGGTGTACCGGGCCAGCAACACGCTCTGGTACTTCGTCCCCGAGCAGGTGTTCGTCCCGGCGAGGGCTCCTCCCGCGACGAGGATGCGACCATCCGACAGCACGGTCACGGCATCCACGTAGTCATCCCCTGCGCAGACGTCCGTGACGACGACGCCCTGCGAGCCGAACGAGGTGTCCGGCGAGCCATCCGGAAGCAGTCGCGCCACCAGCACATCCCGCAACCCGGTGGAGCCGGTGGACCCCACGAGGACCCACTTGCCATCCGACTGCGCGGCCACGGCGTTGATGCGCACCGAGGTCAGGCCGAGCGCGGGCATCGCGACCCCGCCCGTTCCGAAGGCACTGTCCAGCGCGGCCCGTCCGGGCTGGATGTCCAGGGTGAAGGGGAACTCGACGCGGTCGCCTCCGCCCAGCCCCACCAGCGTGAGGGGGAACCGGCCATAGGCGGCGAACTCGTCCGGGTAGAAGCCCAGCGGCGTCGAGTTCTCCGTCTCCGGAATGATGACCGGCAGCGGCTGGACCGTGCGCACGTGGGGCGGCAGCCCCTCCACGGAGAGGGAGACGCCCGCGGTGAACGGGGGCTCGCGGAGAACATCGACGAGGACCGAGGTGGCTGTCTTTGGATCGAAGCGCGCCGTGAGTTCGGGGACCGTCGAGATGCGGAAGGAGGTCGTGACCCCGGCATCCACGCCGGCATCGGTCGGATCCACGGTGCCACCATCCCCCTGCGTGACACCCGAATCCGTTCCCTCCCCCGGGCCCGCATCCACGCCGGCATCGCGAGCCGGCGTCACCGGTGGCGGCTTGGAAGGCTCCTCCGAATCACAGCCGACCGTTCCCAGGGCGACGACAGTCAGGGCAAGCGCCGTCAGGCTCCGGAGGCGCGGCGACAGGGAACGACCACGAAGGGAAGGGATACGGAAAGGGTGCATGGAGGCCGGGGTGCGGGAGAGAAGACGCGGACCGGCACGAGCGCCGTGGGTCCGCGTCCCCGGATAAAACACTCCCGTGGCTCACGAAAAACAAACGTAATACTTTGTTTCACCGAGCTCCGAACTCCGAGCCTGGGCCCGAGCGGGACTCAGCGCTTGCGCGCGAGCACCCGCCGCACTTCCATCAGGCACGCATCCGTCACCGCCGCCACGGACAGCTCCCCGTCGATGCGGACGATGCGCTCGCGCTTCTCCCGAAGCGTGATGGCCTTCAGGTACTGCTTCGCGATGCGTCGCTGGGCCTCGTCCGCCTCGAACAGCTCCGCGGGGCCTCCGCGCACGGCCCGGCGCTTCGCCGCGACCTTCGGATCCACGCCCACGAACAGCGTCAGGTCCGGCGACACCGCGTGCGCGTTCACCGTGTCCACCCACTCCATGGGCAGGCTCGCGCCCTGGTACGCCAGCGAGGACAGCACGTACCGGTCGCACAGCACGACCTTGCCCTCCTCGAGCGCCGGCAACACCCGCGCGTGCAGGTGGTCGGTGCGGTCCGCCGCGAACAGCAGCGCCAGCGTCTCCGGCGCCAGCGGCCCGCGTCCCTGCGGCAGCCCCAGGCGCCCCGTGAGGGCCTGGCGCAGCATCGTGCCCACGGGCCCGTCGGAGGGCTCGCGTGTGGTCACCACGGAGTGCCCGTCCGCGCGCAAGGCCGCGGCCAGCCGCTCCGTCTGCGTGGTGGTGCCCGCTCCGTCCAGGCCCTCCAGGACGATGAACCGTCCCGGGCGGGACGCCTTCGACGCCTTCTTCGGGGCGCTCACCGGGGAAGCAGCGCGGCGGGGTTGTCCAGGTGCAGCTCGTGGCGCAGGGCGAGCAGCGTCTCGTAGCGCTGGAGCTCGTCCTGCAGCACCACCCGACCCTTGCGGTAGCTCACGTAGCCGTACACGAGGAGCCCCAGCGCCAGGAGCGACGCGCCCCAGGCGAGGAACGGCGTGCGCAGCGAGTCGTAGAACAGCTTCCCGGCCGCGCCCGAAATCAACATGAAGGCGATGACGGAAACGCCCGCATGCGTGAAGTGCGTCGTGCTCTGCCGGGTCGCCAGGCTTTCCTGCAGCTGGTCGAACCGGGCCCGCTTTTCCTGATGGTCTGCGCTCACGGAGCCGGGCACCCTACATCACCCGTGCCGGGCCGTCGAGTCGCCGGCCGGGCGCAAAACACCTACCCGGACACCCCGTCACAGCTTCCACTCATCCCTGCCATTGAACGGACGCCTGCCGGGTCCCCGGGCATGGCTTGCCACCCCATCCCCCTCGCGTTACATGCGCCGCACCATGCCCCTCCACGCCGTCAGCAGGATGAGCACCTCCGCCATGAGCCAAGACTCCGAGTTGAACACCATCGAGGAGGCCATCCGCGACATCCAGGCTGGCAAGTGCGTCGTCGTCGCCGACGACGAGGACCGCGAGAACGAGGGCGACCTCATCATGGCCGCCGAGCTGGCCACGCCCGAGAAGCTCGCCTTCATGGTCCGCCACACCAGCGGTATCATCTGCCAGCCCATGCTCGCCGAACGGCTGGACGCGCTGCGCCTGCCCCAGATGGTCGCGGAGAACACCGAGTCCCACCGCACCGCGTTCACCGTCTCCGTGGACTTCCGCCACGGCACCACCACCGGCGTCTCCGCGTCGGACCGCACCAAGACGATCCGCGCCCTCGCGGACCCGAACAGCACCGCGGACGACTTCCTGCGCCCCGGCCACATCTTCCCCCTGCGCTACCGCGAGGGCGGCGTGCTGCGCCGCGCGGGCCACACCGAGGCCGCCGTGGACCTGGCCCGGCTCGCCGGCCTCCAGCCCTCCGGCATCCTCTGCGAGCTCGTGAAGGACGACGGCACCATGCAGCGCATGCCGGACCTCAAGCTCTTCGCGCGCGAGCACCAGTTGTCGCTCGTCACCATCGCGGACCTCATCCAGTACCGCAGCCGCAAGGACCGCCTCGTGCGCCGCGAGCCCGGCCAGGACGTCGTGCGCACCCGCCATGGCGAGTTCACCGCCCTCACCTATTCGTGGACGCCCGACGGCGCCAAGTCGCTGGTGCTCGTGAAGGGCGACCCGGAGCACGCCAACCCCGCCCCCCTGGTCCGCCTGCACGGCGCCTGCGCCATGGGCGACGTGTTCGGCTCTCCGGACTGCAAGTGCCACCTGCTGTTGGATCGCGCCCTGGAGCAGGTCGCCAAGGCGGGCGCCGGCGTCATCGTCTACCTGCCCGGCATGCACGGCGACGACTTCGGCATCCACCACAAGCGCGCGGGCGACGGCAGCAACGCGCCCCCCACCCGCAGCGCCCACGAGTCCCGCGACGTGGGCATGGGCTGCCAGATCCTCACCGACCTGGGCATCCGCGCCATGCGCCTGATGACCAACACGGACATGACCTACCGGGGCCTCGCCGGTTTCGGCCTCACCATCGAGTCGCGCGTCCCGCTCACGGTGGAGTAGCCACCAGCACCCGCCCGGGGCCTGGAGCCCCGGGCACGGCCCGCGTCAGCCCAGGTCCTTCAGGGCCGCGCGCACCGCGGACAGGTCCGCGGGCAGCTCCACCGGCGGGTTCGCGTGCGCGGCCTTCACGTCCGCCAGCGTCCCCCGGTGGTAGCCCACCTTGAAGTCAGCGAACTTCAGGCCGTGCGCGGTGGCCACCACCGCGACGCTGGCCCCCTTCGCCATCACGCCCTGGGCCACCAGCTTCTCCACCGCCGCCAGCGCCACGCCCGTCTGCGGACAGGTGAAGGTGCCCTCGCGGTCCGCCCGGGCCGCCGCGTTCGCCAGCTCCGACTCCGTCGCCTCCTCCACCACGCCGTCAAAGGCGCGCAGCATCTTCACCGCGCGGCGGTAGGACACCGGGTTGCCAATCTGGATGGCGGACGCGAGCGTGGCTTCCGCCTGCATCGGCGTCAGCTCCTGGAAGCCGCCCCGGAAGGAGCGCAGCAGGGGGTTGGCCCGCTGCGCCTGTGCCACCGCGATGCGCGGCCGGCGGGTGATGAGCCCCAGCGTGTGCAACAGGTCCAGGCCCCGGCCCAGCGCGCTCGCGTTGCCCAGGTTGCCGCCCGGGATGACAATCCAGTCCGGCGGCTCCCAGCCCAGGTCCTGGCACAGCTCCACGGCGATCATCTTCTGGCCCTCGATGCGCAGCGAGTTCATCGAGTTCGCCAGGTACAGCCCCGTGTCCGCCGTCACCGCCTGCACCAGCTTCATGCAGCCGTCGAAGTCCGTGTCCAGCGACAGCACCCGCGCTCCATTGGCGATGGGCTGCACCAGCTGCGCGAGCGACACCTTGTTCTTCGGCAGGAACACCACCGCCGGGATGCCCGCCGCCGCCGCGTACGCGGACAGCGCCGCGGACGTGTCCCCGGTGGACGCGCACGCCACCGCGCGGATGGGCGTCCCGCGCGAGCGCAGGTGCTTCACCGCCGACACCAGGACGGTCATCCCCCAGTCCTTGAAGCTGCCCGTCGGGGAGACGCCGCACTCCTTCAACATGAGCGAGGAGAGCCCCAGCTCCGCCGCCATCCGGGGCATCGGCTTGAGCGGCACGCGCCCCTCGCCCAGCGACACGATGTCCTCCACCGGCAGCTCGGGCAGGGCCCACTCGCGCTTGCCCCACACGCCGGAGCCATCCGGCAGCCGGGACGTCGCGAACCGCGACTCGAAGCGGCGCTTCCACTCCGCGGCCGGCACGGCGCGCAGGGCGGCCTCGTCGTGCGCCACCTCCAGCAGGCCTTCGCACTTCGGGCAGCGGTAGACCACGTCCCACAGCGAGGCGGTGAAGCCGCAGCCCTCGCTGCACGCGTAGTGCGCCTTCAGCGCGGTCACGCCTCCACCTCCACCTTCGTGCCGCACGCCACGCACGCGCGGCCCGGATACGAGGGGGTGTGGCAGGAGGGACAGGGAACGCGCTCGCCCTCCCGCGCTCGGCCCTTCGCGGCCACCGGCGCCGCCACGCGCACGCGGGGCAGGCGCATGCCGCAGCCGTCACACAGCAGCCCTTCGGCCTGCACGTGGCGACAGTAGCGACACGTCACCGCCCCCACCGGCGCGACGGTGCGGACGCCGTCATCCGGCGCGCGGCCCGTGTCCAGGTCCGCCATCGGGTCCACGGACACCGCGCCCGTGGCGCCCGAACTCGTCAGCTCCAGGTCGGGCACGGACATGGCCGGCAGGTCCGGTCCCGAGCGCAACCGCGTCAGGTCCAGATCCGCTATCGGCGCGGACTCCACCTCCGCGCGGCCTCCAGCGTGGTGCGTCAGCTCCAGCTCCGCCAACTGCACCACGACAGGGGCTTCCGTGCTCACGAGTCCAGGGAAGCGCTTGCCACAGCCGTCGCACTCTTCGCCTTCCGACTGCACGTGGTCGCAGACCGGGCAGATGATCATGGGCGGGACGTTATCGGTCCCCTCCCCGCTCGGCAACGCGACCCCTGGAAATGAGGGAGGGGCCTAGTTCGCGGTCGTCCCCTGGCCCGTCATCGGCACGAAGCGCACCGGCAACAAGCGCTCCACCTTGGGCAACAGCCCGGGTTGACCGCGACGGATGCGCAAGAGCTCCTGCGTTTCGTCCACGGCCCCCACCGGGATGACCATGCGTCCCCCCCGCTTGAGCTGTCGCAGGAGCGCGCGCGGAATCTCCCGGGGCGCGGCGGTGGCGATGATGGCGTCATAGGGCGCGCCCTCGGGCCAGCCGAGCGAACCGTCGCCCTCCCGGAAGAAGACGTTGGTGAAGCCCAGCCGGTGCAGCAGGCGCCGGGCAGGCCGGGCCAGCTCCGGGAGGATCTCCACCGTGAAGACCTCCCGCGCCATCAGGGCCAGCACCGCCGTCTGGTAGCCGGAGCCGGTGCCGATCTCCAGCACCCGCTCACAGCCGCGCAGGCGCAGGGCCTCCGTCATCAACGCGACCACGTAGGGCTGGCTGATGGTCTGCCCATGTCCGATGGGCAGGGGCATGTCCTCGTGGGCCACATCCCGTTCATGGGCAGGCACGAAGTCCGCACGGCTCAGGTTGGCGATCGCCGCGAGCACCCGCCGGTCCCGGATGCCCTGCCGCGCCAGATACTCCGCTCGGCCCCAGTCTCCCATCGCGCGTTTCCCCCATCATGCTCCGGAGGAAAAGTAAGCACGCCGACAGTCCCAGACAACCCGACGGACGGGGCCTGGGCTCCTGGATCCTACCCCACCCGGGCGAGCGCCAGCCGGCCCTCCCAGCGCTCCTCCAGGGCCTTCACCAACCCCTGGTGCTCCGGCTCCTGGAGCTTGGGATCGTGGTCCATGATCCGCCGCGCCTCCACCTGCGCGAGCGACAGCAGGTCGCCGTCGCGCACCAGGTTGGCCACGGCCAATTCGGGCAGGCCGCTCTGCCGCGTGCCCAGGAACTCGCCAGGGCCGCGGATCTCCAGGTCCTTCTCCGCGATGACGAAGCCGTCGCTGCTGCGCTCCATCACGCCCAGCCGCTCGGTGGACTCCCAGGAGCGCGCGGCGCCCGCGACGAGGAAGCAGAAGCTGGCCGCGGCGCCCCGGCCCACCCGGCCGCGCAGCTGGTGCAGCTGCGACAGGCCGAAGCGCTCCGCGGACTCCACCACCATGACGGAGGCGTTGGGCACGTCCACGCCCACCTCCACCACGGTGGTGCACACGAGCAGTTGGATCTGCTTCTCGCGGAAGGCCTCCATGACGGCGTCCTTCTCCTCCGCCTTCATGCGCCCGTGCAGCAGGCCCACGCGCGCGGTGGGAAACACCCCCTGCAACTTCGTCGCACCCTGCGTGGCGTCCTCCAGGTCCAGCTTCTCCGACTCCTCCACCAGCGGGTACACGACGTAGGCCTGATGACCCTTGGCCAGCTCCGCCGCCACCGCCTCGTAGACGCGCGCGCGGTACTGGTTGTTGAAGACGCGCGTGGTGATGGGCGTGCGGCCCGGGGGGAGCTGGTCGATGATGGACACGTCCAGGTCGCCGTACAGCGTCATCGCGAGCGTGCGCGGGATGGGCGTGGCCGTCATCACCAGCACGTCCGGCATCACGCCCTTGCCCATCAGCGTCTGGCGCTGGAGCACACCGAAGCGGTGCTGCTCGTCGATGACCACGAGCCCCAGCTTCTGGAAGGACACGCCCCCTTCGAGTAGCGCGTGCGTGCCCACCGCGAGGTGCAGCTCGCCGCTCGCCACGCCCTCGCGCACGGTGCGCTTGTGCTTCGCGGTGCCCGCCGCGCTCACCAGCCCCACGCGGAAGCCCAGGGGCTCCAGGATGCGGCGGAAGGTGCGCTCGTGCTGTTCCGCCAGGATCTCCGTGGGGGCCATCACCGCCACCTGGTAGCCGTCCTGCAACGCCACCATCGCGGCCACCAGCGCCACCGCCGTCTTGCCGCTGCCCACGTCGCCCTGCACCAGCCGGCTCATCGGCTCCGGCCGCGCCATGTCCCGGGCCAGGTCCCCCACCACGCGCGCCTGCGCGCCGGTGAGCTCGAAGGGCAGCGCCGCGCGGGCCTTGTCCAGGCGCGCCGGGGCGACGTCGAAGGCGATGCCCTCCTCCGCCTTCACGTCCTGACGCTTGAGCGCCATGCCGAGCTGGAGGAAGAACAGCTCGTCGAACGCGAGCCGGCGGTGCGCGGGGCTCTGGTGCGCATCCAGCGCCTCCAGGTCCGCGTCCTCGGGCGGGAAGTGGATGAAGCGCAGCGCGTCCGGCAACCCCATCAGGTGGTAGCGGCGGCGCAGGTCCGCGGGCAGCGGCTCTTCCAGGTGGTGCGCGTGCTGTTCGCTGATGCGCGCGGCCAGCTCGCGGAACGAGCGCTGCTCGCCGCGCTCGAAGCCCGGGTAGATGGGGACGATGCGGTGGAAATGGACGGACGTCGTGGACTCCAGGTCCTCGGCGGGCTCCAGCTCCGGGTGGGCCATCTCCCGGCCGTTCATGGAGGCGCGCACCTCCCCGGACAGCACCAGCTGCTTGCCCACGGAGAAGCGGCTCTTGAGCCACGGCCCCGCGTTGAAATACGTCGCGGCGATGCTGCCGGAGCGGTCTCCCACGACGGCGCGGAACATGCGCTTGCCGCCGCGCCCCGGGACGAAGTCCGCGGTCTTCACCGTGCCCACCGTCACGCCGCGCTCGCCCGGGATCAGCTCCGCGATGGTCCGCAGCCGACGGCGGTCCTCGTAACAGCGTGGCAACAGGAACAGGATGTCGCCCGTGCGGCGCAGGCCCTTCTTGTCCAGCACGGCGACGAGGCGCGGCCCCAGGCGCTTGCCCAGCGTCTTGAGCGGCGCGGACAGCGGGCCGGAGCGCGGCGCGATGGACAGCAGCTTCGCTTCGGAGCGCGAAGCCTCCGCGCCCACGGCCTTGGCCTTCTTCTTCCGCTTGGCCTTCTCCGCGGGAGCGGCACCCTCCGCCGGGGGCAGCCCCTTGCGCGGGTCGGCGCCGACGCCCGTCCGGGACATCGGCTCGCGCGCGGGCGCACCGCCAGGACCGGAGGCCGCGCCCCGGGTCGTCGCGGGCCCCGCCGGACGCGCGCCACGGGGCGGCGATTCAGCCGTGCCAGAGCGTGCGGACATCGCCCGGCCAGGAGTGCCTCCGTCCACCGTGCGAACTGGAGCGGACACCGCACGATTGGACGTGCCTCCCTCCATCGCGCGAGCCGGTCCGGAGACCACCGGCTCCTGGGAGCGCCAGGCCGGCACGGTGTTCCGGCCCGTCGCCGCCATCCCCTGGGGCGGGGTCACCCTGCGATGGGGCAGCGCGGCGGCCAGCTCCCCCTCGATCACATGCGCACGCTCCGGCGCCCGGGGAAAGCCGGCCGCCACGGCGTTGATCTCCCCGGTGACGACCACCCGCTCCAGCTCCTCCGGCAGGGCCACGCCACTGAGCTTCAGCGCGCCCAGCACCTGGCGCAGCGCCGCCTTGCGGTGCTCCGGAGGTGTGGGGGGATCCACGTGCGGCAGGGCTGCCCGCAGTTCATTGAGCGCCCGCGCGTCCACGCCGCTGGCGGCCGCCAGGGTGCGCTCCATCAGGGTGCGCAGGTCCTTCACGATGCCCAGCTGCGCGAAGTCGCGCTGACAGGCGTATTTCAGGGGCCCAACGAGGCTGGCGAGCGGGTGGTTCACGCGATTTCCAGCCTCCATCCTACGAAGCGGGCCTGACTCCGCCCGGAAAACGAAACCGGGGGAGCGAGCCCATGCCCACTCCCCCGGAAGGCACCCGGACGACCGGGCATCAGCCCTCGCCAGGCAGGGCGTCGTCCTGCGGATCCTCGAAGAAGATCTTCACGACCTCCAGCTCCCGGACGCCGCCCGGGCTGTTCACCGTGGCGATGTCGCCCACCTTCTTGCCGATGAGCGCACGCGCCACCGGCGAGGTGACGGCGATCCACCGCTTCTTCAGGTCCGCCTCGGTCTCCCCCACCAGCCGGTAGGTGATGGACTTGTCCGTCTCCGGGTCCGTCAGCTCCACGCTGGCGCCGAAGATGACCTTGTCGCCCCCCAGCTTCGCCGGGTCGATGACCTCCGAACGGGCAATCCAGTCGCCGAGGGTCAGGATGCGCCCCTCGATGTGCGACTGCTTCTCCTTGGCCGCGTGGTACTCGGCGTTCTCCCGCAGGTCGCCGTGCGCCCGCGCGACCTCGATCTCACGCGAAATCTTCCCGCGCTCCACGGACTGGAGGTGCTTCAGCTCTTCCTTGAGCTTCCGCAAACCGTGGGGGGTCATCGGGATGCTGTCGCCGCTCATCGACACCGCTCCTTCCATCACCTGGCTGCCAGTAACCCGGGGCCGGGGCTCCCTCCTGGAACCCGGCCCCCGACTGGAAACGACCAATGTAGGGAACGAGTGACAAGCGGGTCAACGAAAGCCGTACCCCCATCGTCCGGTAACGGCTGTGCGCCCGTCGGCTGACCCGTTAGGCTGCCCGCCGTGTTGTCCATCCAGGAAATGCGCGCGCTCGCCTCCGCCCTGCCGGTGGGCACCTTCCAGCATCAACTGGGCCCCTTCGCCCTGGTGCAGCGCCCCCCCGCGGAGCTGTCCGCCGCCGTGCTCGCCCCCACCCGCATGGCGGACCCGGGCGACATCGAGCAGGGCATGCTCACCCTGCTCTTCGAATTCGACGACCTGCTCGTCGCCACCCTGCCCACCCTCAAGGACTCGGACGCGCTGCGCATCGGCCGGAGGATGGACTGCGAGCTGGTGCTGGACGACGCCTCCGTCTCCAAGCAACACGCGGAGCTGCGGTGGAGCCGCGCGGAAGACCGCTGCACCGTGCGCGACCTGGGCTCCACCAACGGCACCTTCGTCAATGCCACCACCATCGGGCAGCGCGAGGTGTCGCTCCGGGGCGGCGACATCCTCAGCTTCGGCAACGTGCAGTTCTGGTACCTGCTGACCGACGCGCTCCACGAAAGGCTGCGCGCGGGCGCGGCCTCCGGGCTGGGCTCACACTCCGGCTGAAGCAGCGCGCCCCGTCAGGGACACGCTCCGCAGTCGGCCGCGCACGCGTCGTACGTGGTGGACGCGCCACACGCCTCCGTCACCTGGCAGGTGCCATCCCCGCAGACCGCCAGGTCCGCGTCCCGCACCCGCGTGGTGAGCGGCTGGTAGGTGATGCCGCCCACCGTGCAGCTCAGGAAGGACAGGCCGGACGTGCCATCCGGCGTGCATGACGCCGAGCACGCGCCCACGTAGACCATCGGCGCGCACGTCTGGCGTGGCATCCCGGAGCCGTCCACCACCGCGCACGCCCGCGTGGTGCTCTGGGTCGCGGTGAGCGGCGGGTTCTGGCTGCCCGCGTAGATGCCCTCGCCCAGGAACAGGTTGCCGAAGAAGCACGACTCCGGCCGTGAGAACTCCGCCAGCTCCGCGGGGGTGGAGGGAATGGTCCCGCCCGTCCCGTCGCGGCCCTGCACGGAGATGGGCACGCTCACGCCGAAGGGGTTGGCGTGCGCCGCGAGGCACGCGGAGATGAGCTGCTGCTCCGCCACCGTCGCCGGCTTGCCCGCGGCCCACGTCGGCGCCAGTCCCAACAGTCCCGGCCAGATGTGCACCGCCTCCGTCCGGCCGTCGGCATACGTGCGCGTCTCGCCTTCGGGGACCGCGCAGCGGATGACGTAGTGCATGACCTCATCGGCCAGCACCGGGTCCTCGTCGAACCACGACGCGAAGGCCTCGGATGACAAGCCATTGAACGACAGCCCGTTGAAGGACAGGCCATTGAACGACAGCCCGTTGAAGGACAGGCCGTTGTACGAAAGGCTGTTGTAGCTCAAGGCCTCCTGCTTCACGGTGCCCACCGGATCAGGCGGCGCGGGCTCCTGGGAGGTGGGCCCACAGCCCGTCCCCACAGCGCCTCCCGCAAGGACGAGGATCAGCTTCCACGACGACACCCGCACCGCGACACCACGACGACGCCCGCTCTCATTGCTCCCCATGTGCCACCCTCCCCTGCTGCGCGGGCCTGCCGGACGACACCCGCGGGTCGTTCGGACGAAAGGAGGGCGTCGAAGACAAACGGGCGAACCTGGCCCCCTCACGCACGAAAAGTGTGAGCATGTTGTACGTGGGGCAAGGTGAAGCAGGTGCGGGGAATGCAGGCGCGGGCCCGGGGCGGACACTCCGCGCGTCGCGGGCTGAACGGGGGCGCCAGGGTCCATCCACAAACACGAAGGCCGCGGCCCTCCGGGGCGAGGACACCTGCCACCACCCCGGAGCCGCGGCCCCCAGACTTCCCGACGGAGGCCGACCGGGCCTAACGCATCTGCGGCGTGCCGATCTTCACCTTCGCCGTGTCCAGCTTGAGGCGCGCCAGCTCGCGGGACATCTTGGCGAAGTCCGCCTGGACGATGGGGTCCGGATCATGGCCGCCCGGAGGCCCGCCCTTGGGAGGCTTGCCCTCCGGGGCGACGGCGATGACCAGGTCCTGCTTGGACGCAGGGGCCTGACGCTCCGCGGTCTGGAAGTCCTTGAAGCGGGACACGGAGCTGGTCGCCTCCGCCTTGCTGAGCTGCTTCACCAGCGTGAGCGTCCCGCTGCTCCGGTCGTACCGGTACAGCTTCGTGCCCGCGGCGCCCTCGTCCACCGCCACGTCCACGAAGCCGCTGCTCTTCGCCGCCGGACTGGCGGTGGTCGTCGTGCGCGGCGCCAGCTTCACGGGCTTGCTCGAGGCCTTCACGTCCTCGGCCCCGGCGCTCGCCGCCGTCAACGCGACCACGCCCACTGCCATCGCTCCCACTGCGGACTTCCAACGCTGGTGCATGAATCCTCCCGGATCCCTTACGCGCAGGGCCATCGATATTCGCGGAAAGCGGAGTCTATTCGAATGCGACCAGATCCTGGACCCACTTCGCGCTGCCCTGCCGCAACCACCGGGCCCGCGTGTCCCGGAGCGCCTGCGCGGGAGGAACGCCGCGACGCAGGGTCTCCAGCAGTGCCTGGAAGAAGGCCCCGGCCTCCACGTCCGGCACCTGCGTGGACGGTGCCACCACCGCGCGCGCGCCCGCCTGGATGAGCGCGGACGGCAGGCTCCACACCGCATGGTAGCGCCACGCGCCGACATTCGCGTCGCACGCGGCCAGCAGCACCACGGGGGTCCCCTTGAGCGTGTGACCCTCCAGGTCCTCCGCGGTCAACGCGTAGTGGCCGGCCGCGTCCGGGGACAGCGCCAGGAAGGCCGCGTCGGACAGGCCCGTGCCGGAGAGGCCGTGCGTGTGCAGCTCCACCTCCGTGGCGTCCTCCATCTCCGCGAGCACCGCCTCGGGCGTCGCCGCGCGGCCCCGCAGGTGCACGTCGTTGGGCCCCGGCGCGCCCTTCCACGGCATCAGGCGCGGCAGGCCCAGGGACGCGGGCGGCTCCACGTCCGACACCAGGAGCCGCTTGGTCGCGGGCGCCACGGCCGGCGCGGCGATGCGGTGACCGCCGGGGGCCAGGTAGCTCCAGGCCCGGTCCGGCGGCAGCAGCCCGGGGCGCCCCTGGAGGATGGGCTCCGCGAGCACGCGCACCGACTCGCACGCGGCGACCACCTGGCGCAGGCGCTCGGGCACCTCCGGCACCTCTTCGCGCAGGGGCCGCTTCAGGGCGTTGAGGTACAGCCCCTCTGACGCGCCGTCCGGCCCCCGGGCGACGAAGAGCAGCCGCTCATCCTGGCCCGCCAGCGCCAGCAGGCAGGACGTGGGCGCGGTGCGATCCAGCTCCTCCGCGAGCAGCGACACGGCCGGGTCCCATTCCTTCGCGCGGCCCGCGTCCATCACCAGCACGTGGTGGCTGTGGGACCAGGCCTTGCGCGCCTCGATGTCCGAGGAGCGCTTCAGCGCGGAGCCGGTGATGACGCCGCGCAGGAGCTTCTGGCCCGCCTCGCGGTCGCGCTCGATGAGGATGCGCCCCTCCAGGTGGTCCAACAGCAGCCGGTCGCCGGCCGACAGGGACGGGTCCTCGCGCAGCACGCGGATGCGCTCCCGCACCCGGTCCAGCTCGCGCCCTGGCACCGTGCCGCCCTCCAGCCGCAGCAGGTCGCCCGCGACCGCGATCTCCAGCAGCGTGGGCGCGGTGGCACAGCCGATGGCGTCCTGCACCTCGCGCCGGGCGGCCTTCGCGTCCAGGTCCTCCACCGCCAGCAGCGCCCGGGCGTGGTGGTACTCCGACCGGCGCGCGCAGTCCTCCGGCGCGTGCTGGACGTACTCGTCCAGGTAGGCGCGGGCCAGCGCCGGGGCGTGGCTCAGCCGCGCGCTCGTCACCAGGTCCGACAGGAGCACCTCTTCCTGGAACCAGCTGTCCGTCCGGAACGCCTCTTCCAGCGCGGAGCGGGCCAGCCCTTCGGCCTCCTTGCGCCGGTCCAGGCGGTTGTAGAGCGCGGCCAGGTGCTGCTGCAGGTCCACGCAGCGGTACTGGAAGCCCGCGCTCCGGCACGACGCCAGCCCCTCCGTGAGGGACTTCTCCGCCGTCTCCGTGTCGCCCCGGGCCAGCGCGGCCTGGGCCCGTCCCCGGGCGAGCGGCGCCTCGTACCAGG
Organism: Corallococcus praedator; assembly: GCF_003612125.1. GTDB lineage: Bacteria > Myxococcota > Myxococcia > Myxococcales > Myxococcaceae > Corallococcus > Corallococcus praedator. The sequence goes on from NZ_RAWI01000126.1 coordinate 21,807, forward strand.
CGGGCTCACCGGACTGGCGCACCAGCGTGGCCAGCTCCTCCACGTGCTGATCCTCCTGCCGCAGCAACAGCAGCGCGCCCAGCAGCAGGTCGCGCTCGTTGGAGCGCCGCAGCTTCGCGAGGTACACGTCCGCCTTCGCCCCCTCCAGCGTCTCCGTCCCCTCCAGCACCGCGCGGTAGGTGTGGGCCAGCGGGCCGCGCCGGGCGAAGTCCGCCTCCGCCACGCGCGCCACATAGGCGGTGGCCGTCTTCGTCCGGGTGGCGTCGTCCAACACCGTCGCCAGCGGCAGGAGCGCCCGCACGCGCTCCGCGGACGGCGCCGCGCGCAGCGCATGGTAGAGGTACAGCCGCGCGAGGTCCGGGTTGCGCCGCGCCATCGTGGCCGGATACGGCGTGCCCTCCAGCGCCAGCGCCATGCCGGCCGCGTTCATCGCCTGCCAGGAGTCGCGCCGCCCCAGCGCGCCCTGGCGCAGACCGTCCGCGCGCGCCTGCGCCTCCGTGCTCCACCCCGGCTCCTTGGCCTGCACCACCCGCTGGAACTCCGCCGAGGCGGCCAGCTCCAGCGAGACGGCCTGGAGCGCGAGCCCCCGGTTCCAGTGCAGTCGCGGGTCCTCCGGCGCGGTCTCCAGCGCCGCCTCCACCAGCCCCAGCGCGCGCTCCGGCTGGCCCAGGTCCAGCGCCGCCAGCGCCCGGTCTCCCTGGACGGCGGGCGACTGCGGCAGTGCCTCCAGGATGCGCTCCGCGCGCTCGGAGTCCCCGGACACCAGATAGGCCGTCGCGATCCCGTGCAGGTCCCCGCGCTGCTCCAGCGCCGCCAGCTTCGCCAGGTCCAGCTCCGGCCGCCCGGCCGCGCCGCCCCGCATCGTGGCCAGGGCGCGGTAGCCGTCCAGGCCCGGGTGGCTGGGACGGCCCTCCAGGGGGCGCGCTGACGCGAGCGCGAAGGGCAGCTCCCGGGGCGCTTCGGGCGCGCGCCACGGACGCACCACCGCCAGCACGGCGAGCACCACGGCGGCGGACGCGGCGGCGAACCCCGCCACGCGCCGGCGATCCCACGCCGGACGGAAGCGCGGACG
>NZ_RAWI01001268.1 GCF_003612125.1 Corallococcus praedator
GACTCGGAGTAGGCGTTACTGGGACCGACCCCGCCGATCCAACGCCGCCGCCGCCGCACGATGCAAGCAGCGTGGCACTTACCGCGATGGGCATCCACAAACTCAAACGCATACGATTCCCCCTTTTTACAATGACTACGCGGTCCAATTAGGTCAGGCAAGCTGTCAAATGACTCGTCCAACGGTGGAGCGGCATGCGATCGAAAAACTCCTAGAGTGAGGAGTCCATCCGTGGGCCGTCGCGATCGGGCGAGCCTCCGGTCACGAGACGGCAGCTTTCGGGAATGTCACGGCCACTGCTTAATGACCGAAATTGGGGCGCAAAACTGCCGTAGCCGCAAACTTACCGCGCTAAGACATTAATTGTTCGCGCTGCGCCGCCCAGTTCGGATCGACGCCCGACCCGAG
>NZ_RAWI01001269.1 GCF_003612125.1 Corallococcus praedator
GAATACAACGAGGAACAGCTCCGCGAGACCTGTACAAAACTGGGCATAGGCATAGACCCTTCTATGGGCAAAGGCAAACTCATCGATGAGATTTTTGGTGCCAAGTGCGAACCTTTATTGATCCAGCCAACGTTCATCACCGATTATCCTGTAGAGATGTCTCCTTTGGCCAAGCGCCACGAAGACAGACCTCACTTGGTAGAGCGTTTTGAAGCGATCTGCAACGGTAAAGAAATCTGCAACTCCTTCTCGGAGCTCAACGACCCAATAGACCAACGTCAACGCTTTGAAGATCAGCTGGTTTTGGGTAAACGTGGTGACGATGAAGCCATGGTATTGGATGAGGACTTTCTCCGTGCCCTTGAATATGGCATGCCCCCAACGGCTGGTTTGGGCATAGGCATAGAT
>NZ_RAWI01001270.1 GCF_003612125.1 Corallococcus praedator
GAAGATGGGCGCGACCGTCGACCAGGGCGAGTACGAGAAGCTCGGGCAACGCGCGGCGCAGATGATCATCAAGGAGCGCATCGCCATGCTCCCGGCCTACTTCGACAAGGTCATCGTCGCTGCCCGCAGCAACGTGCAGGGCATCAAGGTGAGCCCGACCGTCTGGTACGGCTTCCTGATGAACCAGATGACGACCGTGTCTCTGGCTGCCGAATAACTGGAGAAAGACCACGACATGAGTGTTGCAGAAGCATCGCCGGCTGTTGCGGACAAGAAGCGCGGCTCCAAGCCCGCCGGGAGCGGACATCGCTCCCAGTCCGCCGTCCTCGCCGACTACGCCGTGAACCTTTCGCTCGCGGACGTGCCGGCGGAGGTCAAGCAGAAGGCGATGCTCTGCATCACCGACAC
>NZ_RAWI01001271.1 GCF_003612125.1 Corallococcus praedator
CCCAGGTTGCGCGGCACATTCCGCTCGACCTGCGGACGAGTCGCCGCAATCAGCTTGTCGTACTGCACTCCTGACGGGCAGGCCGTGACGCAGGCTAAGCAACCCAAACAGGTGTCAAAGTGCTGTGAGGTTGTTGGAACCAGCGGGGCTTCATGCTCGTTGATCGCGTCCATCAGGTAGATGCGGCCTCTGGGCGAATCGGCTTCTTTGCCCAGAATGCGGTAGCTCGGACAGGTTGACAGGCAAAAGCCGCAGTGGACGCAGCTATCGATTAGCTTTGGGTCGGGCGGATGGTCGGCGTCAAACCCGTCGGTAGCGATTTGAGTGAATGAGAGTTCAGGATTGGGTGTGAGGTTGGCGGTCATGGGGGGAGGAAAGTCAATCGGGTGTGGAGGATCGGATCGAGCG
>NZ_RAWI01001272.1 GCF_003612125.1 Corallococcus praedator
CTTCAGTATAATTGTATTTGACAAAATTGGTTGTGGTGAGAAACGAATTACTGCCTATGTCAATAATCGTTGGTAAACGTCCTTGTTCATCGTAAACGATACCTGCGCGGGTTTGTCGAACGCGCATAGAGAGTTGAGTAATTTGTAACGTAGCAGTTCCTTGCCCACTGGTTTCTTCTGCTTTGGAATCAACAAATAAAGCTTGTCGAACAGCGAAGTCCGGGAGAAACAAATACTTAGCCCTCTTATAATCTACTTTGCCAAATAATCGCTGATCAATCTTAGAAACCCCCATTCTGTCAAGAGCTTCACGGGTGATGTCTTCAGCTATATCAGCAACTTTATCCGTCTCATTCTCGAAAATAAATTTAGCCTGCTGACGATAATCAAAAATCGCTTGGCTTACTA
>NZ_RAWI01001273.1 GCF_003612125.1 Corallococcus praedator
CTTCCACCCCGTCGGCGTCTCGAAGCAGGGGACGCCGAGGGCCGCCGCCACGCGGTCGACGGCGCCCGAGGTCGGCATGGAGCGGGCGACGCCCTTCAGCCCGCCCCGGTAGCCCGGCGCGCGGTGGGCGTGGGCGGCGAGCAGCGCCAGGCTGTCGGAGGGCGTGACGTAGACGCCCCGGCCGAGGATCATGTTGCGGTCGCCGTCGCCGTCCGAGGCGGCGCCGAAGTCCGGCGCGTCCGGCGCCATCATCGCCGCGACGAGGGGCGCCGCCCAGATCGGATTCGGGTCGGGATGGCCGCTGCCGAAGTCGGGCGAGGGGACGGCGTTGACGACGGACCCCGGGGGGGCGCCCAGCCGCCGTTCCAGGATCTCGACGGCGTAGGGGCCGGTCACCGCGTGCATGGC
>NZ_RAWI01001274.1 GCF_003612125.1 Corallococcus praedator
GCCGGGTCGCTCAGGGAGAACCAGTTCTGCAACAGATGAATGCGCAGCATGGTTTCCAGAGGATAAGGTTTTCTACCACCGCCGGCCGTGGGGTAGAACGGCTCGATCAGGCCCAGTAGACCTGTCCAGGGCACGACCTGATCCATCTCGGCGAGGAAGCGTTCGCGGCGTGTCTGCTTGCGCTTGCCGGCATATTCGAAATCGGAAAAGCTCATCTGGCTCATGGGCGGCTCGGATCAGGTGGTCAGGCGTATTTCAGCACATTTGGAGACTTGTTCGGAGATTCCCTAATGAGGGTCAAGGAATTCATTCTTGCCAACCTCAGCCAGCCTAACCTTACAGCTGAAACCATTTCTCAAGCTTTTCATATATCCCCCCGAACGCAATCATTGATACACGCCCGTTAAC
>NZ_RAWI01001275.1 GCF_003612125.1 Corallococcus praedator
CCGTTCAACGTGGCGAGGCTCATTTCAAATTGATTCAAGTCGTCAGCACGCGCCAAATCAACGTCGTCTATGGTTCGAGCAATCATCGGAACATGCTCTCCTTGTAGAATCCTCACGTGTTTGGGATCTCGCCGGTATCCTGCGTAGACTTGCGTGTTGTGATGAAAGAAAGAATGAGTCAGGGACCGCCGAGGAATGTGCACGCTCCGCGTCGTCGTACGGGTGTTGCCGTTGGAATCTTTGTGAGTGTCGGAAAAAGTCACAGTTGCCACGTAGTCCCCAGTCACGGCGCCCTTCGCCATGTAAAACGGCACGAAGTGTGCACTCGGACTGTCGAACTTCATGAATTCAAGTGAAGCGCCAAACCACTTGCCTCCATAGTGACGAACCACTGTATCGGAACACTCC
>NZ_RAWI01001276.1 GCF_003612125.1 Corallococcus praedator
GCACGACGCCGGAGTCGTCAACGGCGGCGAAGTCGTGCAGGGCGATGGCCAGTTTGTCGGTTTCGGACAATGTGCTCAATCGTTGGCGGGCCCGGTCGACGGCGTCGACCCATTGAGGGTGCGGAACCGCTGCACCCTGCCTGGCGTTCGTCGTCTCCAACCGGGAACCGAGTGTCGTGTAGCCGATGCCCTGACTCATAGTGGGTTCTTTCGGGTAGAGGCCAGAATCTGCGCCAGATGCACCGTGCGGGTGCCGGTGTCGCCGCGGGACAGTCCGCCGCCGATGTGCATCAGGCAGGAGGAGTCGCCGGCCGAGCAGACGTCGGCGCGGGTGGCAGCGATGTTGCTGATCTTGTCGGTGAGCATGGCCGACGAGGTGCCGGCGTTCTTCAGCGCAAAGGTGCCGCC
>NZ_RAWI01001277.1 GCF_003612125.1 Corallococcus praedator
GTCGTGCGCGCCCTGGGTGAAGGCCTCTGCGCCGGGGAAGCCGTCCTGAGGGTTCACGGACTCGGTCCAGTGGACGACCTCGGCATCGGCGACGGACGAGTCAGGCATCTTGGTGGCGTCCGTCTCCGACGGTTCCTCGGGAGGCTTCTCACGGGCACCGAGCGCCTTGGCGGCGAAGCCAGACTTGCGGGGAGTCACGTCGCGCGCCGCCTCCGGGCCGACGCGGACCCCCTCCATCTCGTCCACGTCGTAGATGCCCAGCAGCATCTCGGGCTTGTAGCGCCGCACCCAGGATCGCCCCGAGTAGTAGGCGAGCTGCTGGTCGGGGTCGGTCTTCCAGAGCGGCGAGTTCTTGATCGTGATCTGGCTGATCATCGGCGACCACACCTCGAGAGACTCGTCGTCGCC